>JAFZLA010000066.1 GCA_017551705.1 Treponema sp.
AATAAATTCAACCTTATATTATAACTGATTAATTTGTCCTGTCAACCTGCAACCTATGGGAGGCGAGCAGGTAACATACCCCGATTATAACTGATTAATTTGTCCTGTCAACCTGCAACTCAACGCGTTTACAGGAGTCGGCGCATGACATTATAACTGATTAATTTGTCCTGTCAACCTGCAACAACCCCTACGGCCACGTGGCGATAGTTCTTATTATAACTGATTAATTCGCACTGTCAAGTTGCTATGCTTTTTTTGAGGATTGCAATTCTTTTTTCTTGACAACCACCTCTTTGCAATTTATAGTATTTGCATACAGGAGGTTGCCATGTCAGACGCTGCGTTCGCTGATTTTGAAAATTCGATAGACATTCTTTCTCGCGCGCAATTAAGAAAAATGCTCGCGCTGATTTTGCGCAAACTCTTTTCTTTCAACTCAAAAACGGCAAAAAACACCACGCGCTTTTCGCGCAAATTGGGCGGACTTGAGAAAGATTTTTGGATTGCCGACGACTTTGACAAATCCTAAAACTCCCCCCTCAGCCCCGGAATCTCCCGCTTCCACACCTCTGCCATAAAATCGTAGCCGGCTTGGTTGGGGTGGACGCCGTCCAGGCACATTAGGGTCTTGTAATTGGGGTGGGCTAAAAACTCGCTGCGAATGTCGACGATTTGGACGTTAAGCGCGCGGGCGATGTTGGCCGCGACCAGCGAATACAATTCTTGGTTTTGGTAAAGGCGCAAGGCGGCCGCCCCGCAGTCTTGGGCTTGCAAACAATTTTTGTCGGCCCCGCAGTTAAGGTCTTTCAAGCCGTTCGAGTTCGCCCCGCAGTCTCCGGCTTGCGAGCAATTTTGGCCGCCCGCGTTTTGGTCTTGCGAGCCCTCCCCGCTCAACCCATACTTTCTTTCCACAAACTTTTTTATCGCGGCAGGGTCGTTGCCGATGCAAATGTTGTTGAACCACCATTCGGGGACAAGCGGCGTGGGAATCATGATGACGGGCGTGATTTTGTTTTGGCGGCAAACTTCCACCGCTTCCTGCATAAGTTTTTTGAACTCGTCGAGGGGGCAGCGCTGCAAGTGGTCGCCGTCGGGGTTTTGGCTTACGGCGGTCCAGTCGTAGTCGCAGTCGTTTGTGCCGGATTCGATGATGGCCATTTGCGCGATGTTGCCGGCGCGAATGCTGCGGTCTTGGGTGCGGCGAGTCTTTGTCATCCACGAGCCAAAGACGCTTTTGTTGGTCAGCTCAATGCCAAGAGCGCGGCAGGCTTGCGTCAGCGAATCGTTTTCCGTAATGTCAAAGCGCTTGGAGTCGCCGCCGCTCACCACGCCTTTTAGTATTGAGTCTCCCCACGCAATTATCGAATTGGTCATACTTCCATTATAACCCATTCAAACGAATTTTGCTACAAAAAAAACGGCGCCCAATTTTGGACGCCGTTCCTTGCAATCATAATCTAGCCGCTATTACATCTTTATCTCAGTGACGTAGCTCTGCGTGTCCTTAAAGAGGTCAATCTTGCACACGCGGGTCTTCCAATATTCAGCCTCGCTCTTTGTTGTGTAAGGGCCTACGCGGACGCGGTAGAACAAGTTGTCCTTGTTGTCCTTGTAAGTAAAGACTTCGGCAGGAATCTTGTTGTCGTCCAAAGTGGCACGGGCGCTGTCGGCGCTCTTTTTGCTTGTGAACGAAGCGGCCTGAACCCAGTACTTTGAAGAAAGGGCCGGAGCCTTTTTTGCGGGAGCGGCGGCCACTGTCTTTTTGGGAGCGGCTGGCGCCTTGGCAGGAGCGGCGGCCACAGTCTTTGAGCCTTCGCTGGCTCCAGGATTTCCTGTATAAATTGTAGAGGCGGTCGCCTTGGTGGCGGCGTTAGAAAGCGCTTCTTGGCCGGCGCGGCTTGTGGCGGTGACGGCGCTTGACGCTCCAGTGTTCAACTCAATCGTTGTCTGGGCGGGAGCGGCTTCTTGAGCCGGCGCGGCGTTTTCGGCGGCAGGCTCTCCGTTCTCAATATTTTGAAAGGCCAATGTGTTCGAATCCAAGGCGTTGCTAGGAGCCGGAGTGTCCACAGGACTGATGACAGGCTCTTCGACCTTGGCCGTAACAGGCGTTGTGTCAATAGTTGTTATCGAAGCTGTTGCAGGAGCGTTTGACGAAGGCGCGTTGAGCAAAAGCGCGGCTCCGATCACCACCAGCAAAAACACGCCGCTGGCCGCAATAATCCATAAAGTCTTTTTCTGTTCCATAATTTGACCTCAAGTTTTATAGTTCTATAGTCAAATTATCGGAATTGCAGGCAAAAACTTTAGAAGAGATTGCCGGGTCAAGCCCGGCAATGACAGGTTACCCAAAGATTGCCGAAGCGGGAACTTCTACCTCAACGCGCTTTATCTTGCCCTTGCGCTCAAACAAGTCGCGGCTAAGGTTTTGGCTAAGCTCGGCCCCAAATGTGTTGGAGTCAACGGCCACCTTGACCTCTCCGCCAGACGACAGCTTGTACTCAAAGGGAACGCCAAAGCGGGTGAACGATAATTTTCCGTCCTGGCCAAATTCCTTTTTGAGCAAGAGCGCCGGGTCAATCCTAAGCTTTCCGCCATCTATCAACATTCCCAACTCGCCCCAGCGGGTGATGACCTCTTCCTTGACTTGGCCGGTCATGCCAGGCTGCTTGGCGCCCTGGTTGTGCGGCGTGTGCGAGTACGGGTCAATCGGAAAGGCCCCGTAAAGCTCGGGCGTTTTGTTGAACGAAAGTCCGTCGCGGATTTTGTAGTAGCGCTCGCCAAGCTCCTTGGCGGCCGGATCTTTGGCTTGGACTGCGGCAAAGAAATTTTCTTGGACCGCGAGCAAAAGCTTTGAGACCATGTGCCAGTAAATCGAGCCGATTCCTTCAAACGCGTAAAAGGTTCCGCTGCGGCCAGTGAATTTTTTGTGGTCAAAGACTTTTTCGTAAAGGGCCGCGAGCGCGTCCTTTTGGTCTTGCGGCAAGTCGGGGTAAAGTCGGCCGGCCGCCTCAAGCATTACGTTGGCGTTCCTAAAGTCTGGGTTAAAGTGAACCGCGTTCTTGTCAAGCGAATCGTTGTAAACAAGCGAGTCTCCGTCAGGAACGGTGTATCCGCGCGACAATTCATTTTTCAAGACTTCAATATTTTGCGCGTCCGCCTTGGGAACGATGTTCTTTTTTACAAATGCCGCCAATTCCTTTGACGGATAGAGCATGTAAGAATGCTGGCGCTCCTCGTACATCGCGCTCTTTTCCAAAGCGGCGCACAAGTCGGCCACTTCTTTTGGGCTCAAGAGGCCGCTTGACAAAACGGCAACCTGGCCTTCGAGCATTTCTTCCAAATAGCCCACTTGCATTCCGGCCGCGCCGATCGCCAGCGTGTTGTAAGAATGGTAAAGGCCGTCACTGCGCTTGTTGGCCTTGATTGAATCTTCGGCGGCCATGATGAATGTGTCCAAGGCGCGCAAAATCTCGGCCTTTGAAAGGTCCAAGGTTTCTTCCAAGCGCGCCGATTTTTCGTAAAAAGCAAAGCGCTCGTTTTGGAAAGCCAAGCCGCATTTTTTTACAAAATCCTTTTTGGCCGCCGGGTCGCGCAAAGCGTTAAGGTCGGCGTTTTTGTACAGTTCCGAAATTTGGTCAAAGAAAGTTTTGAGCGCCATAGGAACGGTCCAGCTTTCGTCGTCGGACTTTTCAAAAATTCCTTTGACAAAAACCATCATGCGGCGCAAGTAGCACAAGGTGACGACGCTAAGGCCGTAGCCGGCAAGCGCGTTGTTTGCGTCGTTCCATTCGGGACGCTGGGTGTTGAGCCAGATTCCGCCCTGGGGAACAAAGTTGGCAAGCTTGGTCAAAATCAACTGCAAGAGTTTTGCCGCCATCGTCACAAGATAGGGGTTTCCGTCCTTTGAGCAAAGCTTGGCGTCGCTTCCATACTTTTTAGCGTCGTCCAAAATTTTTTGGTTAAGCTCGCGCATAAAGGTTATCGTGTCGCGAGGATTTTGCTCGATGTCGGCGTACATCTTGATGTGATACGGAATGTTGGCCGCGGTAAAAATCTTTTTGTTCAACATTTGGCCAAGCGCCTTTGGGTCGTACTTGTCCTGCAGTTCCAATAGCTTGCAAAGATAAATGATTTGGTGGTCGTTCCAATAGCCGATGTTGGCCCAAGGATTGTTGGGCTCGGGGATTTCCCAGTCAAGGCCGCTCCGCGTGATGCGGTAAGGGTTAAAGCCGTCGGCCGTCGTTGCGTTGAGGAACTTGGCTATCATGCCTGTGATGTAAACCGGATAACTCATCGCAAGCGCTTCCCAGTTTTGGAAAATGTCGCGCCAGTTTCCTTGGTAGTCCAAAATCGCTTGTCCTAGCGAGTCCTTTAGGTTGATTGAAAATTTGTTCCACGGACGGCTGGGGTCTCCGTGCCTGCGCGAGAACGAAAGCGGAAGGTATTCCAAATACAGGCGCTCCAACTGCGGGTCGCGCGTTTGCCTAATCAAGTCGCCCAACTCGCAATAGTCGATTGTCTTTGGCAAGCCCATGGCCTGCGCGTCCGAAGACTTGGCGCGGTTGCGCGTTTGGATAAAGTTTATAAAGTCGTCGCAGTTTACAGTGTTGTTTTGCGCAAAGACTCCGCCGCGCATTATGTTGAACATAACGTTGGCCTCGTGGTGCATGCAGGCGATTTGGTCGCCCGTGTCCTGCAAGCCGTCCGCTCCGGCGACATATTCCTCCAGCAAGGCGCGGGTGGCGTCAACGTCGGCCAAAACATTTTTTTCAAGCGCGGCGCGGTCGTCCAACTCTTTTATCAAAACTTCCACGGCGCTTACTTCCAAACGGGTGTCAAAAACTTGCAGCCATTTTTCTTGCGCTCCTGCGGCAAGCGACAGTTGCTGCTTGATAAAGCAAGAGGCGCGCAGGCCTTTAAGCACATCGTCAATCTGCAAGTCCGCTCCGCGCCTAAACAAGTCGGGCGTTTTGGGCGAAAGGTAAACTTGCGATTTTTTTGTAAAATAAGAGACGTTGGCGTAAAGCGCTTCGCTAGGCTCGGCCTTGTCGGTCAAAACTGACGACATGGAAAAAAGCGCCAGGCCCGACGGGTCAAGGTCGGTCTTTTTGTAGGCGTCAATCAAGTTTGAGGTCGTTGTCTGAACGTCGGTGTTGGCGCAGGCCGGCATTATGTTTTGCGCGCCGTCCAAAACTTCCACCGTAGTGTCGGACGCTCCGCAATTTTTAATGGAGCAAATTTTTACCAAGCCGTATTTGTCGCTTGACGTCCATTCGGTCCGCCAAACCAAGTCCAGCTCCTTGTTGATTTCTTCAAATATCACGTGGGAACCGGAGGAGTTTTTGTAAAGGTTCCGTTCGACCTTAAATTCGGCCTGGTCGGCGTAAGGCTCCCAAACAAAAGTTCCGTCCTTGCCCTTGACCTTTACGGCGGCAAAGCTTCCGCTTGTGTTCTTTAAGTCCAAAATTTTGTCGGCGGTGTAGTAAGGAAAAATCGCGCGGTTGGCGTCCTTGCGGCCCGCGCTGAGCGCTCCGTTGGACCAAATAAAATTCCACGCGTCGCTGGAACTTGTGATTGTCATAAAAAACGGCTCGATTGAATCGACGTTGGCGATTTTGTACCAAGTCTGGCCGTCAAACTTTTGGATAGAGCCTGCGGACTTTTCCGCCTGCATTCCAGCGAATTCTTCAACAAAACGCATAAAAATCCTACCTATAAAACAAAGGTGCGATGTTTTGAGACGGAACGGCTCAAAACTCGTAACGCGGCCGTTTTGGCCGCGTAGGCAACCGGTTGCCTTGACACCGTCAGAATATGCGCTAATTGAAAAATAGTCAACTAAAATCGCCCCGCAAAGAACAAAAATCGCGCTATTTTTTTGCAATCCGCGCGTTATTTGTTTTTTTCACAAAATGCGGCCGCTCGTGTTTTCTGTTGAAAAACCATAATTGATATTTCGAGCGGTTTTGCCGCGTCCTTTCGAACGCTTCTACATTGAGCTTTTTTATTGAATTTATCCCGAGTTTGCGCTAGAATAATCGTATGCGAGCAAAATCGCGTCAGGACCCAAGGTTTGAAGTTTTGGGCCGAGTGCAGTGCCAGGAGATTTCCGCCCTTCCGGGAAACTTGATTGACATAAGCGCCCACGGCTGCAAGATTTTTTATTCGGTTCCGGTGACGATACACCTTGAAGACGACTATACTCTTTTGATTCAAGTGGCCGAAAATTCCACCTCCGACTTTACCTTGATTTGCCACCCGGCCTGGGTCAACGAAGATTCCGGCCAGACGGTTTTGGGAATGACCATCCTCCGCTCCCCCGACTCCGAACGCCTAAAGGCCTTTGTGGATTCCCTTAAGGACAAAAAAGAGGACGAACAGAGCGACCAAAGCCAAATCGTGGACTCCCAATGCCAGTTCATATAGAAGAAACAGGCGGAAAAGCCTTTTTGGCCTTTGAAGGCTGCGAAAACTTTTTGCTTAGCGAACTTTCGGAACGTTTTGGCATTGCCGCGGCTCCAACCCAGCGCTACGGCCGCCTCTTTTACTTTGAAAATCTCCCTCAAGACGACATTGTTCCCTGGTTCGCGCAGACCGTAATGCAAAAGCCCTTTGTCCTGTCTTTTGAGTCGATAGGTCAGGCCGCGGGGGAACTAAAGAAAATCCAGCGCAACTGGGCTCCCTGCTGCTACCAATTTTTTAGACGGGCCGAACTTATCCAGCAAAAGCTGCCCTACATAAACCTTAAGGACAGGACTTTTCCGGTCACAATTCCCCAAAGCCCCATGGGCTTGTACACGCTGACCGGCCAAAACCAAATTTTGGCCAGCGCCCAAACGTCCAATCCTTTGCCGGCCGGAAAGCTTTCTTTTGTCGAAGACCACGTAAACCCGCCAAGCCGCGCCTACCTAAAGGTTCAAGAAAGCCTTACTTTGGCCAACCTGTTTTTTGGAGCCCAACTGCCCAAGGCCGGCCAAAAGTGCTTTGAAGCGGGAGCCTGCCCAGGCGGCTGGACTTGGGTTTTGGCGGGCTTGGGAGCCAATGTCCTGGCCGTGGACCGTTCCCCCTTGGATGACCGCCTGATGAACAACCCGCTTGTTACCTTCCAAGCCCACGACGCCTTTACCCTGACTCCGCAAGAAATCGGGGCCTGCGACTGGGTCTTTAGCGACGTAATCTGCTACCCCGACCGCCTCTACGAATGGGTCCAAAAATGGCTGGACAGCGGCCTTTGCAAAAACATGATTTGCACGATAAAAATGCAAGGCGGAATCGACTGGGCCTGCGCCCAAAAGTTCGCCGACATTCCCCACAGCCGCGTGGTCCATCTAAACTACAACAAGCACGAGCTCACCTGGATCCACTGCGAGGATTGACAACAGCCCAAAACCATGCTATATTAATAGTTGTCTGAGTGTTCGGCGCTTTCGCCGGATGTTCTGCTTGACATGGGCCGTTCCAATTGGGCGGCCCTTACTTTTTTCATGTCAATCAACTGCAGGGTGCCTGTATCTTCGTGAAAGAATAAGGCAAGTCCATTTTTTCCGGGCCTTGTTTTCTTGAACCCCATGTTTTTTCTTACAAAGCTTTCCGAAAAATTATGCAAAAAAATGACAACACCCTCTGAATTAACCTTTTTCATACCACGTTGATATTCGTTTCCTAACGTATTCCTGGTTGCGTCCTTTTCGTAAAAAGCCTTGATTTCCTTAAAGTCCACAACGATTCCATTGACAATCGCATCGGGCTTAGTGCCAGATTTGGCAGAATTTTCCTCAATCAAAATTACGTCAAATCCCAAGGCCGCCAGCACAGTGGCAAGTTTGGCTTCTTTTTCGTACGCCACTTTGTTTAACTTGCGACCTGCGTCCTCTTTATAAGTTCCCTTGTAAATACGGCCTTGCAAATTATAAGTCTTGGTAACAATGTCATAGTCTTTTTGCAACTGCCGCTTTACAAAGTCATTGTGAGCCTTGGACAAAGTGTTTCTGTAAATGCCGAACTGCATAAAAATCCGCGCCAAATCTGTAGTTTCTGATTCCATGTTTGCCATAAAATTCTCCTGCGCATATATCATTCACTTTTTTTACGTTTTTTTGGCCTTTTTTCAGGATCTTTTTGTCTTTTTTGCAGTTTTTTGCGCCGTCTTGACACGCGCCGCACATTTCTTTACAATATTATAGTTATTTAAAACAAATTGGGATGGGATAGGGTCTAATTATTTAGAGGATTTAACGACTATGAAACTTTCCAAGCGCTTTTCGTTGCTAAAAAAGAGCCTGGGCTTGACGTTGATAGCGTCATGTATTCTTGCCTATACTTCGTGCAATAATTTCTCAACGCTTCCCGCAACCTCTTCCACAATAGCAGGCATAAAAACACTCGACGCTCCTGTCGAGTTAAAAGCTAGCAACGGTGGAAAACGCAAAATATCGCTTAGCTGGAATGTTGTCAGCGTAGCAAAATACTACAAAATCTATTGTTCTGACAGTCCAAATGGAACATTCACGCAGGTTGGCGAAAGCTTCTCCGCAACATACGAAGACGCTGTCGCTTCCGGTCGCACCTATTACTACAAAGTTAGCTCGGTAAACGGCAACGACGAAGAAAGCGAAATGAGCGAAATTGTGACCGGCACCAGTCTGGCAACCCCGATAATCGACAAAATAGAACAAGAGGACACTTGCGCCTCCATACAATGGTATTGCGAAAATTCTGCGTCCTACGAAGACATCGCGCGCTTTGAAGTCCACTGCACGGACGGAAACCAAGACTTTTCAATGGTCTTGAACGGCAATGAATACTCCTATACATTCTATAATCTGTCCGCCAACACTTCCTACAAATTTTATGTGGAATTATACACCATAAAGGACCCCGACGACGTGGAAAAAAGCGCCGTCGTCACAAAAGTCACATACTCACAATATACGCCAGTAGCCCCGGAATTTACCGCAAGCCAAGGCAACAACAAAGATGGCGTAGCTTTGAACATCACCCTGCCTTCAAAAGTCCAAGTTTCATTTGGAAGCGACGACCAAGTCCTTGACATAGTGGACAGCCCGCTTTACTTTGTGGTTTACCGCAAGCGCGCGAGCGAAGGTGCCTTCCCGACAACGCCGCACATTGCCAAGCTTTATTTTGACGGAACGACAACAAAACCGTCCGACTATTCAAAATATGAAGCCGGAACCGTCGCGACCTACATAGACTCAAAAGTGGACCGAGGAATAAAATACGAATATTTGATTAAGTCTTACATTGACGCGGAATGTCCCGAACTTGTAGCAAAAAACTACAATAAAAACATAGGCTCCAGAACGGGCAACACGACTGCGGGCTGGACACCGGCGGAACCAACCTTTGAAGTCGTGAACTTCTACCGAGAAATATCCGGCAGTGCGGTCACGAGCGTTTCAGTTCAGTTTAAAGCCAGCTGGAACGCAATGGGCAAGGCGACCTCTTACTGCTACGCTATAATGGAACAGTTCACCAAAAAGGGCGACGATCCAAGCGTCACCCCTCCAACTTTGTCTTGGTACCAGGAAAAAGTTTTTGACAGCGTCGAATCTATCAACGGCCTCAGCAAAATTTGGGACTTGACCCAAAACGCAGCCGCCCAACTTGGAAGCTACAATTACATTCTATGCATCATTCCAGAAGACGCTTGTGCTGACATCAATTTCTCCGACCCCACAAGCGCCGCCGAATACCAAAACAAAAGTCTTATTTACAAGTCGGCCACAAGCTCGGTTCCTGTAAGCGACAATCCCACAGAAGTTTCCACAACAATATCCGCCGTAAAGGGCGGCTGGAAAAACAAGACCCAGCTAAAGTGGCCCTTTGTGAACAACGTCCAGTATTCGCTAAAGCGAGGAAAGGACACAGAAGACAAAAGCACCTGGACAATAATCCCGTGGGCCACTATAGACGCAGCCAAATCGCTTGAAGATACCACGCAGGACGACGGAAAAACAACGACAACCTGCGTATTTGAGGACACAAGCGTTGAGGGCGGCCACACTTACCACTACGAGCTTTACGCCGACGGTTCCCACCCCAACGGAATCGCGGTGGACGTAAACACGCTCGGAGAGCCCGCCGCGGATTTCAACGCCTACGCCTACGACACAGTCACGGTCGCGTGGAGCGACAAAAATGTCTGCTGCGCAGACCACTACAAAATCACTTTGGGAACCGCGAACTCTATCGGCGGCGGCGCTTCCGCCGACCTTGCTGTCATAACCGACAACAACGGCACGAAGACAGGAGTGGAAATCTTCAACTCCACATTTGACGGCGGAACAACGGCGACCATAGAAGGCGACTTGATAACGCTTTGCGTCGCAAAGCCCGCCAACTACAACGACGCTACAATTTCCGGCGCGCCTTCAAACATTTCAATCACAGCCTACAGCGACGTAGACGACGCCACAGGCAACAAGACTGTGACCACCCTTGGCCCGGCCGGAATAACGACAAGCGCAAGCGTGGCACAAAGCGACGACACAATCACCGTAACCTGGAACAAGGTTGACGGCGCGACGGCTTACCTTGTGCGCCGCGACAGAATGGACAGCGCAAACAAGACAAGCGTCCAATCGGATTCCTATGTCGTTCCGGCGGCTGGCGGCGAAATAAAAACAACCTATGTAAGCGCGGTCACAACCACGGATGGAACGACAGAAAAGCTTGTCCTTACCGACAAGAGCATGCCGAACGACTCAACCGACGACAACTGGAAAATGAACGCGGAGCGCTTGGCCTGGGGCTACCCCTACCGCTACACAATCTTCCCATTGCGTTCCGAGAGCGACAGTGTTGATACTAATGACGCAAAAACAACGGTTGGCGCTGTAACATACAACAAAGAAACCGCCAAGTCCGCCACCGGCTCTACCAACGGCTACGGCCTTGACGTTTTGGCAACCAAGTCCCAAGACCCGCACAGGGTAAAGATTACATGGACGCCGCCGTACAGCACTGAAAACAGAGAGGCAAAGCTTTGGCGTTCCGAGGACGCGGCGACATGGACAAAAGTGGAGGCCACGGCGGCAGGAAACAGTTTTACCGTAACGCCAAAAGGCGACGACCGCTGCAAGGCCTTTTATTACGCAGTTTCTTACGCAGCCGACACAATAAATGTGGCTCCTCACGCCGTTTACACTGCGGAAATTTCCGCCGCAAAGGACACTGTTTACAGCAAAACCGAAGCCAAAAACAAGGGCTATCCCTTTGCGCTTTACGCCAAAGCGTCAAATGTTGCGGACGACTCCGGCAAAGCGACCTTTAAGGAAAAATTTGAATACACGCTGTGGAACCCGTCAGAGCGCGCTGTGGGACCTGCCACAGACGCGACATACACAGTAAGCGTAAAGAACAACAACTATGGCGCGGGCTACAACACTGTAGCCACAATCAACAAGCTTAAGCAAATTTCAGTCCCAATCCTCCCGACCGCGTATAACCTTGATTCGGTGGAAAAAGTAAATTCCGGCTCAATCAGCCAGTCAATCACGCTTAAGCCGAAAACAGTCGACACTAACGACAAAGCCTACGACACAGGCCTTTTGAGCGTTTTGCGCGACTACAAGCACTACTACAAAATTGGCGTCACCCGAACGCTTGGCGAAAACGAAAACGCCTTTGAGCACAATGGCTCGATAGAAGCCTCTTGGGGCGACGACACGTCCACCAACCCAGACCCCGTCTACGCATGGCGCAACGTAACCAACGCCGAGCTAGCAAGAGCCGCCATGCTTGCGATGACTTATGGATTCTTTAGAGCGGCTGGCGGCAAAACAGATTACAGCAACACCGGCGACGTATATGTAAAACAAGCCGGCGAAGACATTGCCGGCGGAAAGTTCTCTAACAAAGGCGGCTCGTTGAGTGTCGGCATATCCGGCAAATATTATCACCATTTTGAGATTAACAAGTCAGGCGAACTCGGCTACGCTCCCGCAATGCTCGCGCCTGGAGGCGTTAATGCCAGCGCAGTTTCTATTTCCACAACATCGACCAATATAACATTCTGGCGACAGGGCGCGAATGAAGGCTTCCTGTGCTTTGAAGACAAACCTGTTTTGAATGTGTCGGCGGCCAATTCTGAAGTGGGCAACATTTATGACGCGACAATTACTGTCAAGTGCGGAGGCGAAAAGAAAACGCTCTTAGGTGTAGGTACCATAACTTCAGGCGAAGAAGACCTTAAAATCGATGTCGCTCGAACTTATTCCGGTACTTCTTACTCTTACAAAGCTTCTTCATCTTCCGCTCGTCGTGAATACTTCCCGATTCAATTCGGCACAGACCGCAATTGGGACTTCAAGAACTCAAGCTTAGGCTGGTGGGGCCCAAAAACCAACTAGTGAGGATTGAACAAAATGAACGCAAAACAAGCAACATTATTTAGATACATAAAAGCCGCCTCGCTCTTGGCGCTTTCGCTTTCGTTGGCCTCCTGTTCCGAGATGTTCGAAGACCGCGTGGAAATGCAGAACACCGGCTCAAACGGCACGCTTTCCACCCTTGTGGTTTCAAAGACCGCCTTGGAAAAGCTGCCACCGCCCAGCCAAATTTTTGTCTCCGCTCCGCAAAAGGACAGGATAGAAATAAGCTGGTCGCCTGTGGCAGGCGCCGCCTCTTACCGAGTGGAGCGCGCCCAAGCCACGTCAAAAAACGGCAAATGGGTCGTTCCCACCGGAGAAGAGTTTGAAGTTCTTGAACATTCCAAGTCCGTCTACTCAACTTACTTTACGGACTTGATAATCGACGACAGCAAGGCCAATCCGCTTAACATGGAAAACGAAGCCTATGGGCGCGCCTACTTTTACCGTGTTGCCGCAGAAAACATCATAGACGGTCTAACTGCAGAAGAAGACGCGGATTACATAATGACAGACTCAGCCACGCTCTTGGCTCCTCCGCCCACTGTTTACGCCAGCAAAGGCGAAAGCCAAACGGAAGTTGTGGTTTCATGGCAAAAGCCAAACATAGACGGCGTCAAAAATTACGAAATATGGCGCAGCTTGTCTGAGGACAATGCTGGCGCAATAAAAATGGCAAAAGTCACAGCCGGCTCGGAGCAATGGGTTGACACGTCGATTCAAAAAGGCGTCGACTACTATTACACAGTTTACTCCCAGTCCGCAGGCGGAACAAGCGTCCAGAGCGCGATAGCCTACGGCTACGCCTTACAAGACGGAGCGCCGGGTCGCCCCTCAAACGTTCGCGTTACAAGCGGCCGCGGAAACACAAACAACACAATTACAATCGAATGGGAGGCCGCCGCGAACGCCACAGGCTATTATGTCTACCGCTCTTCTTCCAAAGATTCAACATCTGTAAAGCTTGCAAGAAAAGACGGCTCTTCAACGCTTACACATACGGACGACAAATCCTTAAAACCAAATGTTTACTACTATTACGAAATCAAGCCGTTCAAAACAGTGGATCAAGATGGAACCACTGTGGAGATTGCCGGACCCATGTCGCAGTCAGGAAGAAACGCCCCGATTGGCTCAGGCACAGGCCCAGCGGAAGGATACCTTGTAAGCCCTCCGCAAGACGTGAGCGTGGAAAAGTCCCCCGACACAAATTGGAACATCATCACATTCGCATCAGCACTCGGAAGCGAAGGTTGCCCCATAAATTCCGGCATTTATGAGGACTACAACAACTACACCTACACGGTTTACTACGACAACTCTCAAAACGGCCAATTTGCCTCGTCCTATAATTTGGCAGACATTACGCCGGAAGAAAGAACCATCGAAGGCGACAACGAGGGCGAAACCAAAAAAGTCATCTACTATCAAGGCCTTGTTCCCGCCGCAAAATACTACAGAATTTCAACAAAATCATCCACGGTTGAAAGCGTCCAAAGCGACGTTGTGGCCCCGGCGCCCAAATGCGCCGTCAATTGCCAAGCCAGCGACAACGCCGCGCTTGGCGTTTCCACCAACGAGACAGTTGACAAAGGTGCGGCCAACAAGAACGGCGTCCACGCGGTTCGCATCACTTGGGAAGCTCCTCTTGACGGCGCTGACGGCGGCTACAATGTTTACCGCTCTACAAAGCCTGACTCAGGCTTTAAGAAAATCAACGAGTCGCCGATTGCTGGTCTTTCTTACGACGATCCAAATGATTCTGCCAAACCAGGAAAATTGTTCTACTATCGTGTCCTTTCGCTTAACAGCCTAGGCCAAGGAGCCAACTACTCCAACACCGACAAGGGATACGGTGCCTTGACTACATACCAATATGTGCGCGAATACATAAAGACAACGCTCAACTCCCAAAAGAAGCTCACCCTTATGCACAAGAGCAGCGCCACCGACAAGCTTGGTTCAGAAAGTTCTTACGGTGACATCAGCGGCTCACTTAGCTACAACGCCTCAATCGCAGGCCTTGGCGGCCGTGTAATCATGCATTACGACAACTACGCCGACTACTACATTATGAACGACAAGTCGCTTGGAGTCTACTTCTTGCTAAACGGCAATACCAACACAAGCGCAAGCATGGACACAAACGGCACTATGGACGGCATAGTCACAATTCAGGGAATGTACGAAGGAAAAGTTCGTTACGATAATATTAAAATAAAAGGCGGAGCCGCCGGTGGAGGAACATACGGAGTATGGAGAAAGAATGTTGATCCAGGTTCTGACGAAAACCCAACTTATGTCGAAGCAGACTGGCTTTATGGAGAAAAATAAAATGAAAAACATTAGAATCAAATTTACCTATTTGACACTTACGCTTGCCACAATCACAATTTTTTTGCTGGCATCTTGTTATCAACCAAGCCCTCTTTATGGAACATGGTCTGACAATCAAGGAAACAAACTGATCCTTTCTTCAGACAATTCCTATACGGCAATAATCAAAGACTCAAACGGCAATACAAACAACTACAACGGCAGTTACACAGTTCTGGAAAACATCATTTCATTTTCAAGAACTGACGGAAACATGAACACAGAATGGGATATCCGTGGCGGTATTCTTTACCTCAAGTGGTTGGACTCAAGCGGAAAAGAAATCAACCTTAACCTTTATCACACGGCCTAATTTAATCGGAGCCAAAAACAATGAAACTTTGCAGTAAAACAAAGATAGCAGCCGCTACCCTCTTCTTGCTTGGTTCGCTCGCTTGCGCCAAAAGAATGCAAGACCCCAATGTTTTGCACACGGGAACCGGAACACAAAATGCAAATCCAATCCCCGACGAAGAAACTCCCGGCCACTGGGCGACCATTGAGGAATTGATAGAGCAGCAAGGCCGCAAATTTGGTCTCTTGCACAACTGGGGCTTGTCATACGCTTCGATCACAAGAATCCAAAAGCAATCAGGCCGCAGCAATTTTGTTTGGAACGACAAGCTCATCGGCGCCTATTACGAAATGACCACAAACAACTTTTTGGTCATGGGCAAACGAATCAACGTTGACTTGTTCGCGCGCAACGCCTTTTATTACCCCATCTCGTATACATTCAACAAAGTCAAACAGGTTACGGTCCAACAACTTTTGTACAACTTTGACTTGTTCACCGGCGCCAAATTTTCAATGAACTTTTGGGATTGGGTCACAGTAAGCGCAAAGCCTGGCATTCACCTTATGTACCAATTGCACGACAAATGGCATTACGTTCACTTGGGAGCGGGACTTGGATTGGAAGCCGAGATGCCAATATCAAGCCGCTGGTCATTTAACATTGGCGGCATTTGGACTTGGGACAACGCCAACCTTGGCTCAAACAAAAGAATGCGGCCCTTTGACCTTGCTTGGGAATATCAAGCGCAATTGGGCTTTAGATACTCAAAGAGAAAGCTTAATCCAAAATCATTTGTAAGATATGTCCCTCGGCCGCCCAAGGTCATAAAGGTAAAGCCGCTTAAGCCAAAGACTTCTGATGCTGACTTATCAGGTCAGATATCGTCTGAATCAACAGAGTCGGATTAATCGGCTTTGACAAGTGGGTGTTCATGCCGGCATCCAAACACTTTTGGATGTCTTCTTGGAAAGCGTTGGCTGTAAGGGCCACAATCGGTATTTCTTTGGCGTCGGTCCTTTCCATTTTGCGCAAAAGGCCGGCACTTTCGATTCCGCCCATAACAGGCATCATTACGTCCATCAAAACAAGGTCGTAGTAGCCTTCTTGGCTCTCTGAGAACTTGTCCAGCGCGACCAAACCGTTCTCGGCAATCGTAACTTCCATGCCGTTCTTTTGCAGAACACGGCGGGAGATTTCTTGGTTGAGCGCGTTGTCTTCGACCAAAAGAATTTTCTTTCCGGTAAGGTCGATAAGTTCCTTTTCTTTCTTTTCTTCGACGGCAACATCTTCTCCGATGTTGGCCTCAAGAACTTCGATGTCAACGTAAATCTTAAAGGTTGTTCCTTCGCCGGGCGCGGAGTCGCACTTGATCGTTCCTCCCATAAGCTGCACAAGGTTGCTGACGATTGAAAGTCCAAGGCCGGTTCCCTGCTTGTTGATTGAGTTGACGTCTTGCGTAAAGGCCTCGAACATTACCTTTTGGAATTCCTTTGTCATGCCGCTTCCTGTGTCGCTTACAATAAGCTCCAAGCTGAGCGACTTGTCCGTCTTGGACATGACATTGGCCAAGAACTCTATGCGGCCCTGCGGCGGAGTGAACTTGGAGGCGTTGGACAAAAGGTTCATTACTACTTGCTGCAAGTGCATCTTGTCAACGTTGACAAAGTAGTTCATGTATTTTTTGGCGTCTTGGTTGCAGTAGAAATTAATTTGCTTGTTGTCGCAAAGGGCCGCCGCTTGGGTGCAAATAAATTCCAGCATTTCGCCAAGGCTTGCCCTTTCTTTGCGGATTTCCAACTTACCGCTTTCGATTTTGGCCATGTCAAGAATGTCGTTCAAAAGGCTGACCATGTACTTTGACGACGACTTGATTTTGCGCAAGTCTTCTTTTATAGCGTCAGGCTTGTCCAACTCGTCCTCGGCAAGCTCGGCGATACCGATAACGCCGTTCATAGGAGTGCGCAAGTCGTGGCTCATTCGCGAAAGGAAGTCGCTCTTTGAGGCGTTGGCTTTTTCGGCCTGCTCGATGGCCTTTGAAAGCTTTTCGTTTTGCAGCTTTTCGAACAAGGTGATGTCGGTGATGTCGCGGCAAATAAAGACGATGATGTTTTGGTTTCCGTTCAAGAAGTAAGAGTGAACCTGCTTGATGGCTATGCGCAAGTTGTCGGTGATGATTTCGAACGTGCAGTTAGCCGCCTGCTTGTCCTTAAGCTTGACGGTCAAATACTTGAGGGCAAAGAAATCGGCGACGGAATCCTTATCCTTGGCGCTGATTACATCGCTCAACGTCTTGTCTATCATCGAGTAATAGTCAACTTCGTCATCCTCATCGGCAGGAAGCCAAGAAACATTTTTGGCGTGGTGGATAAAGTGGCAGTTTGCTGTTGCCAAGTCAAGCCAGAAAATGTATTCAACTTCCTCGTCCAAAACGGAGTCTTTGGAAATCGACATAATCTTTGTGTTTGTGATGTCGCGCAAATAAATGTTGGCTTCGATGCAGTTTGTGTGCGGGTTTGACGTCAACTCAACGCTAAGCTTGAACCAGCGGATTATTCCGTTCTTGAACTCGTAGTAAAAGTCCCAGTCCTTTGACCTGGTTCCATTCATGAACATCGTGAGCAATTCTTTGCGGGTCAAGGCGCCCTTCAACGTTTCGTTTTGTCCATGCGTTGTGGCGATGCTTATGACGGCGTCCAACTCGTTGTCGGCTGTTGTGTCGGGCATCGAATGGTTCAATTCGGCCACGTTGACCATTCGTTCCATAATGACGTTGCTGGTCAAATTGAGGCGGGTGTAAGCCGGATACTCTTTGTTTACAAAAGAGCGGTAAGACATTTCGCCTTCGTATTCCTCTTCGGCGCGCTTGCGGTTTGTAATGTCCATTGCGGTGGCGATGGCCTTTGTGACCTTGCCGCCTTTTTGCTCGATGATTTTATAAACGATGTGCTTCCATCTGGTTGTGGTCAAATGGGTGTGGATGTCTTCTTGCAAAAGCGGCAAGTCGATAAAGACCGTTTCTTTTCCGCCTTTCAATTCGTTGATCATTTCGTTGTATTTTTCCAAATACTCTTCGGGAATGATGCCGCTGTCTATCCAACCTTGCGCGATGTCGCCGGTATAAGAAACGTCTCCGTCATCGTCGTCGTCAAGAAAAATCGCGTCCTCGTCGCGGTCAAAATAGCACTCCCAAAAGAGCGCGTCGCTCTGACTGATAATGGCGTTGAGCTTTGACCGCTCCTCGTCAAGCTGCTCGTCCATCGCCTTGAATTGGTTGATGAACAATGAGGCCAAAATCGAAATCGCCACGACGAGCAAGAAGCAAATCACCAAAGCGGCGACAAAACGATTGCGGCCGTCAATCAATTCCTGCTTGTCATTTAAATAAATTGTTTTTGCGTTGAGCGAGCTTTTAGTGATGTTGAACCGTTTCATTTGGTCAATGTCAAAGTAGTAGCTTGGATCAACAGGCTGGCTTGAGCCAAACGTGTTGGACATGATTCTGTAAACGCCAAGATTCTTAAAAATCATGCTGCCGGCTTTGCAAATTCTTTCTATCGAAACAAAGTAGCCGCCCAAAACGCCTTTGCCAAAATTTATGTCATGACATACAAAAATAGGATTGTCGCAATTTGAAGCGATGGCTTCCAACGCTTCCTCCGCCTTAACCGGAAACTGGTTCATCTCAAAAGCGGAAGGCAAGAAAAGAATCGAACACTTGTCCAAACCAGAAGCGTACAGCTTTAGTTCGTCCACGCTCATTCCGCCGATATTCTTGAACTCCGAATCTATGTCGAACTTATAATCCAAGTTTCTCAGCGTTTCTTTTTGTTCGTCCGAACATCCCACGAACAATATTTTTTTGCGGCGTGGGAACAAAGAATTGATAAGCTTGATGTTCTCTTCCACATAAGGAGTGTCCATGACGATATGGGCCCTGACCATAAGCATGGCTTCGTTGAGCTCGCGACCCTTGGACATTCCCAAAACCAAAACCGGAATGCCCCTAAAATATGCATCTTGGTTGCGCTTTACAAATTCCAAGGACAAAGGATCGGCGGCCACAACCAAGTCGATGGAAATGTCAGAAAGAAGGCGCTTGTAAATGTCGGCAAATTCGCTCAACTGTTTTTGGTCGTAAGAAACGCCATAATTAAAATATTGGTAGTAAAACTTGGAGTCTTCGGGAAAGGCCTTTGTGATTTGCTTTATTTGCTCAAGGCCCGCCGCGCTTTCCATTTCGGAGCTGGACAAATACAATATGTTTTTTTTGTTGGATTCAGGGGAAAGTTCCGGCTTGGCCTGAATTAAGCATAGAGAAAAGACAAAAGTTAAGGCGAACAAAAATAATCGTTTAAAGCGCATTTATCTCTACTATTATAGCGCGAGTGCGCAAAAAAATCAAACTTTTTTCACTTTAAAATTAGGTTGAAAACCGAGGAATGGCTGTAGGTCAGGGGGTCGGATTGCATGTAAAAAATGGTTCCGTCCTTGGGCGAAACTATGGGGCTAATCACCTCGTCGGTGTAAGGGTCGCGGATTTCGGCCAATAAGTCGCCCGCGCTAACCTCAAAGCCCACCTTGACTTTTGGGGCAAAAAAGCCCGCGCTCGGAGCCCGCAAGGCCATCAAATCTGTGCTTGAGTTTATAATTTTTGTCTCGTAGCCGCCGGGAATGTCGGTTGTGATGACGCCTTTTGCCTTTAAAAACAGCAGGATGGAACGCATTACCGTGTGCGCCGAGTTTTTGTCGATGTAGTTTGTTGCGCTGGAATACAGGCTAAAGCCCTGCACGCCGTTTTTTTGCCAGTTGTAGTTGAGCGTGGTCTTTTCAAAGGCGCGGGCGCTGCGGATTTGCACATAGGGCATCTTAAAATCCTTGGCGCTTTGCTCGCAGTCCAACTCCGTCTTAAAAATCTTTATGTGCGGCATAAAGGTTCCGCTTATGTAATATGACGAAAGCTGGATTCCGTATTGATAGTCTTTTGTGGCTTGCAGGATTTTTCCCGCAAAGCGCTCGGTGCTGGCTCCGTCCACATCTCCGGGGAACGAACGGTTTATGTCAAAATTGTTTATCGGCCAAAAGCGCTTGCGCGTGTTGAACGAATACGTGTTGGCGCAGGGAATCACAAGAATCTCATGGCCTTCCACCAACTCGCCGTCCGCTTCGATTTGCTTTAATCGGTTGACCAAACGCGCGGCGATGAACTGCTGCTGGTATTCGTTTCCACGCATTGGGCCCACGACGCAAACAGATTTTTTTCCGCTTCCAAAAACAAAGCCGCGGACGCGGTAGTTGTCGCGGTAAAGGGCCGGCGAATCGATGACGCTAATTTCCTTCATTCAAAAGCCTCCCTAATGTCGAGCCGATTTCTACGATTGGATATTCTCGCAGGGTGAACAAAAGCCCCGCGCAAGGCGCCTTGATTTGCGCCAAAACTTTTCCTTCCAGGGGGCTGATGATTTGGCCAAGCAAGTCTCCTTTTTGAACCCGCTGGCCGCATTCAACTTTGCGCACAAAAAAGCCGGCCATTTTAGAAACCAGCGTGGTCATGTCGCTGGCTTGGTCGGAATAAACAGGCTGGCGCGGCGTGATTGTCGCTCCGGTCCACATTCCCATTTTGGCCAAGAGGCAAAAAATTCCGTCGGTCAACTGTTCGGCAAACTCGCTTGTGTAGCGCATGCCGATTCCCATGTCGATGACCGCGGCAGGCGTTCCGTTTTGGTTGAGCGTGTAAACCAAAGAATTTTCTTGCACCGAACCGCTGTTGTGAATCCAAAGCAAGTCCATGTTCAAGAGTTTTGCGTTGTCAATAATTTTGTCTTTATACTCTGGCGGAATTCTAACTTGCGGAAGCTCGCGGATAAAAATGGAGCTTGCGTGAACGTCGAGGGCAAAGTCGGCGCCGCTTGCGTCCTCCAAAATTTTTGACGCGATGTATTCGGTCATCGTTCCGTTTGTTTCGCCAGGGAACGTTCGGTTCATGTCCAAATCAAAGGCCGGAATGCCGCGCGTGATTGAATCGATTCCCAGCGGATTGAGCGCCGGGTATATGTCAAGCGTTCCGTGAAAATCCTGCGGCCGCTCGTTGATTCTTTCTTGAACCTTGTAGCAAACCAGCTGGCCTTCCAACTCGTCGCCATGAATGCCGGTTAGCAGGCAAAAGCGCTTGTCGCTCCCCGATCCCTTGATTGTGTTCTTTTTTACAGTGAGCTTTTCGTCCACCGGAAGATCAACGCTCGCTACAACCGTCACCATTTTAACGCCCTTTCGATTTTAGTAAAGACAAGCGGCGCCAAATACGCGGCCGCAAACGAATACAAATAACCCTTTATAAATTTTGCAAGGCGCTTGTCAAAATAATTTTTTGCAAGCGAATAAATGACAAGGTTTATGACAAGCCCAAAAATTGCTTCGACCGCGGCCCGCAAAATTCTTTGCTTGGCTCCGATTCCGTCGGTAGAAAATTTTACAAAGCGCTTTTCCAAAAACCAGGCGTGGATAAATCCCAGCGCGAACGAAAAGTCGAACATCGCGTCGTTTTGCATTCTCTTTGGGTCCACCAAAATGTTTCCGGCCGCGTCCAAGTCAACCGGATACGGCTTAAGCAAAGCAAAGGCGACCAGCGCCGCGATCAAAGCGTTCGCCGCGGCAAAAACAATTTTGTCGTTGCCTTCTTTTTTTTCCACAAAGGCCATCAACGCGGCCGTTGCAAGCAGCGCCAAAAATCCTTCGGCCACAGCGACCAAAACGTCTTGCGGCGTGTGGCAGCCCAAAAACATTCTGGTAAAGGCAATCGCGCAAATGTAAAGAATCAATACAACGGCAAGCAATTTATTATGCTTGTATTGCTTTATCATTTGCATTGAGCAAGCCGAAGCCGCCGAGGCGTGGCCGCTAGGGAACGAATAGCCTGTGGCCGCCGCCAAAGAAATTTTTGTGGGAACGATTCTTGCGTCCCTTACCCAAGGCCTATAGACGCAAGCGGTGATTTTTACCAAAGCGTTAAGAGTCACGCAAATCGAATAGCAAAACAACACATGGCAAAATTTCTTTTTGTCAACCATGACATAAAGCAAGCACATAAGCACGACCAAAAAAGGCGTTGTGTCCGACAGAACGGCCACAGCTGTTTCGACAGCCGTTCCCGCCCGCATCCTTATGTCTTGAAGCCATAGCAAAAATTGCATATCCATATTTTTATATTATCACATCGCGGATTGTTTTTCTAGCGCGCTAAAACAAAAAAGCCGCCCTTGCAGGCGGCCTCTAATCAACTTGCGATGCTATCGCAATTATTTTTTGGCTCCGTTGACCAAGTCCTTGAGCGCTTTTCCGGGCTTGAATTTGGGTGTCTTGGAAGCGGCGATCTTGATTGTCTCGCCAGTCTTGGGATTGCGTCCTGAGCGGGCGGCGCGCTTTGAAACGCCGAACGTTCCGAATCCAACCAAGGCAACTTCGTCGCCCTTCTTGAGCGCCTTTGAAATTACGTCAACGAATGTCTTTACAAAGGCTTCTGTGTCTTTCTTTGAAAGTGACGCTTCCTTAGAGATGGCGTCAACAAGTTCTGTTTTGTTCATTTTTTCTTTCCCCCAAAAAAATGTTAAATAAGTTATAAATTTATTTTACAAGAAAACAAAATAATATGTCAAGTGCCGCTCGTGTTGTCGAACGATTTTTTTTATTGTTGTTTCGAGCGGGATAACCGCGTCTTTCAGACGCTGCCATGTTGTCCTATTTTCAAAAGCGCGCTAGAATAGACCCATGACTTCTTCACAAAGAAAAACATTGTCGTCCGCGGCCAGTAACCTCAACCCGCTTGTCATTGTCGGACAGGGCGGCTTGACCGACGGCGTCGTTCAAAAAATCGCAAAAGTAATCGACGACCACGAATTGATAAAAGTTAAGTTCAACGAATTCAAAGAAGAAAAAAAAGAATTGACCGCGGACCTTTGCGCGCAAACCGGAGCCGAGCTTGTCCGCATCATCGGAAACGTCGCAATCCTTTACAAAGAATCAACCAATCCCGACAAGCGCAAACATTTGATCTAGCGCGCGGCATTTTTTGTTATTGAATTTATTGCGCGGTTTCCCAGCGCTCGGCGCGGACGACAGCTTTTTTCCAGCCGGCAAGGGCTCGCGCGCGGTCGGCGTCGGCCATTGCGGGAACAAACTCGCGGTCGGATTGCCAAAACGAAAGTATCTCGTCTTTGCTTTTCCAAAAGCCAACGGCAAGTCCAGCCAAAAAAGCCGCGCCTGTCACGGTGGTCTCCGTGTTTTGCGGGCGGACGACTTTGGCGTTGAGCAAGTCCGCTTGTATTTGCATCAAGACGTTAGAGGCGGACGCGCCTCCGTCAACTTTTAGCGACGAAATTTTTATGCCGGAGTCGTCCTCCATGCATTTAAGGCTGTCGGTAACTTGAAAGGCAATCGCGTCAAGCGCGGCGCGGCAAATGTGGGCCTTGTTGGTTCCGCGCGTAAGTCCAACCAATATTCCGCGCGCGTAGGGGTCCCAATAGGGCGCTCCCAAACCGGTAAAGGCCGGAACCAGTATCGCTCCGTTTGAATCAGGAACGGTAGAAGCGAGCGCGTCGCACTCTTTGCTCGCGCTAATGATGTTCAGCTCGTCGCGCAGCCATTTGACAACCGCTCCGCCCATAAAGATGCTGCCTTCAAGCGCGTACTCAACCTTTCCGCCAAGGCCAATCGCGATAGTTGTGAGCAATTTGTTTTTAGAAAGAACGGCCTTGCTTCCTGTGTTCATAAGCAAAAAGCAGCCTGTTCCGTAAGTGTTCTTTGCCTCGCCCGCGTTGAAGCAGCCCTGGCCAAAAAGCGCGGACTGCTGGTCTCCGATTGCCGACGCGATCGGAACTTCAAAGCCGCAAACGTCCTTGTCGGTCGTTGCGTAAATTCCGCTTGAGTCGACCACGCGGGGCAAAATGTTTTTGGGAATGTTAAGGATATGCAAAAGGCTCTGGTCCCATTCAAGCGTGTGAATGTTAAAGAGCATCGTGCGGCTTGCGTTGGTATAGTCGGTGACGTGAGCCTTGCCGCCGCTCATTTTCCAAATAAGCCAAGAGTCAATCGTTCCTGCAAGCACCTCGCCAGCCTCGCAGCGGGCGCGCAAGCCTGGGACGTTGTCCAACAGCCATTTGATTTTTGTTCCGGTAAAATAAGCGTCCGGGATAAGACCCGTCGCCTCGCGGATTTTTTCGCCGTAGCCTTGAACAATCAAGTCGTCGGCGATTTGCGCGGTGCGGCGGCATTGCCAGACAATCGCGGGGCAGACGGGCTTTCCTGTCGCGCGCTCCCACATCACCAGCGTCTCGCGCTGGTTTGTGATTCCAAGAGCGGCGATTTTTTGCCCCGCTTCTTCTTGGGCGATATTGGCCTTTTGGAGCGCGGCCTTTATCGTCTCAAGCTGCGTGTCAAAAATTTCTTGCGCGTCATGTTCAACCCAGCCCGGCTTGGGATAGTATTGCTTGAATTCTTTTTGCTCTACAGAGACCATCTTGCAGCGCTTGTCAAAGACCACCGCGCGGCAAGAGGTCGTTCCCTCGTCAAGGGCCAGGATGAATTGTTCCACGCAAGAACCTGCCTGTGTCGCCGCTAGCCGACCACGACTTCGAGGCTGACTTCTTTTTGTCCGGCCTGAGCCTTTACGATAGTTCCGTTTACGTCGGCCTTGCCGTTTGTCACAACGATAGAAACAGGGCCGTCGTTCTTTTTGTTCTGGACGCTAATCTTGTATGTGACGCCCTGGAACTTGCGGACAAGCTCGGCTGTCTTTACGTGCTCAGGCAAGCGCGGCTCGACTTCCAAGCCCTTCCATGTTGGGCGCAATCCGCACAAGTACTGCGACAATGTCACAAAGTTCCAAGCGGCGGTTCCCGTCAACCAAGAGTTCTTGGCCTCGCCAAAGCGGCGGGCGGTTTTTCCGGCAATCATCTGCGCGTAGACATAAGGCTCGGTGCGGTGAATCTCTGAGATGTCTTCCAAATACGCCGGCGCGATTTTTTTGTAGTGCTCAAAGGCGTCCTGCGGGCGGCCGTTGACAACTTCGCCGATGATGACCCAAGGATTGTTGTGGCAGAAGATTCCTCCGTTCTCCTTGTATCCCGGCGGATAAGAAGAAACTTCGCCCAATTCAACATGGTACTCTCTGTAGGGCGGATCCAAAATAACGATGCCGTACTTTGAGTCAAGATATTTCTTTACGCTGTCCAAAGACTTTTCGGGGTAGCCCTTGTCCTTTCCGATTTTGGCCATCGTTCCAAAGCCCTGCGACTCGATGAAAATCTTTCCGTCCTCGCATTCTTTTGAACCGATTTTTCTTCCCGCGTCGTCAAAAGCGCGCACGTACCATTCACCGTCCCAAGCGGCGTTGCAAATCTGAGCCTCCATCTTGGCTGCGGCGTCTTCGGCGCGCTTGGCTTCTTCCTCTTCTCCCATAAGGCGGCACATCTGAACGTAGTCGGGAGTGACGTAGACGAACATTTCGGCGATCATGACGGACTCGGCGTTCTTGCCCTCTTTGTTGGTGCAAGTTTGGAACGAGTCGTTGGGGTTTGTCGAGAAGCAGTTGAGGTTAAGGCAGTCGTTCCAGTCGGCGCGTCCGATGAGCGGAAGTCCGTGCGGTCCCATGTGGTTGGGAATATAGTTGTAAGAGCGCTTGAGGTGCTCGAACATCGTGGCCTTGTTTGTCTCGCTGTTGTCAAAGGGAACGTCGACTTTAAGGAAGTCAACATCGCCAGTTTCGCGAATGTAGTTGCCTACGCCAAGAATCAACCAAAGCGGGTCGTCGTTGAAGTTGGAGCCAATGTCGGCGTTTCCGCGCTTTGTCAAAGGCTGGAACTGGTGATAGGCGCTTCCGTCCTCAAACTGAGTGGCGGCCACGTCGTAAAGGCGCTCGCGGATGCGGCTGGCCGGAAGCTGGTGCGCGGCTCCCAACATGTCCTGAGAAGTGTCGCGGAAGCCGAGTCCGCGTCCGATTCCGCTCTCAAAGTAAGAGGCGCTGCGGGCAAAGTTGTAAGTGACGACGCACTGGTACTGGTTCCAAATCGCCATGCGGTCAAGCTTTTCGTCGCCGCTCTTGAGAGTGAAGTGGCTCAATGTTTCGTCCCAGAAGGCGCGCAAGTCGTCAAACGCCTTTTGAACTTTTTCTTTTGTGTCAAACTTTTTCTGAAGCTCGTAGGCCTTCTCTTTGTTGATAACTCCGCTGGCTGTGTTTGTGCGCAAAAGGCCGGCTTTGAGCGCCGCTTCCTTGTCAGACTCAGACAAGAATTTTTTGTTGTCTTCGTTTTCGATGTAGCCCAAGACAAAGATGAAAGTCTTTTCTTCGCCAGCGTTCAAGCTTACGTTCAATCTGTGAGAGGCGATTGGCGACCAACCGTCGGCAACGGAGTTTCCGCTCTTTCCTTCGACCACGGTCTTGGCCTGGCCAAGGTTGTTGTAGAGGCCCAAGAAAGTCTCGCGGTCTGTGTCAAAGCCGTCGATTTTTTGGTTGCAAGAATAGAAAGTAAAGTGGTTTCGGCGCTCTCGGTATTCGGTCTTGTGGTAAATCGCGCTGCCTTCGATTTCGACTTCGCCAGTTGAAAAGTTGCGCTGGAAGTTCTGGCAGTCGTCGCTTGCGTTGTAAAGACACCATTCAACAAAAGAAACAAGGCTGATGTCCTTTTTGGCGGAACCGTTGTTCTTAAGAGTAATCATTTCGACTTCGGCATTCTCGTGAACGGGAACCATGTACAAAACGTTGGCCGCGATTCCGTTTTTCTCCGAGGCGAATTTTGTGTAGCCAAATCCGTGGCGGCACTCGTACTTGTCAAGCGGAGTCTGCGTGGGCTGCCAGCCGGGGTTCCAAACTGTGTCGCCGTCTTTGATAAAGAAGTAGCGGCCGTTGTTGTCAAGCGGAATGTTGTTGTAGCGGTAGCGGGTCAAGCGGCGCAAGCGCGCGTCTGTGTAAAAGGCGTATCCGCCCGCTGTGTTTGAGATGAGCGAGAAGAATTTTTCGCTTCCCAAGTAGTTGATCCAAGGATAGGGCGTCTGCGGGGTCGTGATGGCGTACTCGCGCTTCTCGTCGTCAAAGAATCCAAATTTCATAAAGGCTCCTGTTTGGTGATTTTTTCAACCAACCTGCTTTGGTGGTATAGGAACAGTGTAAACCTAGCCCGCGGCTTTGTCAAGGAATTTCTTTGGTTAGGTGAAATATTCAACTAACCGGGAACTGTGACAAGCACAAAACTGCGCGGCGCTTGCAAAGGGGGAAAAATGCGCTATAATTGTAAATATAAAGCAATATGTTTTCATTTGCAGAAACACTTGAAAAAGAACGTATATCTCATGCCCTTGAAGCTTCTTTGACTCACAAAGAAGCCTTGGGTCAATATTTTACCCCATACTCAATAGCAAGATTCATGTCTTCTCTGTTTCCTGCAACAGATAAAAAGATAAAACTCCTTGACCCTGGAGCTGGCATCGGAACTCTTTCTTGTTCTTTTATGGAAAGAATATTAAAGGAAAAATGGAATACACCTGAAATTCATATTTCTGCCTATGACATTGATAAAAATGTATATAATATATTGAATAGAAATATAGCCTCATCAACTTCGGCATTTAAGAATTCGGATTATGAAATTTTTTCAGAGGATTTTCTTGAAAAAACATCTTTTGAATACACTTGGAAAATAAATGAAACTTACACGCATGTGATAATGAATCCGCCATATAAAAAAATTCTGACTAATTCAAAAGAGCGGCAGTCTGCCAGGGCGTTTGGGCTTGAAACTGTAAATTTGTATTCGGCGTTTATGGGCGCGTCAATTTCGCTTACCGAAGATAACGGCTACATTGTCGCAATCGTTCCCCGAAGTTTTTGCAACGGTGTTTATTATAAACCATTCCGAGAATTTATCTTAAAAAATTGCGCGATTAAACACATACATCTTTTTGAATCTCGTGATAAAGCTTTTAAAGACGAGTCAGTTTTGCAAGAAAATATCATTATTATGCTTCAAAAGAACGCTGAACAGAAGAATGTAAAAATCTCATATTGCAATGACGATTCTTTTGAAGGGCTTTCAGAATTTGATGTTCCTTTTAGTCAGATATTACACGAAAATGACAAGGAAAACTATTTTAACATCCCGACAAAACAACAGTCTGAAAATAAAAACCTGACAGTTTATTCAAACCTCAAAGATTTAGACATAAAAGCTTCAACTGGTCCGATTGTCGATTTCAGAATAAAAAATCTTTTGCAAAAAGATTATACCGATAATTCAGTTCCGCTCATTTATACCGTTCATTTGAAAAATCATCGTTTATCATGGCCGCAAGACTCCAAAAAACCAAACGCGCTTTTGCCTTCAGAAAATATTCAAAAACAACTTTTTCCGAAAGGGTTCTATGTTCTTGTAAAACGCTTTTCGACAAAAGAAGAAACAAAAAGGGTTGTTGCATCTCTCATCACTCCAGATGATTTTATAAAGGATAAGATGGCTTTTGAAAATCACTTAAATGTGTTTCATAAAAACAAATCACCTCTCAAAGAAAACATTGCCTATGGCTTAGTTTGCTGGCTAAATTCAACTTATATTGACGAAAAATTCAGGCTTTTCAGCGGACATACTCAGGTGAACGCAACTGATTTAAGAAATCTTCCCTATCCAACTCTAGAACAACTTTCTGAACTTGGCAAAAAAATGAAATCAAAAAAAGAATGGAATCAAATGCTGTTTGATGAACTTTCAAAGGAAGTGACAAATTGAAAATTGAAGAACAGATAAAGCAGAAGCTTGAAGAAACCATAGAACTTCTCAAAAAATTTGGAATGCCGTCTGAACAGCAAAATGAACGAACAGCATATTGTCTGCTTTCTCTCTTAAATGTTACACCCGAAAAAGAATGGAAGAATGCAGAAAATCCGCTTGTTGGAATTACGCCAATGATGACTTTTGCAAAAGATTACTACAACAAAGAATACGCTCCTAACACTCGCGAAACATTTCGACGATTCAGCGCTCATCAAATGGTACAGGCAGGAATAATACTTTATAATCCAGATAAACCAGATAGACCTGTAAACAGCCCAAAAGCTGTATATCAAATTTCTCCGGCAGCCTTGAAAGTTATAAAGGCCTATAAAACAAATTCATTTGAATCATTGCTCACAGACTTCATAAAGAATCAACCTGCGCTTTCAGCTCAGTATGCGCGAAAGCGTGAAATGAAAATGGTTTCTGTAAAAATCAAGAAAAATCACAGAATACAAATTTCACCAGGAAAACATAGCGAACTTATCCGAGACGTAATCGAACAAATGGCTCCAAGATTTTTACCGAACAGTACGCTTATTTATGTTGGCGATACTGGCGAAAAATGGGGCTATTACGACCAAGAACTTGCAGGAAATCTATTATTCAATGTTCAGCAACATGGAAAAATGCCTGATGTAATTTTATATGTTGAAGATAAAAAATGGCTTGTGCTTGTTGAATCTGTAACTTCACATGGCCCAGTTGATAGCAAAAGATACATTGAACTTGAAGAGTTGTTCTCAAGTGTAACAACAAATAAAGTTTATATTTCAGCTTTCCCAGATAAGAAAACTTTTACGCGTTATGCGCAAGAAATCGCATGGGAAACAGAAGCATGGATTGCAGATAATCCCACACATATGATTCATTTTAATGGGGATAAATTTATCGGCCCTCACAAACAATAAAGACATCGCAATGAACATTTGCCTTTTTACGCAGGAAGAAATTGACAAGCCTCTCAAAGCGGCGGACCCGCGCGCCCAGCACATAAAGAAGATTTTGCATAAGGGAGTCGGCGACACTTTTGCCGCGGGAATCATAGAAGGACAAGCGGGAACGGCGACCATCACAAACGCGGACGACGACATAACCTTTGCCTTTGCCCCGCAATCCGACGGAAAGCCCCTCTTTCCCCTGCATATGATAATTGGATTTCCGCGCCCGATCCAGCTAAAGCGCCTTTTGCGCGACATGGCGGCTTTGGGCGTGGCCAGCGTCCGCCTTTGCGGAACCGAGCTTGGCGAAAAGTCCTACCTTAAGGCCAGCCTGTCCGACCCGCAGGAAGTTTACAAAATGCTTTTGGACGGAACCGTTCAAGCCGCCAGCACCCACGTTCCCATGCCGTTCGTTTACCAAACGCTTGCCGAATGTTTGGACGAGCTGGAATCAGAAGCCGCCCAGCCTCAAACGGACGCAAGCCAAAAAAACGCCGTCCGACTTGAATCGGTTGCAAGCCAAAAAAGCGCCGCGCTAAAACTGGCGCTGGACAACGTTGAGCCGCGCTCAAGCCTGCGCGCCTTTTTGCAAGACAACCCTCCCCAAAACCGCCCCGTCTTTGCGGCAATCGGAAGCGAGCGCGGCTGGTCTCCCGCCGAACGCTCCATGCTTGAATCGCGCGGCTTTGTCCGCCTAGGCATGGGCAGCCGCGTGATGCGCACCGAGACCGCGGCCACTGTCAGCGCCAGCGTTGTTCTTGACGCGATGGGCGCGCTGGGGTAAAAGCGAGCGTTGAACTATTGTCTTAGATTAATCAAATCAAAGAACATAAGCTGCGTAGGATTGTCATCCTTCTTCATAAGAAATTCAAATCCGTTTTTCTCATAAAAAGAAACGGCGGCGTTATAGGCGTCGACCGTGACAAAACGGCAGCCTGTTTTGTTGTCTTCCAAAAAATACAGTTTTATAAAATCGATTATGTTAGTTCCGATTCCGGTTCCTTGCAAGTCTTTTGAAATTCCGAGTCGGCCTATCTTTACAGAAGGGTAACTTCGTAGGTATTTTTCCTTATTGAAATTCTTCTTTTTGAATTTATTGAACTGACTGTTGGACTCAAAATCAGTAACGGCAATTTTGTCATTTGCCAGAGTGAAATATGCGAGGATTCGGTCTGTTTTGTCTTTTTCAACAACGACATACGGCATCGCAATTAACTGTTGCTTGTAGAACTGAACTTCGTTTTTTATAAAATCGTTCAAATCATCATCGCCACAGTCAAAATTTACTGTCGGTATGTCGTTCTCAAATTTCTGAATGTCGTATTTTTCAAAGAAGTCAGAAGTCACTTTGCCAAAACTCCGGCCTTCTGCGCCATGCGAGCCTTTCTGGCGGCCTCTCCGCGTTCGAGGCTTGCCAAAACTGACTTGTAATGAGAATACATAACTGCGTACTGTTCCGGCGTTACGGTGCATTTTGCGTTGCGCATTTTTTCTTCAAAGCGTCTTCCGTCTTCGCCAAATAAAATCGGTGTTTCCCTAATTGGTCTGGCCATCATTCGCCTCCTTTTGCAAAATATATTTATATTATAGCGCAAAAAAAACTTTTGCGCAAATCCCCCGCCCAAGCCTAGCGTCTGCCGCAACATACAACTTTCCGCAAAAAAAACGCCTGCATTGCTGCGGGCGTTTGTCGTCTTTCATATTATAAAGCAGCGTCCGTATAGGACGCGGCAAATCCGCTCGAAAAAATCAGTTACCGTTTTTCAAACGAAAACACGAGCGGACTAATCCCCGTAATCGCCGACGCGTTGGGCGGTCTCGATGAAGGCGGCAGAGTGTGAACCCCACATATAGCCAAGGACGGCGTTCTTGGAGCCATTGCCGTAAACGTCGCCGTAGTTGGTGGCATTGATGCCAGGGTTGTTGGCAATACAGAAAGAGTTGCCAGTTGTTGATGCTGCAAGGCGGCCATTTGTCGCAGTTTTCCAAACGGCTACATTGATGTTTTGCTTTACTCCGTTTATAGAATCTGTTGTGCGAACATCGCTCTTTGTGGGAACATTTGTCACTTCCCAATTGCCTGTGTAAGAGTCATTTTCATCCGTTCCATTGATGTCGCCAGCGGTCTTTATGCTGCCTTTCTTTGTGTTCCAGCGCGCAAACTTGGGATGAAGACTGGTCGCAGAGTAGAATCCAATTTGAGGAAGCGGATTGTCGCTTGCGTCCAAGGCAACATCAATAGTGATGTATTCGCCGGTGGATTCATAAGAATCGACGCGCGCCGTCTTTTTGTTAGTCAAATCGCTTGGGCTTGGCAAGTATGCGTACCAAAGGTCCATGTCGTTGGAATCATAGGCCGCGATATGGACGCCGCCCTTTGCGTCCACCGCAACGGCGCATTGGCAGCCTTTGCCGACAACGTCGCTGCCGAATATAGGCTCTGGTGTTGACCAAACAGCTTTCAGCTTGCTGCTGTCAGAAGCGTCAGTTGCCATTGGGTCGCCTGTGGTATAGCTGTACATAATCTTTGAGCCGTCGTGCCAAACCATAACAACAACATCATCGCTTCTTGTGTCGCCGCCGTCTTTGGCCGCGATGCAAACATTGGGAGCGGCGTTTCCACGTTCAGGGTCAGTTATTGAAGACTTTCCAGCAACAATTTGAACGTTGGCTTCGCTGTAGGGCATTGTAGAATGAGCTGTGGCCTCGTCTGCAAAGAAGCCAGAATTAAATTTTATAACTGGAATAGTCCCAGGGTTGCCAGATGACCAGATGTCTGATGTTGGATTCCAAGTGGTATAACCTTGGCTATAATCTCCAGCCCTGTAGCGTATCGTTTTGTTAAAGCCGTCATAGTAGGCCATATAAAGGCCCTTTTTTGTTGCGGCTATGCTAGGCGATTGCACTCTATTTTGGCTAACCCAAGTGCCATCCGTTGTCACAGCAAGACGTTCCAGTTTGCAAATAGCAAGTTTTGTCATGTCGTGGTTCAAGTTCGTGCCACTTGTCGCTGTGCTGCCGTACTTATTTCCGCCGCCATGCTGTCTCCAACGGCTTGATTCAAGGAAGAAGCTGTCGCCGCCGTCCTCGGACGTGTCCTTGCCGGCCGCAGCCGCCCAAACTTTTCCGGCAGGGTCATAAGCCAAAGCGGTGTGCTGCGCGCCTACATAGTCATAGGCCCAGTAAGACCAAGAGTAAGTGTCGTTTGGCATGCTAAAGGCGTTGCTTCCGTTGCTAAAGGCAAAGCCTATTTTTCCGCCTGTACCGCTTTCTGTAATCGCCTGTATTCTCATTTGCGGGTCGTTGACGCTGCCAGACATGGGAATAGCCGCCTTGCTGTTGAGCTCCCAAACGTCAAAGGCTATGTCATCGGTAAGCTCGTTGTTGTTGGCGCCGTTGGGTTGGCGGTTGATGTAGTTTAGGTAAACGTCATGCTTTTCGTTGTCAGCAATTGTTGAGCCATGAGTATAAGAACCCTTAGCTTCGTTGTTGTTGCTGTTGTTCAAAGTGCTTTGGCTGTTTACGTTCAAATCAAAGGCGCCTTTGGCTATCTTGTCGCTGGTTAGAGTTACGTAGCCGCCGTCCGCGCGCTCATTTCCGCAAGCTATGGCAGAATCTCCGCTGCCGTACATGGAGCCCGCCAAATTAAAGCCGTAAATTTTTACTGTCTCTGTCTCGTCGGGCGTTTTTGCAGAAACATCGGCAGCAGTCGCAGTTGAGTTCTTGTAAACATAAATCGGATAGGCACCAAGGCTGCTGCGGTCTGTCACGCCGTTTGTGGCGTTGTTCTCGCTAAGTTTTGTGACAACTTTTGTGATGTAGGGCACGATGTCCATCTTGTAGTTGGCGTCAACCGGAGTGGCCGTGTATTTTTTAACGCTAGAGCCAGTGATGACCGTCGCCGCGCCAATATAGCTAAATTCGTCCGCTGTGTAGTCGGCGGCGCTAAAGGCACTTGTCTTGTCGGCGGCGGCAAAGCGCTCTTCCGAATAATACTTGCCCTTTGCGGCTTGCGCGGCAGTAGCGTATACGGTTATGGAAGAATTTTCCGCAGTTGGTGAATCCATCGCAGTGTCGCCTGAGTCCCTCTTATCCTTTATGCCAATGACAAAGTTTACGTTGCCCGCCGCTGGGGCAGTTCCGCCGCCGTATTTTTGCGTGTCAAGTTCCAATGTCCAAGAAACAAAGTGGCCGGTGTTGGTGTAGCGCTCTTTTATCGCGCCGCTAGAATCTGTGTCTAGCGCAAAGTGATAGCCGTTTGTGCCAAGGTCGCCGGCGTTTTGAGTCCAGCGGGCGCGGGTGTCAGTCTTTGTAAAGTCGCAAGATGCCACGGGGTTTGTGACAGTGATGCCAGGTATAGTAAGGTTAATGCTTGCGATTCCGGCGTTGTCAAAGGCTGTTCCTTTGATTACAATCTTTCCGCTTACTTTAGGAGTCGCGTAAGTATGAGTAACGGCACTTGTTCCTGTTCCAGTCACCCAAGTTTGCGGAAGCTCAATGTGGCCCTGCAAGTCAAGCTGATTCTTTACCTTTGATGTGTCGTCAGATCCGTAAACGCTGTTGTCGTTAAGGCCATTCCAATAAAAACGCTTGGTCTTGGCCATCGGCTTTTCGGTGTCATTGACGTCGTTCTTCATGTAAAGATTTATCGTTGCTGATTGAGCGCCACCGTCTGTGCTGTCATTTATTGTAATTTCATACTTGCCTTTGCCGGCAGTCGCGGCTTTTAGCTTGTCTTTTGCCAACATTATGTCGTTAGTCAAAGTTCGCTTTTGGTTTTCTTCTGTCGTGCTGGCAGAAAGCGCTTCGGCGGTCGTGGCTGCGGCGCTGCCGGCGTACTTGCAAGTCCAAGTCAGGGCGCCGTTTCCGCCCAAAATCTCGGGCGTTACTTTGACCGCGCCCTTGGCGGCGATAAAGGGCAAAGTCGTACTGCCCAAAGTAAGGCTGGCCTTGGCGTTTTCCCAATCCGCGGGCTTTAGGCTTGCATCCTCATAGCCGCCGTAATAAGCGCGGCTTTCTTCCGCGCTGTAAGTTGAGTCGTAATTGTAGTCGCTGGCGACAATTACATTGGCAAGGCGCGGAGCGTTGTTGCTTACATAAGCGGGCTTTGTTTTGCCGTCAGATGCTGTGTAAGTTGTGACGCTTCCCTTTGTAAAGTTCCCGGCCTTGTCAAAGGCTGTCCAGCAAATCTCTATGGAGCCGTCAGGAATGTTCTTGGAATTTATCGACGCGCTCAAATTGCAAACGGTTCCCTGAATGTTGGCCCATTCCACCATGCCGTCGCCGTCTTCGTTTGAGATGTTGGTCGGATAGCCGTAACCATATCCTGATGCTGTGGAATTGCCGCCGCTTCCTGTTTCTTTTTTGTTGTTGTCGATTGAATTTCCATAAGCAAAGTAAGCGTCTGTAAAGCCAATCTCAACGTTGTCGCTAAGAGTTATTGTTTTTTTGTCGGTTCCAACGCTCTTAATCTTGTAAATAACACCGCCCATCTTTACAAGACGTCCTTCGTGAATGTGGATGTTTTGCTCCGGCAAAACAATATTGTTAAGATTGGCCGTGTCGCGAGTCACTGTTTGCTTAAGCCAATAAAGGCCGTCATCTCCAAGCGAGATGCCATGAGCGGTCACATCAACACCACTGTCCGCATCCTTGCTGATCATCGGGTCGTAAATCTTGTTTCCGCGCTTAAAGTAAACAACAAAGCGCTCAAAGCCTGACTGGTTCTTTCCGTCATCGGCGTTCTCGGTAACTTTGCCTTCTACAGAATAAAAGCCGTCGGTATTGTGAACGTCGCCGCTAATACCCTTGCTTGTGGCGCTAGGTTCAACATAAACATCCGGAGCCTTGTTGTCATAATTTATGGCAAAAGCTTGGTTTCCCTGGTTGCCTTTTTGGTCCAAGAATATGACATAAAGGTATTTGCTTCCAACGCCTGTTCCCGTGTCAAGGTCAATTTTTGCGTGATACGTTTTTGTTCCCGGCGCGGCATAACAATTATCAGAGGCCTTGTTTTGGGTCGCTTGTTCTCTAGCTTTTTCGGCGCTTTGGTCGCTCTGACCCAAGTAGACCTTGGCGATTTTGTCTTGGTCCTTAAGGTCAAATTCCAGGCTGTTGGCCTTTCTTACATACATTCCGCTTGTATAGGCCCTAGAAGTCTTTACAGCAGAACTTTCGTATTGCTTGAGGAACATATTGTCAATTATCGGGCTGTCGGCATCAACGTACATTTGCCTGTAATACGGCAAGTTCATCTTTCTTCCATTCCAGGCGTAGGCGCAAACAACCAATTGGTTGGTTCCAGTTGTCGGGTTGAATTCGCCGCTTCCGTTTATTCTAAGGTTCCAGGCGCTTCCCTTAAAATCGGCCAATACTCCGTAGTCAGACGGCGTTCCGCTTCCATTCCATTCTGTTACAGTGGTCGGATAGTCGCGCATCTTGTAAACCTTGTAGCCGGCGGCCTTAAGGTAGTCCAAGTCGTTGGCGCTCGGCGCAAAGGCGGTGACTTTGCCGCCAGAATATGTGGCGGTTCCCCAAGACCAAGTTTCTGTTGAGTAATCAACATCACCAATCTTCTTATGCTGCGCGCTGATTATTTGCAAGAAGACCGCCTTGATTTCGCCTTCTTCGCAGTCGGCACCGCCATAAAGTTTGACTTCGCCGCCAACGCGGGTCTCGTTGTCTTCGGGATTTCCAAAGGTCACAGTGGGACGGCCGCCTTGCGGGTCAAAGTTGATTAAGTGCGCCTTTTCGTAAACATTTCCAACGTCGTCAACAGCCTTTATCCAAATGTAGATTGGAACAATTGTGGTAAAGGTTTGATTTCTTATGGCTTCTTCTGTCGTAATGCCCTTGGCTATGATGAATTTTTCAAAAGTATCCGCATGGCTTTCTTCGCCAACAAAAGACGTGTCGCCATCAAAGTAAACAAACCATGTGTTTCCAACACCCTTTATGTCGGCGTAAACCGCGTCGGCTGGCGCAACTGTTCCAGTTCCGGTAAGGCTCAAGACGTACTTCATCGAATTAGAGCCGTCTACGGTTCCGTAAGCTGTGACCGCGCCGTGCACAGAGTTCTCGTCCGGGCTAAGCATCTTTACGTCCGGCGGCGTGTTGTCCACCGTAAAGGCGATCGTCTCTGTCGTGACGTCGCCCGCAAAGCCTCCGGTAATTTCCAGCTTGGCCGAATAAACGTCGCTGGCAAGGCCGGTCACGTCAATGCCGCTAATCTCGCAAGGATACTTTCCTGTTGCGGCATTCTTCGCGCCTACAGTTCCTGTAAATGGCGTTCCGTTCAATGTAAGCTTGACAGAACCGATACCGTTTTCGTCTTTGGCGTCAAAACTGAGCTTGACAAATTTCTTAGATCCGCCAACAACGCCAAGCTTGTCTACGCCGGCGGCGGGTTCGTAAGTTCCAGAAGCCGACGCGCTTGTTCTATAAACAAGGCTCTCAAACTCAGGCCGCTTGGTGTCAACAAGCAAGTAAAGGTTTGTGTCGCCGGTGGAAAAAGTTTTGTCCTTTCCGGCGATTGTCGGAGAAATGTAAATGTTGGTCGCGCCTGTCTCGCCGGTCTTGGTCGAAGTGAACACTGTTCCGGCCTTGTCCGTGACTCTAAACTTGATGGCGTACGGGCCGTCTTGAGCCACAGAAATGGACCAAGCGCCGCCGCTAATAGAGCTTGTAATGTCAGTCCAACTAGCTCCGCTGTCGGTTGAGTATTCAAATTTTGTCACGCCGTCGTCGTCTTCGACTGTTCCCTCGATTTTTTGAGAATCATAGGGAGCGTACTTTGCAGAAGACATTCCGTCAAGTTCCGCCGTGGTGAGCGTGATTTTTGGACGGTCAGCGTTGGGGTCAACAGTGTATTTCTTTACTTGTATCTCTTGGTTGCCAGCTTTGTCGGTGGCCAAGATTTTTAAGTAGAAATCTTTTGTCGTTCCAGCATATTCTGTTCCGTCAAAGAAGATGATTTTGTCGCTCGAAACAGAATTTAAGGCTAAATTCTTTATGTTCCAGCTGTATGTTCCGGCCAAAATAGGTTTGGGCGGATTCGCGTCATCAAGAATTTCTTGATATGTCGTTCCATCGGCCGACCAATAGGCTTTGACCGCTTTTAGCGCGGGGTCGTCAACAGCGCCGGTAAATGTAATCTTTCCATTTACAGAGCCGCTGGCGTCAGGAGACATGATGTTTATTACAGGCTTGTCTTTGTCAAGATGAATGGAGAATTTTCTTTGCTCGGTCTTGTTGCCTGCCATATCCGTGGCCACAGCGTAAAGCTCCACGTCGCCGCTTGTTACCGCGGCTAGTTTGTCTGCGGGTATCACAGCCTTAAAGCCGGTATAAACCTTGTTGTTTACGGCGGAATAATTCTCCCACACATCTTTCAAATAATCGGCCTTGCTAGACAAGGCAGATTGTGTGTATTGGACGCCGCTAGAAACTACATTGCCGTTCATGACAAGGTCTACGCCCTTAATGCCGCTAAGCTTTTCTTCAAGGGTTCCGTACACTGTCATGCTTAAAGAGCCGTTGGACATGGCCGTTCCGGCAGCTTCCGTAAGGTCTTCGGCCGTCGGCGTTTGAGCATAAGTGTACCAAGCGGTGTTCACAAGCGGAGCGGTGGTGTCAATTTGAATCGTATATGTTTCCGACGAAGAAGAAAGGTTTCCGGCAAGATCATAGCCTGTAATGGCAATTTTGTTTACGCCCTCTTTAAAGCCTACAGGGCTAAGGGAATACTCAACATCACCCTTGGCTCCGCCAATGGCTTCGCTTCCGTCGACAGAAGTCGCTGGTGTTGAGCCTTCCGCCGGCGGAGTTACGGTATAAACAACCTTGTCCAAGCCGCTTGTATTCTCTTTAAATTTTCCTTTAATCGTGAGGTTTTCACTGTTATGCCAATATTCGACACCTTCGGAACTGTTTGTTCCGACGGTAATCATGCGGTCCTTTGTCCTGTCAGTTGAACTGTCAACATAGTGGTTAACGCGTTCAGGAGCCACAGTGTCAATCGTAAAGCCAAATGCTTTAGAGCTTGTTCTATTCGCTCCGTCTTTTGCGGTCGTCTCAAAGCTCCATTTTCCGTCGATTGTCGCTTTGATTGTCACGGTAACAGTATTGCTGTCAGTTTGCGTCTTATCCAAGGTCCAACCGCTTGCAGCCGGCTGGCCATCCTTTGTCGCGGTCACTGTCACATTGTCTTTGCCAACGCCAGAAACATCCTCTGCCGTGACAGTAAATTGTTGGACCGCTTTATAATACTCATCAACTGCTAGAACAGTTATAACAGGCGGAGCAAAGTCAAACATAATGTTTGGAACGGCTGCGACAGCGCTCAAGTTTCCTGTTTGGTCAACGGCTACAACTTTAAGGGTCTTTCCGCTGGAATTAGTTACAGACACGCCGCCTTCGTTCCAGTTGGCGCGGCTCACGCTCTTTGGCGCGGATTTTATTGGCTTCCAAACTGTTCCAACGCTCAATGTGTAAAGGCCGCTTACAGACGCGCCCAAAGCTATGCCTGTCTCTGCAAGATAGAGGCCTTCGCCCTGCTTTGTGTAATAAGTGAAGCCTTCTTTGGCTGTTCCAGAAGCCGCGCTCCAAGTTAAAGAAGGAGCGGCCGCAATATTGCTGGCGTCTTCCCAGACATACCAAAGCTCGCTAGTGCCAGAGCCGCCAATGTCGCTCCAAGTTCCGCTTTGGCTGTATTCATATGTCTTTGCTGTCGCGCCCTGTGGCGTTGTGTCAGTTATGTTTTTGTCAGTCTCAAAAATATAAAGAGGAAGGCTTTCGCTTGCGCCAGATTCGCGCTTGGGAGCGGCAATTTCCAGAGCTGGCGCGGCGGCGTCCGCCCAGAAGATGTATGTGGTGGATTCAGAAGTGGCTCCAATGTTCTTTGCCTGCACTTCCAAAGCCACGGTATAATTGTCCGCTTTGTTGGCTCCAGTCAAAACAAATTTATTTACGGGAACTTCAACATAGTATTCGCCTGAGCCCGGGTTTGGATTTTGGATTTGCGCGCCTTCATATTTTATTTCGCCAAGTTTTTGCAAAAGGTTATTGTCGGACAAGTAGCCCTTTGTCTTTGCGTAGCCCTTGTATAAAGAAAGACGAACCCTAAGCCAACTTCCTGTTTCCTGCATAGTTCCTGAGCCGGCGGGAGAAGTCGCGCTTCCTGTTTTGTCGGTTATTTGAATTTTTGCTTTATAGGCGTCTGTCTGATTAGCGTCAATCGCCTTTGCGTTTATAAAGAATTGGTCGCCAAATTCCACCTTGGGCGCGTCGCCGGTTGTTGCGACCATAAAGGCGTAAGTGGCCGAGCTGTAGAATTTGTTTCCGGCGACATCCTCGCCGCCAGCTGTCAAAATATAGTGAACGCCAGCCGACATAGTGCTTGGCAAAAGCACTTTGTAAGTTGCGGTCGAAACCCTTACTGTACTCTCAAAGTCCTTTACTTCGGTTTGGTCGCTAAGAACCTTAAAAGCTTTTGCCGGATCCGAGTTGTCAGAAGAATAAGACGCGGTCGAGACATCATTAATGTTCAAGCCGTCTTTTAGCCTTAGCTTGTCGTCACATTCCCAAAGGTAAACTCTTACTGTGTTGGCTATGATTTCGTTTCCGTCAAGGCCTGCGCTAACCTTTACGGTCATAGTTCCGTCGTTGTTAACTTCCTTAAAGGCCAAATTGTCCCTGTCAACGTCAAAGGTTCCAAATTCGTACATCGGACTGTTGTTGGCGTTAAGGCTCATAGCAAGCGGAGCGTTAGAAGCGGAAACTGCGCTTTCTCCTTCTGGAAGATGCGCGTAGTAAAGATAATTGGTTCCTATGGCGCTTTGATTGTATTGGCCGCCAAGAATTGTCTTCATTGTGTCGACATTAATTTCGCCCAGGCTGTAGCTTCCGTTCAAAATCTTTTTGAGCTGGGCTGTTTGCAAAGAGTCGCTGGTAGTGTCAACGCTGCAAGCCTTGGACACAAGTTGTTTAAGCGAGTTTTGAATGTAACATTTGTCGCTCTTGTTTCCAGCCGCATCCGTCAAATACGGAAAGATGTACAATTGGACTGTATCGCCAACACTGGCGCCCAAGTCGGTGTACATGGCCTTGTAGTTTTGATAAAGGGGATAGTCGTCGCTGTTCGCCGCAGGGATTTCGGCGTCAGGGAAAAACTTTGCGATTGTAATTTCGGTTCCGCCGGCAGTTTCAAAACCGCTAAATGTCGTCTTGCTGAGTGTGTTTGTAATTTCTGTAGCGGCTCCGCCTTGAAATTTAAACACGCGGATGTCCATCTGCTTTACAGCATGGTCGTCGGCAATTTCGCCCTTTATGGTCACGTCGCGTCCATAGGCGGCTGGGTCGGCGATGCTAAGAGAATTTGGCTTTGTAACGCAAAAAACAGGAGGCGTGTTGTCAACGTCAAACACGCGGCTGGCCACGCCGCTTTTTCTTCCTGCGGCATCGTAACATATCGCGCTGGCCGAATAAGTTCCGTCTGCCAAAGAAGAGACTTGGAGCGTCCAGTTGTTTCCGTTTATTGTAGCCGACTCGTTTTTGACAATTTGGTCTGTAGCGGTGTCTTTTATCGTTATAGCAACGCTGGCAACAGCCTTGTCGTCAACGCAAGTTCCGGTGATATTAAAAGGGGTGCACAAAACAGCGCCGCTGTCAGGGCCTGTTATAGTAACCTTAGGCTCGGTGGTGTCGATTGACTCGCCAAGACCGGCGTCACAAGAGGCAAAGGCAAAAAGAGTGAGCGCGACTATTGGCAAAGCCAAAAGCCCCGCAAAAAGAGAATGAACGCTAAAAATCGACTTTTTCATCTTTCTTATTATCGTCATTTTTGCCCTCCTTGTTTAGTTTCCGCCCCATTCGGCCGCCGGACTTCCGGTTAGCTGCGCGGTTTCGATGCATACCGCGGTAGCGCTGGCGGTGGAGTTGTAGTAAGTGTAACCCATTACGGCGTTGTTTTTTCCGTTGCCATAGCATTTGCCTTCATTGCCGGCGTAATACGAATCGCCCGCAGTCGAGTTTGCCAATACGCCATTCGCGTCTTTCCAAACACCAACGTTCATGTTGTCCATAATTATGTCGTTTTGAGACGGAACAAAGGCAATTTCCCACGTTCCTGTATATTTTCCGCCGTCAATTCCGTTTCCGTAAGCTCCTGCGGTTGCAAGACGGGCAAATTTTGGAAGTCCTTTGCCCGAGCTGTAGTAGCCTATGTAAGGAACGGCGGCGGTTTTTGCGCTGTTCAAAGCAACATCAAGAGTAAGGTTTTGGCCGGCGCCAGAATCAACACGATAAACCTGCGCTCCGCTTGGCTCGGCGGGGTTGGCAAGATAGGCGTAGCAAACATGGCCGCTGTTTGAATAAGCCGCTACATGCACATGACCATTTCCGTCCACCGCGACCTTGCAGAATTTGCCCGCGTCCGCAAAGCCTTTTTTGGCGAACAAGTCGTAAGGCTTTGACCATCCGTCGCCAGCGGCATTTGTCTGGCTGTTTATAGTGTTTTTTCTGTCAGTGTTTGGAGTTGTGTTTACGCTGTACCACATCTTGCTGCCGTCGTGCCAAACCATAACAACCGTATCCTCGCTTGTTCCTGAAATCGCCGCGACACAAACATCAGGGCCTCCCTTTGCAACAGCAGAATCAGATTTGGCCACAATTTGGCAATTGGCACGGTCTTCGTCATAAGTTGGAAGGTCAAAATTGCCTCCGCTTCTATTAATGAAGTTTCCGGCATTTCCCTTATTAGAACTGCTAAACACTGTTTTTAAGCTTGATCTAAAGCGTAATTCATCATTGACCGCATCGTAGTAGGCAAGATAAACGTTGCTGCCTGCGGTAGCGATTGACGGCGACTGGAATTTTTTGGCAACAAACCTAGTGTCGCCTTTTTGACTGGTCATTTCCATTCTAGCGCAAGATTCATTTTCTGCCAGTCTATGCGGATTACCGCTCGGGTTACATTGCCCCCATACAGAAGCAAACATCGCAAAGAAATCAGCATAATAACCACCCTCGCCAGGGGAATATCCGGAGTCGCTGTCGCAGCTTGTTCCGTAAGAATTGCCGCTGGAGTCAAAGGCAAAAGAAATTGCATTTTTCTCATCGCGTCCTCTATGCCACCAAACGTATGAGTTTTTGGTTCCGTTAGGCATGGCAAGTGTGTTGTAGCCGTCGCCGTACTTAAAGGCAAAGCCTATAAGACCTTTTGCCGCGCTTGCAGGGTTTATTTTCATAATCGTGTTGGCAAGTTCATTGTTGCCAACGTCGGCTACCTTGCCGTTAAGCTGCCAAACGTCAATGTAAACGTCGTCGGTAAGCAAGTTGTTGTTCTTGCCGTTGGGCTGGCGGTTGTAGGCGTTATCGTAGTCTGTGGCGCTGTAGGCGTCGTTGTTGTTTATGTTGTTGAGCGAAGGCACATTGATGACTGTCGGCGTTCCGCTAACATCAACCGTCGGCTTTATAACAAACCAACCGCTCTCCGCCATGCTTTGACCAGACAACTCGTTATTGCCCTGGCTAAAGTTAAAGCCCTTTACTTTGAATGTTTCCGGCGTTCCAGCCTTTGCAGCGTAGCCGCTGGTATTTGTTGTGGCGTCTTTGCGCAAGCCTACCGGCCAGTGGCCTTTGGCCGTGCGCGCCGCGTCAACGCCTTTGCCGCTAAGGAATGTCTCCAAGCCTGTGATGTAGGGCACAACGTCAACCTTTAACTGTTCGGGATAGTTGCGCGTAGAAGCCGCAATTGTCTTGCCAACCAAGTTTTCGGCGGGCTGGGGAGCGGCGTATTTGGTGGTTCCGTCAATGCTTAAATACGCGCCGCTGTCATTTTTGGCGCTGGCGAGCGTTTGGTCGCTGGCGTAAACGTCAACCGTTACATCTGTGGCGGCTACATTTGTAATGTAGCTTGTGTCCCAAACAAATTCCCAATTGGCCTTGTGACCGTCAGCGTCTATGCCGCCGTCATCCACGCTAAACTTAATTCCGTTGGCCGCAAGCTTGTCGCCGATGACGGTCCACTTTTTGCTTGCCGCGTCGTACGTGGCCGCGCGGTATCCGTAGCCAGCGCCAGGCTCGCTTGCAGCCGCTTGCGTCATTCCGGCGGCGTCAAACTGTGTTTCCATTTTGGGAATCTTTAAGTAAATGTGGCGCAAAAGCTTGTTGTCGCTAACAGTTCCGCGCAAAATAATCTGTCCGCTGACCTTGCTGTCTCGGTCCATAAGGGCGGCCGGGTATGTGCCCTTTCCTGTTATAGTAACGTCGGCAGCTGGAGTCGTGGCTGTAAAATCGCTTGGCAAATCGCCGCTCAGATCAATGTGGCCAAGCGGGGTCTTTCCGTTCCAAGCCACAGAGTTCTTTGGCTTTGACTCTCCGTCATTAGGGTCAACATAGGTTCCGCTTCCGGCGCCCTTCCAATGCAAGTCTTCGCGGGTGGCAGTTGGCTCCACGCCGTCTGTCATGCTTACGGCCATGTAAATTGTGGCCTTTGCTGTATTTGTTCCGTTAAATATCGCATTGCCCGTAGGAGCCGCTCCGGTCGCATCTTCTGTCTGGTCGTAGAAAGTAAACTCAAATTTGTGCGGGCTTGTCGCGTTGCAATCGGGGATTCCGCTTGCTCCAAGCCATTTAAAGTCGCCCGCCTGGATTGTTATGTTGTTCGTGTCGTCGTCGCCAGTGTTTTTGCGTACAGTCTCGCTGGCCATGGGTCCGTCCACTGTTTGCGCAGCGCTTATAAAGGCTTTGGTTCTATTTGCGCTGGCGTAGGTCGTAGTTCCCGCGCCGTTGGTAATCTTGTAGGCCAAGTAAATGTTTCCGTTTCCGCCCAAAATCTCCGGGCGGACTTTTGTCATTCCCTTTGCCGTTATGCAAGCGTTGCTGGCGCTGCCCAAAACCGCTTCCGTAACAGCCGTTCCGCTGTTGGTGTCCTGATTCCATTCAAGGCTGGTCGGGCTGTAGCGCGCGGTCCATTCGACGCGCTCTTCATCCGTAGCGCCGTTGTAAGTTCCGTCAACCGCGTTGTTGCCGTCAAGATCCGTTCCAACATAAAGGTTGGCCAATCGGGGCATGTTGTTGCTTACTGTGGCGGTTACAACGGGCGGGTCGCAAACTGCTGGATCTGTGGCGCCTGTCGTGCCGCCCGCTTCAGACCAGTTGCCGGCCTTGTCAAAAGCCACGTAATGAATTTGCACCGGACCGTCGGCTATGTTCTTTGAGTAAATGCTTGCGTTCCAAGTCCAGTCTTTGTTTTTGTTTTCGATTGACTCTACCATCAAGTCATTGTCGTCATTGGACGGGCTGCCGTAGCCAAAACCGTACACGCTTGTCTTTCTTGTTCCGTCCGGGCTTTCTTGAATTGTGTTGTCAACAACATTGGCAATGGCAAAGAGCGCCGTGGTCTCGCTTGAGCTTTCAGGGCCACCAGTTATTCCAACATTTACGCCGTCTGTCAAAGTGTCAATTCTATAGATTACGCCGCCAAATTTGACCAAGCCGCCAATGTGAATGTTGTCGTCGCTTGTGCCAATTGTGATAACGTTCTTTGCATAACTGCTTACATTCGCACTCTTCCAGTAAAGGCCGCTGTCTGGGGTCAGATCTGTGGTCTGGATTCTATTAGCCGTCTCGCCCTTTTTTATCATCGGGTCATAAACGTAATTTCCGCGGGTAAAGTAAAAAGCCAAGCGCTCAAAGCCTGAGTCGGCGGCTTCCGGCTCGCTTACCTTTGAGCCAAAACTGTACCAGCCGTCATTTTGCTGTACTACTTCTTTGTTGTCTTTGTCGAATGTGTATTTATCATCGCTGACTTTTGCCAAGACAGGCGCCTTGTTGTCATATTTTATCGTGTAATTCTTTGGCAAAGCAGGACCCTTTCCGGTTATGTCTTCATAGTTAACATAAACAACCTTAGTTCCGCAGCCGCTGTCTGTGTTTAGCGGATACTTTATGTCAACTCTCTTGTAATCGCCGTCTGTATGAAGCTTGGCCACAACCCCGTCAACAGTTGTCGTATAAGTCTTGCTTGTGTCGTCCCATTCAAGGTATGTAGTTGCATTAGAAGCCGCTTCTGTCGCCGTGGGGCCAATTCCGATTCTTATCTTGCCCATAGCCTGGCCGTCGTTAAGGTTAAAGGTCAAAAACCACTTGCCCGAAACATAGATTTCGTCTCCATATTCCCTAGAGGCCGTGGCGGTGGCGCTAGTTCCTTCAGCGCCAAACTGCTCAAGCTGCAATTCCTTTAATTGCGGCGTGTCAGAGTCAATTATAAATGCTCTTTCTACAAAGTTGCTAAAGTTGACTCCGTCGTATGAGCAAATGCGTATCGCAGCGTTATTGGTTTGCGCGCTTTCACTGCCAGTCGCAGCCTTGGGATCAAGTTCGCCCTTGGTGTTAAGCTTTAAAGACCACGAACTTCCGTTTACAGTAGTAGGAATTCCGTATTTGGGAGCGTCCGCGTCTGTGTCGCTGGATTTCCAAGCGGTTTTTGTCGTCGGGTATCCTTCCATTTTGTAAACTTCATAGCCTGCGGCTTGCAAGTAATTCCAATCAGCTGCCTTAATCGCAAATTCCGCGCTTGCAGAAGGCAAAGTTCCCCAGCCGCTTGCGGGCGGCGTGTAGCCGTCCTTTGTATACTCGTGCTTTTCTGAAACTATTTGCGCAAAGACAGCCTTTATCGTTGGGTTGTCCTTGTCTTTTGCCTTGGCGCCGCCGTACACCTTAAAGTCGCCGCCCATAGTCTCGCCGCTGGCCGCAGGATAAGAGAAAGTGACTTCGGGCTTGGCGCCTTGCGGGTCAAGTAAAAGCTTGTAATGTTGAATGTTTTTGTTTCCAACTTGGTCAACGGCCTTTATCCAAATGTAAATTGGAATGCCTGAGCTAAAACTTCCGGCCAACTTAAAGCTTCCGTCGCTTACAGTGCCTTTTGTGTCGCCAGAGTCCGCGGTGGCTGTCACTCCGTTTATCTTTGCGGCTTTTTTTATGAGGTATTGGTTAAATAGGTCGGCGTGGGTTTGCTTTTTTGTCTCGTCAGTCAAGCCGCCGTCAAAATACAGGTACCACATCAAATTACTTGATTGGAGCAGTTCCGTGTATGGCTCCGCTTCCGTAGACGACTTCGCATATGGCGCGGTTGTGGCCGTATCGGAGTTGTGGGCGTCGTCCTCGAAAGAAAGAGCGTAATACAATTTTGTTCCGCTGTCAGCGCCTGTTACAGTTCCGTAAGCGTTGACTTTTCCGCTGACCGTTTGCGTTGAAGTCTGCGACGGGTTGATTATTGTCAATTCCGGCGGCGTGTTGTCAACTTCTACCGTAATGGTATTGCTGTTTTCCAAGCCGGCCTTGTCCACAACCTTTATTATTCCTTCATAGCTGCTGCCGCTAGGCAAGTTGTCGGGTATAGCAATGTCTTTTACCGTTATAAGCGAATAGCCGGACAAGGCTACATTTGTTGAGTCGGTCACAGTAAGCTTATAGGTCGTTCCGCCATTTGTGTAGGTATTTCCGTTAAACACAAACGAAATGTTTTCTTCGTCAAGGCCGCTGGCGTCCTTTGCGTAGCAATAAAATGTAAACTTATTGCGAGTTCCGCCCAAAAGGCCCAAATCGCTTGAGGAATTCTCCACTTTGTTTTCTTTGCCAGGGTTAATGTCGTCGACAAAATAAGACCTGTTGGTAATCTCCGGCTTTTGAGTGTCAATCTGAATGTAAACTACGCTGTTCTTTTTGTCAGTCACATTAGAGCCAAATACATTTCCTTTGGCGTCGTAAACTTTTGGACGCAACCAAGACGGACTTGCCTCAGTTCCGTCGCTTGTTATAAATTCATTGCCTTCAACATCTTGAACCTTAAACAAAAGCTCGTGCTGGCCTTCGTGGCTGCCAGTCGTGTCGTTGTAAATTTCAAAGGCGCCGCTTGTAAGCTCAAGCTCCTTCCAATCCTTGTCAGCCGCTCCGTCGGCGGCCAAAAGGTCCTTGTACCAAAGCCTGAGTTTTTTGTCGCCTTTTGTAAGTCCGTCGTCGTCCTCAACCTTTCCGCGAAGGACAGACGCGCTCTTTTTTAGAATGTAGTTAGAGCTTGTCATCGCGCTCAAATCTTCCGGCGCGGTGAATGTTATCTTGGGTCTGTCGCTGTCCGGGTCAACAGAATATTCGTAAACGACGACAGTGTTATTTTTCGCCTTGTCTTCGGCCTCAACTTTTATGTAAATTGGTTTCGCAGTTCCGCCGTATGTATTCCAATCCGAAACGCCTGTTCTTATTTTGAACGCGCCGCCGTCAACCTTGCTAAACTCGTGGGCGGCAACGCTCCAGTTGTAGATGGAGGCTCCGATGTCATCAATTAGAATGTCAGGATTTGTCGCGCGGTCTGTTTTTATCGTCGCTGTGTCATCAAGAGACCAATAAACTTTGACGCTGGCCAATTCCCTGTTGTCGCTGGCGTTGCCGGCTATTTTTATCGTTCCGTTGACGCTGGCGGTTGAAGGAATTGCAGAGCCATCTGGCTTTCCAAGGTAAGTTTCGGAAGGAGTTCCGCCAGCCACAGAATAATACGCTTTGATGCTTGTGTCAGGCGTGTTGAGATTGATTGTCGGCGCCTCTGTGTCGCTGTCAATCGTAAAGATTTGCGTCTTTGTCGTTTTTTGCGCCACGTTCGACGCGGTCACATACACGTCTCCAGCGTAAAGTTTTGCAGGGTCAATTACGGCCTTCCAGCCTTTTACTTGGGCAGGATCCAAACCGCTTGTGTTTGTAGCGCTTTTTAACTTTCCCCATGTCGCGGTCGCGGCAATATAAGATGCGGCGTCGCTCAAATCAGAGGTTGTATAAGTGATTTCGGGCGCCGGATCTTTTGTTCCGTCGGCAGCCGTCTTGATTTCCCACACAAGAGCGGGGTTTGCCACGCCGCTCAAATTGCTTGAGACAGTTCCGTAAACTGTCATGTCCTTTGTTCCGTCGGAAACAAGAGTTCCTTCGGCGGCAGAAAGGTCAGATGGCGCTGGAGTGGCGGCGTAAGTGTAATAGGCTGCCGCAAAGGTCGGCTGTGATTGGTCAATGTTTATTGTCAACATTTCTTGTCCAGAAACATTTCCAGCCTTATCTGTCGCAGTTATGTAGAGCGTGTTGCAGTCAAGCGTTCCGTCTGTCTTGCGGACGCTTTGCTCAAAGCCAGTGGCTGTAATATTAAAGGACACAGCGTTGCCAGTCTCGCCGCTTCTTGTCTTCTCGCCGGTCAAATTCTGAGTCGCGCCAGTTGGAGTAAGCGTATAGGCAACTTTGGCCAGGCCGCTGGTAGCCTCGGTTATGTTTCCATTAAACACAAGGCCCGAAGATGAATACCAAGAACCATCCCAATAAGTCCACTTAGTTTTGTCGTCGCCGCTTCCAACGGCAATTTTCTTTCCCTTAATCGCGGCGGGAGCTGTGTCGCCAAACACTTCAAATGTCGGCGCCACTGTGTCAACGATTCTTTCCAAAGAAACAGATGTCGCGGGGCGTTCGGCTACATCCTTTGCCTCTGCAGTAAAGGTCCATGTTCCATCTTCCGCTTTGCCGGCGGTCAACGTCAATGTTATAGTCAAGGTGACTTTATTATCGCTGTCCTGTGTTTTTCCAACACTAAAACCGCTGGTTGTGGCAGCGCCATCTTTTGTAGCTTTTACTGTCACATCGTCCGCATTGATTTTGTAAGAATCTGTCGCGATAAATACAATTTTATTGTTCGCCGCAAGGTCTGTGGCATTGTAATAGCCGTTTGACGCAGGCTCGCTGGCAAGCGCGATTGTCGGAACAGCAAAGTCAAATTTAAGTCCTGTTCTTTGAACCAAAGCAGTTAAATTTCCAACCGCGTCAATGCCAACCACGCGGAACATTTTGCCTTCGCTTTGCGCAACCTCAATCTTCTGTTCCCAAGAAGTGCTGGCGGCAACTTGGCTGACATCTTTAATTTCTTTCCATGTTCCGCCAGTTCCGTTAGACGAAGCTTTAAGAGCAAGTGTATAGTAGCCGGCCACAGACGTTTGTCCTTCTACAAATGCGTCTGTGTCCAAAAGCGCGTAGCAACTCGTCGCGTCAGACGAACCGGCAACCTGCTTTTCGTAATAATTTGTTCCCTTTACAAAAGTTCCGCTTGCCGCAGTCCATTCAAGGGTCGGAGTTCCCGCGTCGTTCTCGGTGTACCACAAGCGGTGGGTATTTGAGCCGTCAATGTCGCTCCATGTTCCCTTTGGCGTAATGTAATGCTTTTTATTTGGGTCCGCGCCTTGTTCCTCATAACTAGAAAATTTTTCTGTAATCAAAACTTGGGTGGATTCAGGAGAGCTTATCACTAATTCAGGCGCCGCCGCGTCAACCCAGAACATAAATGTCGCGGCGCTTGATTGCGCAGGGTGATCCTGCTCATCCTTGTAATTTCCTACTACTTCCAAAACAATCGAATAATTTTTGCCGACAGTTGTGGTAAAAGCAAAATCGTTTATTGGAATGTCAATATAATAATTGTTTGCCGTCGCTCCGGCTTGTATTTGCGAACTATATGTTTTAAGAACTCCAGTGGGCTTAACGTTCTCATAAGACTTGACGTAAGCCTTTTTGGGAATATGAACTTCATAACGGTAAGCGGTAACTTCTATGCCGTTAGTTTGGATTTTGTCAGATTCGTCTTTTATGTTCAGCCTAAACTTGTAACCGTCGCCAACGCTCAAAGCGCCCGCGTTTGTATAAAAGGAGTCGTTTGCTGTAAATGACGGCGGAGTGATGCTGGTGGCAACTTTAAAGCCGTACCAATCTGCCGCGGGGACCAATGGAGAATCGTTTTCGTCCTTTCCTTTTGCCTCAAGAATATAATAATTTCCCGCTCTCAAAGAAGGAAGCGTGACGTAATACGACTGGCTTGTAACGGAAGTTCCAATATTGCGCGTCTCTGTATTTGTCGCGTCTTTAATCGTAACGGTCGGAGCGCCGCTTGGGTCTTTTTCGCCGTTAGAGCTAAATACAGGATTGGCGCTCTTGTCGCCGCCAGTTGAGTTGCATTCGTAAAGATTAACCTCAAGGCTTGAGGGCAAAATTCCCCAACCGTCGCGGCCTGCCTTTAGAGTGACTGTGACAGTTCCGCCTGTGTTGACGCCAACCCAACCGGAGCTGGAAGTCGTCGGGTTTTCGTAGCCGTTAAAGTCGTAGGTCGGATTATTATTCGAATTGACGTTTGCCGCCAAGGGGCTCCGCTTGCTTGTGTCGTCGTCCTTGTATTGGCTATAGAAGGGCTTGTCGCCGGTTTGCAGGGCGTAAGTTCCGTTCATCATAGAAAGGATTTTTGCCTGCTGGTCGGCGTTCAGCTCGCCAAGGGTGTATGTGCCGTTGAATATTTTCATCAACTGGGCTGTCTGCAAGGAGTCAATTGTTGTCTCCACTCCGCAAGCGCCAGCGATGACTTTTTTCATGTCCGAGGCCAAATAGCAGCGGTCGCTTGTGTTTCCGGCAACGTCGGTCAATGTTGGAACGATATAAACGTAAATGTCTTTGCCAAGTTTGCTCGGGTCAGGATTGCTGGGGTCCACGTCGTAAATGGCCATGTAGTTTTGGTAAAGCTTGTAGTCGGGGTTTTCGCTTCCGTCGGCGTTGTTGGCGGCGGGAGCGGTCTCAAAATATTTTGCGATGTAGACGGTCGTTCCGCCGGCAGTCTCAAAGTCCCTAAACTCAGTTTTGGCCAGTTTGTCGGTTATCTCAGTCGGAGCGGTTCCAGTCGCGTCGGTGCGGAACACGCGGATGTTCATTCTGTCAATGTCGTGGTCGTCGGCAATCTCTCCGCTTATGGTCACGGAACGGCCGTATTTTTTGGGGTCCGTTATGTCAAGCGAAGCGGGGCTTGTCACGCAGAATACAGGAGCGGTATTGTCTATGTCAAAGGCGATGCTGGACACGCCGCTGTTTCTGTTGTTCACGTCGGTGACAAACACGTCGGCTACGTAGCTTCCGTCGGACAAGGGGTACTTGCCGTTTGCGTCCGGCTGGTTTATAAGCTTGTTCCAATTTAACGGGCCGTTGACCACAGCCTTGGCCGGTTGTTCTACGTCTCCAGTAAAATTATATGTTTGGCCGGTGCTGGTGTTGCGCAAAGTTATGTTTACAGTCTTAACGCCCTTGTCGTCAGCGCAAATGCCGGCAAGGTTCACAACGTCGCGGCAAACGGCGGCCTGGGCTGGCCCTGTGATGCTAAGCGTCGGAGCGTCGTTGTCAATTGACTCTCCCAAGCCGACTTCGCAAGTTGTCCACAAAAGGGTCGCGGCGGCAACAAAAAGAGAAAGTCCTATTTTTTTGAACAAAACTTTTTTCACGCCATGCCTCCTCTTAGAACACGTTGGCTCTCAAGCCAAACGAATACTGGAACACAACTCTGGCTATATCCACGCCCGTCGTGTCCGACGGGATGAACCACAATTGGAATTCTGTATAAGCGCTTATAGTCTTAAACGCCTTCCATTTTGCAAAGTGCATTCTTGGGAACTCAATCTGCGCGATTATGGCGCTCAACATCTGTCCGCTGCCTGACGCGCTTTCGTTAAAGTACTTAAAGCTGGCGCCCACCGCAAAGTTGGCGCTAAGCCAGTCCCAGTCGTGGCCGAACATCCATCCAAACGGAAGGTTGGCCACGTTGGCGATAATCTTAAATCCAAGAACCGCGTTTCCACCATAGCGCATCTGGCTTCCAGGCTTGAATATGTCGCGCTGCTGCTGGGTAAACTGGCCCCAGCTAAACTGCAAGCGGACGTTGTCGTCAAAGAATGTAAGTCCCAAGCCAATGTCGAACAATGTCGCTCCCCAGAAGCTTGTGTCAATGTACAAGCCCTGGATGAACTTTGGAACTCCGTAGCTGTTCTTGTCGCCCTTGCGCAAGGCAAGCTCGACGCTGCTAAGGCCAACGTCATCTGTGCTCAATCCGCTAAAGGTCAAGTTTTGGTTGTAGCGGCCGCCAACGCCAGGCGCGATGACGCGCACAATCGGCGCGGTCTTGTCTATCTGGACGATGCAGCGAGTTACGGCGATTTCGCCGTTGGCCATCTTTGCCCTTATCAACAAGAAGTGGTAGCCTTCGGCCAAGTCGTCGTTTTCGATTCTGTACGACCACTTGGGCTTTTTGCTGATTTGAGTGAACGTTCTTCCGTTGTTAAAGCTTATCTCAACGCTTTGCACTTTGCGCAGCGAGAGGTCTTCCTTTAAGTCCTTTCCGCCTTTTTTCTTGGAGGCGATTTCTTCCGCCTCGCTGATTGAGTAGCCGGCCGTTCCCTTGATTGTGGGGCGGTCGTAGGCAAAGTCGCCGTAGTCAAAGTTGTCGATTCTAACCCAAGGTCCGTAGGCGTTGTAGTCAACAGTCTGCTTGATTGAATCGATTGTTGCTCCGCCTTCCAAAGTGGCGCGCACATAATATGTGTGCAAGCCTTCTTCAAACTGCGCCTCTTCTATCGGGAACTTGTAGTAGTTGGTCACGCTGGGAACAGTCTCGGCGATGTTTTTGTCGTCAACATACAAGTTAAGTTTTTCAACTTTGCGCTCCGCGCGAACAGAACCAACAATCGTAAAGGCTCCCTGCTTGCGCTCGCCGTTAAGCGGATAGTAGATGTCAACGTTGGCGGCCGCGATTCTCTTGTCCAAGGTTACGTTGCGGCTTACGCTGGTTTGGTTGCCGGCCGCGTCGATGCCCGTAAGCTTTACGTTGTACAAGCCGTTCTCAAGCGGCGTCATGTCAATCGTCTCGGTGATGACGCGGTCAACGCTCATCTTTCTGTTGCGGAACGACGACGGAACGCCGCGGCCTTCCAAGCTTGTGATTGTAAGCGAAAGTTCTTCAAGACTGATGTTGTCCAATGTAAATCCAGAGAAGAACAAGGGGCCGCTGGTCTGAGAGTCGTCAAGCGGCAACTCCAAGTTGATTTCGGGCTTGGTGTTGTCCGTGTTGATTTGAGAAGAATACAATGAAGTTATGTCGTAGTTGTCGGTGGTGCGGATAAACACTACGTGCGTTCCGTCAAGCAATACGCGCGTGTCAAAAGTGTATGTCCAGCTTGTCGTTCCTTCGGCCAAGTTGTAGCTGTTGCCGTTGTCCAAAGAAACTTCGACGCTCTTGATTCCGTTCTTGTCGCTGGCGGTTCCCTTTAACGACACAATTCCCTTTTGCGTCGTTGTGATGTCGGGAGCGGTCATTTGGCAAACAGGCTCGGCAAGCGACACGCGGAACTTTTGCTCCACCGTGCGGCCGCGGACTCCGTTGATGTCCATGGCGTACATATAAACTGTGTGCTCGTTGTCCGTCATCTCGCTAAGCGGAACGTCAATCTTAAAGCTGTAGCTAAAATCGTTTGAAGCTCTTTTGAACGGACCACTGTCAATTCTGTAGGCAACGGCGCAAGGGCCGTCGTCGTCAAGGACTACGCCAGAAATGGTGAAGTCCTTTGTGATTACTTGGTTTTCAAACGGAAGCTGAATTTGAACCACCGGCAAGTCGCTTTCGCGGTCAACCTTAAATTCAAATTCTTCAATCTTAGTTTCGTTTCCGGCCGCGTCGGTAACGATGAACGACATTGTTTGGTCCAAAGCCAAGTCGTCGTCGCCCACGATTGTGTGCGGCATCACCGTCAACGGAATGGGGCTTCTTCTAACGCCGGCGCGTCCGTCGCGCGACGTCGGAGAGCCGTATTCGGTCTTGGCCAAAGCGCCGTTGTCGCTTGTCAAAATGGCGATTGTGTTGATGCCGTTCAAAACCGCTTCGGCTTCGGGAACTATGATTTGCGCTTCGGGCGGCGTGATGTCTTTGCAAACGGCAGTTCTATAATAGCTTATCAAGCCCGAGGTGTTCTTGGCGCGTATGTCAAGCGGAATCAAGCCTTCCTCGCGCTCGGTCAAATTGATGTCAGTGTAAATGTTTACGTTTTGGGCGCCGGTTCTAAACGGAATCGGGCTCCAGTTTTCGCCGTTGTCAATTGAATATTCAAGCAAGACAACGCCAGCAGGATCCGCCACCGTTCCCTGCAAGCGGAGAGAATTCTTTACCCAAGCGAATCCTTCGGGAGTCTTTATGTCAAAGGCCGGTCCGTCTTCGCTGACAACCAAGTTAATGGCGGGGCTTGTGTAGCTCTTTCCGTTGGCGTCAACCGCGCGGATTTGAACTCCCCTAAAGTTTCCGCCGTTGTCGCAAGTCAATGTAACGGCGTTTCCGTCAACGCTGGCGCTCATGCCGGCCAAGCCGCCGACTACGCTGGCAGTGATTGGGACAGGAGCGTTTACATAGGCGGTCAAAGTTTTGTGGGGCAAAACGTAAGCGTTAAACTCTTCGCTGTAATATGTGTCGCCGTTTGTGGCCCAATAAATTTTCTTGTTGTCTTCGATGTCGTCGGCGTCGTGTTCGCGCGCCAACAAAATTTGTCCGCCAAATTTCTTTGAGTAGTCTTTTCCAATCGCCACAGTGATTTCGATATTAGTGGCGCGCGCGGGCATTGCGACCATGTTGATCACGGCGCGCTGGGCCGGCTCTCCCTTTGTCGGACGGGTCACAACGGCCTTTCCTTCGTAGCTTTCTTTTTCGCCGTCTCTTGTCGCTCCCCAAATTTTGTAAGAGACAATCGGAACTTCCATCGACTGAATGTCAAGAACCATTTGAACTGGAGCGCTTTTTGGATCCTTGTCCATTATCAAGCGCATTCCGTTGGCGTATTCCATTCCGCCAACGCTTTCGATTTTCGCCGTAAGGCGCTCGTCTTCTATTGTCGGGTCAATTTGGAAATTTGGATCGGCCTTTATGTCGGTAAGGTTTGAAACATAAACGCAAGTCGAGTATTCCGCCTCGCGTCCAAGCGTGTCGGCAACATGGAACTTTAGCTCCACCACTCCCCAAGGAAGCGCGCTGATTGGAATCGAAAAGAGTTTCTTGGTTTCTTTTTCGCTCACTGTAACTTGCTTGGGCTCGGCCTTGCTTCCGGCCTTTCCAAAACTGAACCAAGCCTGGGCAAAGCCGGCGGTCGTTCCAGCTTCAATCTCTATATTTCCGCCCTGCTCTGGACTGATTTCCTTTCCAAAAGGCAGCGGACCCGCGCCCGCGCCTCCAGAAATTTTCGGCTCGTTAAAATAAGGCTTTTCGCCTGTGGTCTTAAACTCAACTGTTGTGGCGGGTCCTTCGACGTCGTAAATGTCGATCGCGCTCACGCTGACCTTGTGCGTTCCGCCGCCCAAAGATTTTGTCTCTATCAAGCTCTTGTAGAAAACGCTCTGAGTTTCAATCACGCCAAGTTCGCTTCCGTCCAAAACTACGCGCACGGCCTTGACGTTGTCGTCGTCGGTCGCCAAGCCGCGAACAAACATGTCTTCGGGCTTGCCGTAGTTGGCGCCGTTTTGCGGCCAGTCAATCTTTACAATAGGCTTGTCAGCGTTGGGGTCAACCGTAACATTTTTTGTGGCCACGCTCACGTTGCCCGCTGTGTCCACGGCGGTAATGGTAAACTTGCCGTTCTTGTTGCCCTTGGCGTCGGGGAACTCAACTACCCAATAAGGGTTTCCCGCGATGATTTCAAAGTCGCCCTTCTTGCCGTTGTATTCCCATGTCATAGACTTAAGGCCTACAATGTCGTTGGCGGAGCCGGCCGCGGCAAACGCTCCCTTTACAGGAACTTTTTCTTGCGGAAAGGCGATGTTGATTTTTGGCTTTGTGTTGTCAACAAAAAGCAAGAATGGATAAAAGCCGATCGAGCCTTGGCTGTCGTGGGCAAAGAACCACATAACCGCCGGACCGTCGGGCATCTTTTTTGTGTCCAAGTTAAAGCTGAACGTCGCGTTGGGAGACTTCTTTTCGTGCTTGAGGCTGATGTTCTCAAAGTTAGCGCCTTCGTCAACCGAAAAGTCCATCGCGGTGACTCCGTTTCCGTCTTCTACCGTTCCCTCAAAGTGAATGGTTCCGCTGACCAAAGTTCCCATCGTAAAATTCTTGACTTCGGTCAAAGGCTCCTTGCGGTCAAGGCACCAAGTGTTCTTTACCGAAGCGCCTCGAACTCCGTTGATGTCGACGCCGTACGCTTCGATTGTGTGGTTGCCTTCTTCCAAATTGCTGGTGTCCACAAAGTACGACCAGAATTCTTTTCCTTTGGCGCGGACTGGCTCCGCTCCGTCAAGAATCAATTCTACGTAATCAACGGCGTCGTCGTCTATACAAGTTCCAACTATATTGAGGTTTCCAGGCACGCGGAGATTGGGCTCGGGGTTTGTGATTCCGATAATGGGCAAATCGGATTTGGGGTCGATGTAAATGTTAAAGGGGCCGCCAAAGGTGGTGTTTCCGCCCTTGTCTTTTGCAGTAACGATAACGTTGTACTTGCCCTTTTTGTTGTTGATGTCAAAAGTCTCTTGCCAGCTGTTCATGTTCTCAACAGCCCGCTCGGTGACGTCGCGCGCCGACAAATTTGCCGCGGCGGCGCCCAAGAGAAGAATTGCGACTCCGATTTTAATCAATCTTTTTTTCATAATTTTGCCCATTTGCAATAGATGCCGCCCGCGGTTTTCCTCCCAAAAGCCACTAAGCGCCATTATGCCCATTCTCCAATATAATTATTAGACATTTTTGAGATTTTGTCAAACAAATTCGCTAAAAATTTGCGCAAAATACCCTTTCCCACGTTATATATCGGAGTAAATTGAGAATTTCATTAAATGTTTGTTAGATTTGGAGTTTTGGGAGGGTTTTTTAGCCCTCAAAGACTTCGCAGCCCCGTTTTCCCTTTTCTTTTACGGCGTAAAGGGCCTTGTCGGCCTTGTCGTAAAGGTCTTGGCTAAAGCCATCCGGGCTAAAGGCCACGCCGACGCTTACGCTGACGTTCTTTTCCTCCAGCTGGCTCAAGCGCTCATTTATGGAAGAAATCTTTCGCTTTATTGATTCGGCTCCATAGCTTTCGCAGCCGGGCAAAATGGCCGCAAACTCGTCGCCGCCAACTCGCGCCATGTAATCGCCCTCTCTAAAGGTGTCCTTAAGCGCGTTTGCCAAGGCCTTTAGGGCGTTGTCGCCGCCAATGTGGCCGTATGTGTCGTTTATGCCCTTAAAGTTGTCCATGTCTATAAGCAAAAGCGCGATTTTTTGCTTTTTTTCGGCGCTGGTCTGGCAAATCTGGTCAAAGGCGCGGCGGTTCAAGATGCCTGTAAGCGCGTCGTACTCCGCCTTTTTGAGCAGGGATTTTTCGTTTTGGGCCTTGATGTCGTAAATTTCGTTGTAGCTTTCGGCCAAGCTCTTGAATTCGAGCGAGCCGATGACCTTAAGCTTTTCGTCCTTTTTGATTGAGACTCTAAACTGACTAAGCGGAATCATTACCAAATAGCCAAGGGCGACAAAAATAAGAATGGTCACCATCAGCAATACAAGGAACAAAACGCGCAGGCGGGCGATGTTTTGGCCAAGCTCGTCGGCGTTGACGTTAAGGTCGCGCTTTATTTGCTGCGAAATGGCCGCCACAGTCAACTCGCAGTTGGCGTTTATTCGCAATTTGTAAATCAAGTAGCCGTCTCCAAACAAGTTGTTAACCGCTTTTTCTTGCATTTTTTCTTTGGAACTGTTTTTGTCCATCTCGGCAAGCGGAATTTGAGCAAGCCTGGCAGGAATCCCTTTGGTTCCGTCGATCTCGCAAACAAGGCGCATGGCGTACATTTCCATTTCCATAAGCCCTCGCGCCTGCTCGATGGCGATTCTAAGGCGCTGCATCGCAAGGTCTTCCTTTGAGCAAACGCTCTCAATTTCGTCAAGGGCGCGGGCCTCGCGCTGGGTCAACTCGACTTCTTTTATGTAGGCGTCAAGATATTCGGGCTTGCGGGTCACCACAAAGAGGCGCGCCTGGTCGGTCAAATAATTGGCCGCCTCCTTTATTTTTTGCGAGCTTTGCTGACAAATTATATATTTGTCCATAGCCTCGTTTACAGCGTCAAAGCGGTTTTTAACGTTGTTGGAAATCAAGAGAATAAAACAAAAAACAAGGGCGGTAAGAACTATAAAAAATAAATTTACGAGGCTTATTCTTATTCCGTGGCTTTTGTTTTGTTTCGTTTTCATTCAGCTAATTCAAGAATTTTTTTATACAAATCAGGGTCCACAGAAGAACTCTGTTCAATGACATTGGAGCAGGCGGCTTGCCAAGGCCTAATGTCCTTGACCTCAGTGATTGTGGCGCCGACTTTGACCAATTCGGCCTTGACCCTGTCCTCTTCCTTTGCCGAAAGCTCGCGGCAAAATTCGCTGGCGTATTTTCCGGCCTCAAGCAAAATGTTTTGCTGGCGCTCGCTCAGCGAATTCCACGCGTCCATCGTGATTACAGTTTCCATCACTCCAAGCGTGTGGCCGTCCAAAATCATATAGGGCGCAACCTCGTAAAAATGGTTGGCCAAATAATTGGCTATGGGCTGCTCTGCCACGCTTATAACGCCGGTTTGAAGCTTGGCGTAAAGGTCGGCGTAGTTTACGGGAACGCTCTCGGCGCCAAAGGCAGCAATCATTCCCTGCATGGCGTTGTCGTTCGTTCCGCGAACTTTAAGTCCGTTAAAGTCTTGGACTTTTTCGATTTTTGTTTTTGAAAAAAAGTTTCTGAATCCCTCTTCTCCGTAAAAAAGTCCCTTGACGCCCAAGCCAACTTCGACAGGCTCGTTCAAAATCTTTTTTCCCGTCTCGGAGAGCGCGAAATTCCAAAAGTGCTCTTTGTTTGAAAATGTGTACGGAATGCCCAAAAGCGACGACTTTCTGCAGCCGTAAGTGGCCATGTTCACGGCCGACATTCTGTGGATTTGAATCGTGCTGCCCGGCTTCATCATCAAGTCCATGACCGATTCAACGTCGCCCAAAATGCCCGAGCACTGCAAGTCTATTTTTATCTTTCCGCCGCTAAGCTCTTCAACCTTGCACTTAAAGGCTTGGTCCATCTGGCCCGCGATGGTCTCGGCGGGATTGACTTCCGCCATAACAAGAGTAATTTCTTTTCCGGAGTCTTCCTTGGGTTTGCATGAAACAAGCGCCGTTCCCAAAACGGCCGCCACCAAAGCTATAAAAGCAAACTTGCGCATAAACGCCCCATATCCCCATATATAGTATAATTCTATAAATTATAACTTAATATTGAAATTCTGTCAAATTCTTTCCCAAAACAATCTAAATTGTTGTATAATAATATGAGTATGGAAAACAAAATTGAAGAGTTGCAAAAAATCATCGACGATTCCAGCAAAATCGTCTTTTTTGGCGGCGCTGGCGTATCCACCGAAAGCGGAATCCCAGACTTTAGAAGCCAGGACGGCCTTTACAGCCAACAATGGAAGTATCCGCCCGAGACCATAATCAGCCGCTCCTTCTTTGACTCCGACCCCAAGGAGTTTTACCGCTTTTACCGCGAAAAGCTCATCATAAAGGGCGTCCAACCCAACGCGGCCCACTACAAACTGGCCGAACTGGAAAAAGCCGGAAAGCTTTTGGCCGTAGTCACCCAAAACATAGACGGCTTGCACCAGGCCGCCGGCAGCCAAAAAATCTACGAATTGCACGGCTCCACCCTGCGCAATTTTTGCATGGAATGCGGCGCTCCTTACGACATAGACTTTATCGCAAATTCGGCCGGCTCGCCCGACACCCTCCCCCGCTGCACCAAATGCGGCGGCCTTGTAAAGCCCGATGTTGTCCTCTACGAAGAAGGCCTTGACGACAATGTAATCAACGGGGCCGTCCAAGCAATCGCCGCCGCCGACACCCTTATAATCGGCGGAACTTCGCTTGTGGTCTATCCGGCCGCCGGCCTTATCAATTACTTTAATGGAAATAAAATTGTATTGATAAACAAGTCCGAGACCGCCGCCGACAGCAAGGCCGACTTGGTCATTCACGATTCAATCGGAAAGGTTTTTGGAGCGATAAAAGTCAACTAAAATTTGGGAAAGCGGGCAAAACGACGGACGCTTGACCGCCTTATGTACTGGGCCGGCACGCGCACTACCTCCGGACGCGGAACGCCAGCGATTTCCTGCAAAAGAACTTCGCTGGCCAACTGCGCGATTTTGTCCCTGTCTTGCCTAAAGGTGCACAAATTGGGAGCGGCCTTTAAAACAGTCGTGTCGTCGTCAAAGCCTATGACGCTTATGTCGTCCGGAATGTTTTTTCCAATTTCCAAAAGATATTTCATAGCGCCAAAAGCCAGCGCGTCGCAAACAACAAAGACAGCGCTAATGTCGGGGCAGCGCTCATAAAGCTTTTTCATTCCATCGTAGCCGGCCTGGTCCCACCATGCGTCGCAAACTTCCAAATATTGTTCGTCAAATTCTTTGCCGTATGTCTCCAGCTCGGACTTAAAGCCCCTGTAGCGCTCCAAGGCGGCGGGAGAATTTTCCCTAAAGGGAGCGCCCAAAAAACCTATTTTTTCGTGGCCGGCCTCGTAAAGAATTTTGGCGGCGGCTTGCCCCGCGCTTTCGTTGTCAGTCACAACCGTGCACACGCCCGGAATAAATTCGTTTGTGCTCACGCAAGGAATGCCGCAAGACCCCAAAGTTTTCATTTCGGGGTCGTCGTCAATTGGGTTTACAATCAAAATGCCTTCAATGTCGCGGTAGCGGCAATGGTCGATGTAAGACATTCCGTCGTTAAAATGCTTTGAAAGGAACAAAAGGTCGTAGCCGGCCATTTCGATTTCGTGGCGAAATTTGTTGAGCAAGCCGCCAAAAAGAGGGTGCTCAAAACCCCTCTTCATGGCAACGTCTTCCATAATTACGCCGATGATTCTTGAATGCTTTGTGGACAAAGATTTTGCCGCCATATTGGCCGTGTAGCCGGCTTTTTTGGCGGCGTCTTGTATGGTTTGGCGTGTTTCTTCGCTCAACTTTCCATTGCCGTTAAGGGCTTTGGAAATAGTCGGAGCGGAAAAACCAGTTTGCTTGGCCAAATCATATATAGTGATCATAGCGCAACCAGCGTCTTTACGGCAAAAAATTACTCAGCCTTGCTGTAGGTAAAGTACTCAAAGTCCGCGTATTGGGCGTAGTCAGCCATGTCGATGCAGAACATTCCGACAAAGGCGCCTGTAAAGCCCATTCCGCCGTACTCGTCGCTAAGCTTGTTCACGTCAAGTTCGGGCCTAATCAAATGCCAATTCTTTCCGTCGATTGAGTAAGAAAAGTTGGCCCTTTGATAGTTGGCGCTTACCTTAAGCCAAACAGGCGCGTCTTTTGGAAGCGGAGTCTTTTGGCCTTCCTTGTATTCGCCCAACATGAACGACTGGAACTGAATGACTTTTCCCAACTCTTCGTCGTAAGTAACGCAAAGATTGTACTGGGTTGTCTCGCTGTAGCGGTATGTCAATCCGGCCAAATGCTGGAAGTAAGTAGGCTCAAAGTAAACCTTTGTCTCCGCCTCAAACACAAAGTCCGTCTGCCTGCGGCAAAGGATTCCTTGCTCAAAAGTCGAAATAGGAGACTGGCCGCCGACGATTCTCAAAAAGCCCTTGCGCGCGTCAATGCTAAAGCGCTTGTGTTTTTTGCCCATAATCGGATAGCGGAGCGTCTTAAAGTCAGCCAAAAAGTCCAGGCTGTTAAAGTCGTATTTTGTGACGCGGCAATACTCGTCGGCGCGCTTGCCCACCAAGTTGCGGTCTTTTTCGCCAGGCAGCTGCTCGGCCTTTCCAGGAATTTCAACATAGTCCGGGGGGGTGTTTTGCAAGCTTCCGTCGGGCTGCATTACCCACGGCCAATCATCCTTCCATTTAATTTCGGCCAAACCAGTCTCGCGTCCAAGCGGGCAGTTGAGAGTTCCCGGCAAGGGGCGGCCGCAAAGGTAAACCAAGTATGACTTTCCGTCTTTGTTTTCGCACCATTGGCCGTGGCCTGATTTTTGGATTTTAAGCTCAGGGTGGCCGTAAGCCGAAATCAACGGATTTGTCGGATGCAACTCGTAGGGGCCAAAAAGGCTTTTGGAGCGGCCAACAGTAATAGCGTGCTCGTAGCTTGTTCCGCCCTCAGCCGACATGATGTAATACCAACCGTTCCTCTTGTAAAGATGGGTTCCCTCTACCATTCCGATGTCGCTGCCGTTAAAAATCTTTTTGGGCTTTCCGATAAGGCGCTTTTTTGTGGCGCTGTATTCCTGCAACAAAATTCCAGTAAACTGCGGGGCGCCGGCGATGTTGCTGCTCATGGACTTTCGGTAGTCCCATTCCATGTTCAAGTACCAGTGGCGGCCGTCGTCGTCGTGGAACATCGACGGATCAAAGCCCGACGCGTTCAAGAAAACGGGGTCTGACCAAGGGCCTTCGATGTTTTCGGCCGTAGTCAAAAAGTTTGGCGTGTCCTTCCACGGGCCAACGTTCCAGTCGCGAACGTTAGTGTAGATAAGCCAAAACTTTCCTTCTGAATAAGACAGACAGGGAGCCCAGATTCCGCAAGACTCAACGTTGCCCGCCATGTTCAAAAGGCGCTCTTCGCTCAATGGAGAAGGAACGCTTGTCCAATGGACCAAATCCTTGGACCTGTGCAGCTCAACGCCAGGATACCATTCAAAAGTTGAATTAGCGATAAAGTACTCGCCATTGACATAACAAATAGAAGGATCGGCGTGAAAGCCGGTCAAGATAGGATTGTTAACCTTGGACATTTTTTTTTCCTGCAAATGGTTTAAAAAAAATTGCGAGTTTTACAGTCGCGCAAGCGGCTGCAAAACTCGTCGGCTTCAAAAACCGCGAACGCGGGTTTTGAACGCCATTACTCTTTAACGCCGCCCATTGAAACGCCGCTGATGATGAAGCGCGACATGAAGCAGTAGAAGATGATGATAGGCACAAGCGAAACCGCGATACCCATATAGATGGCTCCGAACTCCGTTCGGTAAATGTCGCCGCGAAGCAACTGAACGAAAATCGGCAATGTCTTCTTGCTGTCTGTCTGGAGCAAAATCATAGGTGTTACAAAGTTGTTCCAAGAGCCTACAAAACCAAAGATGGCTTGTGTGGCCAAGGCCGGCGACATAATCGGAAGTACGATTTGGTTGAAAATCTTGTACTCGCCCGCTCCGTCGATGCGGCCGGCGTCAATCAATTCCAAAGAAAGAACCGACGCCATGTACTGTCGCATGAACAATACCGTGGCGGAGCTGGCCATTGCCGGAATGATCAACGGAATAAAGCTGTCGACCAAGTGAATGCTTGACATGAACTGATAGAAACCGACGAACGAAATGCTAGCCGGAATCATCATAACGAACATGATGAAGGCCCAGATAAAGGCGCGTCCCTTAAAGCGGTATACGTGCAAGGCATAGGCTGTCAAAGAAGAGAAGTATACGTTCAAGCCTGTAGAGCAAATCGCGATGATGGCCGAGTTAAAGAAACCCTGCCAAATCTGGAATTTACCGGCCTTGAAGAAGATGATCCAATCGCCGAGTCTGGCATACTTTCCAGCATACTCAGCGGCGCGCTTTGTAAGCTCTTGTATCAATTTTCCGCCGGCAGCAACCTTAAGTCCTGAACCAGTTGTAATCAAAATGTTCCAGTTGTTAATAAGGCTTCTGCCAGGAAGCAAAGTAACGCCCGCGTTAATTTCTTCGGTTGTTCTGGTGGCGTTGACAAGCATCAACCAAACCGGAATTACCGCTATCAAAATAAACAGAACCATGAAAAAGTAAACTACGCTCTGTTTTGCTGTTTTAGCCGCTTTATAATCCATTTCTTTCCTCCTACTTTTTGGCCTTGGGCTCGCTGCGATCCTGCATAAAGAAGAATACCAATGCAGAGAAGAACATTGTGATTATAAACACGCCCATAGCAATCGCCGAAGCGTATCCATATTTGTTTACGCCCTGGAAGGCGGTGTTGTACATGTAAAGAACCATTGTTCTGATTCTGTAGTCAGGGCCGCCGCGCATGTCGGTGAGCAAGAAAGGAATTTCGAAGAGCTGCATACCACCGATGATTGAAGTTACGAGCAAGAAGAGCATCATCGGGCGCAAAAGCGGAAGGGTGATGTACCATGTCTGCTGGCGCTGTGTGGCTCCGTCTACAACGGCTGATTCGTACAATGAAGGAGAAATTGAAGTGATGCCGGCCATCAACATAATCAATGTCTGTCCGCACCACATCCACCACTGGATGAAGGAAACGATTCCGCGAGACCAAGCGGGGCTGCGGAAGAAATTGATTCCTTCCTTAATGACTTCGCCTGAAGCCTGAGTAAACTCGTGCTGAATGCCAATCTTTGTGAAGAATTGGTTTACAGGTCCGATAGGATATGCAAAAAGGCTTCTGAACAAAATGGCTACAGAAGCCGCTGTAAGCAAGTTTGGAAGGTAGAAAATCGCGCGGAAGGCGTTTTTGCCTTTAAGTCCGTTCATTCCCGGGTCAGTGAAAATAACCGCGAAAATAAGGGCGATTCCCAACTGCGGAGCGAAGTTGAAGCCCCACATGATGAATGTATTTATTACCGATCCCCAAAAGTTTCCGTCTTTTACGAGGGCAACATAGTTGGCGCCGCCAACCCAGCTGGCGTCTTTCAATGTATCAAACTTATTAAGGTCTGTAAAAGAAAGCAAAATTGTGTACAATGTGGGCCACAAATTGAATATTGCGTAAATGCAAAGGAAGGGCAGAACAAAGAACACGCCGTATTTTGCAAGACGCGCTTCGGATCCTTTCGCTTTTTTAGTTTTCAATAAAGGCATGTTTTTCTCCTAAAAAAACCCGTTTTGTGAATCCGTCGCCTGAGGGGGATCACACAGATAAAACACAGTTAGAATAAATTTTGTTGTTTTATTTTCAAATTTTTTTTGTTAAAAAAAGGGCGCAGTCCGACAAATCCAGCAGATTAATCTCGCCGCGCCCATTTTAGAACGCAACCCGCTCAAAGAGCGAATTGCGATCCATTGTCTTAAGTTGGATTAGAATCCAAGCTCGTCGGCTACGTGCTTCTTGAAGTCAGCAATAGCGTCAGCCTTAGACTTTTCGCCGTTTACATAAGATCCTACAGCTTCGCCCCAGAATCCTTCAACAGCCTGGTCAGTTCCCTGATTGAGCTTTCCGTCTACGTTGTTGGCCATAGCGGCGAACTCAGCGTAGTGGTTCTGTCCGTTAAGGAAGGGCTCTGTGTATGTGTCTTTGATGGCGTTGATAACGTTGTTGTTAGAAACAACGTCGCCTGTGTCTTTGGCCCACTTTGTCAAGAAGCCGTCGTCTGTGGCAACGTACTTGATGAAGTCTTTGGCCAATTTCGGAACCTTTGTTCCCTTGTAGGCGCCAACCCAAGTGCCACCCCAGCGGTAGGGAGCGGGTCCAGCGATCATACCCCAGTCACCGGCTGTGTTGCCAGCGTTGGGCTTAAGAACGTAGTGGAGTCCCCATGTGGGCAAGAATGTTCCGAATACTTCAACCGGCTTTCCGGCTTCGTCTTTGAGCTCGCCCTTGAATCCAGCGAACCAGCCTTCTGACCACTGTCCCTGGCGTCCTTCAAGTCCTTCGTCCTTGAGAGTCTTGGCCATTTCCATGTAGTCTTCCATGGCGGGGTCAACAACCAATTTTCCACCCTGGATCCACGGTCCCTTGCGGGCGCCCTGGAACGGCTTGTACAAGTCGCCAGTTGTAGAAAGGATTACACACTTTCCGCCAGAGGCCTTCTTGAGGTCGCGGGCTGTCTTGAGGAATGTGTCCCAGTTGGCGAAAGCCTTCTGAACTGTGGCGGGATCGTCAGATCCGAGGTACTTCTTGGCCAATGAGCGGCGATAGAAGTAGGCGCCAGGACAAGCCTGCCAAGAAAGTCCGTAAACTTTTCCGTCTTTCATACCGACTTCGCAAGGATACGGAATCATCTTGTTCTTTACTTCGTTGTAAACGTCAGTGATGTCGAGCATGAGCTTGTCGCCCTGTTCAACATACTTGCGAACGAAAGCGTCTTCCAAAGCGAAAACGTCGGGAGCGCCGTTGCCTGAGGCCAAAACGGGATCCAACTTGTTGCAGAACTGGTCTGTCGGTGTCAAAGAGTAGTCAACTTCAACATCGGGGCGGTCAACTTTGTAATACTTGTCAACCATTGTCTGAAGTTCGTCTGTGAAAGACCAAACAACCAATTTCTTAGCTTCTTCCTTTCCACCAGCTTTTCCGCAGCTTGTGACAAGGAGCATTGCAGCGGCGGCTACCGATGCAATAATAACGTGACTTTTCTTCATATTTCCTCCAGGATATATGATTTAATAAAATAACTGGGAGCGACTGTCAAGGCAATCGGTTTCCCTTTTTCATATTCCTATTATCACTCTGTTTTTTCACTTTGTCAACAAAATTCGTAAAAAAAATTCAAAAAAAACGCCCAAACAGCCGTTTTTTGTCCATTTTGAGCGGTAAAAACCGCCAAAACTTGACAAAGGCCCAAAAGCGCTTTATACTTTTTCTAATATATGGACGAGCTTAAACAACAAATTAAGGAGCTGATCATCAGTTCGCTGGAACTAGAGGACACCACGCCCGAGGACATCAAGGACGACGCCCCCCTGTTCGGAGCCGGATTGGGATTGGACTCCATAGACGCGCTTGAATTGGGCGTGGCTCTAAAAAAGAAATTCAATGTAAAGCTTTCCGCGGAGAGCGAAGACAGCAAAAAGCACTTTGCCAGCGTCAACGCCTTGGCGGAATTCATCAGTTCCGAAAGCGGAAAATAATAACGGAGGACAAAATGTCAAAGGAAGAATTGTTCGCAAAAATTCAGGAAGTCTTGGAAAGCGATTTTGAAATCGAAAAAGACAACGTAAAGTTGGACTCAAAGCTTTTTGAGGACTTGGACTTGGACTCAATCGACGCGGTGGACTTGCTTTCAAAAATCAAGCAGTACATGCCCGGAAAGCAGATTGACCCCGAAATGTTCAAGAACGCAAAAACTGTCGAGAACGTAATCGACTTGTTGATTGCCTAAAAAATGAATTTTGCCGTAAAGAAAATCGGCGGAATTTTGCTCGCGGTCGCGGGCGTTTTATATCCTGTACTGGTCTTTGTTCTCCTTGCGGTTTACAAGGCGCCGGTCAGGATTGTTTCTTTATGCGTCATAGCGCTTGCCTTGGCGTTTTTTTTGGCCGCCACAGGGAACGCCTCCAAGGACGCGCGCGGACGGCGCAAACTCAATCACAAAAATTTACTGTCGTCGCTGTTCTTTCTATTAATAGGAACAGCATGCTTTGCCAGCAACTCCCCGCTTTTTTTAAAGCTGTATCCTTTGGCTGTTTGCGGAACTTTTTTGTTCGTCTTTGGAACAAGCCTTGCCTCTCCGCCCAACATTGTGTTCCGCTTTGCGACGCTAAAGGACAAAAGCATTTTGGATTCGCCGTTCAAAGGCAAGGTGGAAGCGTATTGCAAAAAGGTCACGCTGGTTTGGTGCGCGTTCTTTTTGTTGAACGGAGCGGCGGCGGTCTGGACGGCGTTTTTTTGCAACGAGCGGATTTGGGCGATTTACAACGGCGGCGTTTCGTATATAATAATGGGAATCATTTTTGGAATGGAATTTTTAGCGAGAATCAAAATGAACGAAAAAACAAAAAACTATTTTCCTATCACGCAATTCAAGGCGGACAGCAGAAAGGACGACCACATCGTTTGCTATGACGACGTTTGGTCAAAGGGCGTTTACAAAACTTGGCTTGATTTTTTGACCGACACGGCCAAGATGCGAAAACTAATCGCCCAAAAGAACGCCCAAGAATTTATTTTGCATTGCAACGATTATTGGCTATTTTTGGTGACGTTTGTGGCGCTGCTCCAGAGCAAAAAGCAAGTGATGCTCACGGCCAACATCACGCCGGAATTCATAAAAGAAATGCGAAAGCCCGGCTACGAGTTTTGGACCGACGCTGGGAATGTGGCGGACACGGTTTACATTCCGGCGGCCTTGCAAAAGGCTCCGCAAGTTTCCGAGCAAGAGATTCGCAGCGCCCCCCAGATTGTCGCCGACGACACACGCATCCACATGTTCACTTCGGGCAGCACAGGAAAGCCCAAAGACGTGATTCAGCGCATGACAGAATTTAACGAAGACAACGCCTTTGTCTTTAGCAAGTGGGGCGACGAATTTAGAAAGCGCAAATTGGTGGCCACAGTAAGCCAGCACCACATCTACGGCTTTTTGTTCACAATCGCGCTGCCCTTCGCCGCTGGAGTTCCCTTTAGACGAAAGCGCGTGGAAATTCCAAACGAGTTTGAAAAGCTGACCGACGAGCGCTACATGATTATCGCCGTTCCAGCCTTCCTAAAGCGGACAAACGAGGTTGAAGAAAAACTCCCGCTAAACGACTGCTTTATCTTTACAAGCGGCGGCGTTCTTTTGCCCGAAGTCGCCAAGCGGACAAACGAAGTCTTTGGCTTTTGGCCGGTGGAAGTTTACGGCAGCACCGAGACCAGCGGCATCGCATACAGGCAAAGCGTCAACGGCTTGGAATGGACGCCCTTTGACAACGCGCAAATTTGGAAAAACCAGGACGGTTGCCTTGTGATAAAATCGCCCTACATCAAAGACCCCAAGGGCTTTGAAACCGCCGACTTGGTTGACATACACCCGGACGGCCGCTTTATCATGAAAGGCCGCTCCGACTCCATCGTAAAGATAGAAGAAAAGCGCGTCTCGCTTACCGAAGTGGAAAACCGCTTGCTGCAATCAGGCCTTGTCCGCGACGTTTGCGTTGTCGCCATGAGCGACCGCCGCCAATACCTTGCCGCCGCGATTTCGTTCAACGACGAAGGCAAGAAAAAATTTGAAGGCGCCAAAAAGTTTGACGTCAATATGTTCTTCCACGATTACCTAATGCAATTTTTTGAGAATGTCGTCATTCCCAAAAAGTGGCGCTTCTTGGACGCGATTCCCAGCGACTTGCAGGGCAAGCACAAAAAGCTTGAGATACAGGCGCTGTTTACAACCTTATCTTGCTAATTTGCGCCACGGCGGGAAAGTCGCGCAGTTCAATTTTGCTGCCGTCGGCGCAGGCCACCGTTCCGTTTAAAAAGCCAAAGACTGTGTCGTAGGCGGCGTTGACCAAAATAAAGTTGGCCTTGCGTGAATACGAGTTTTGCGGAACGAACGAAAGGTCAACCATGCTTTCGTAGTCTTGCGCTATCCAATCTTTTGCGATGCCAAAGGGGTGCGTGATGCAAACAGGCGGGAGCGGAGTGAACGCGCCGTCCACGAACAAAACGTTGTCGTTGTACTTGCCGGTGGCGGCCGCGTCGAGGCTTGTTGTCGAAATGCGCAACGAAACGCGCTTGCCGTCTATCACACCGCTGGCCATAAGGCTTTCTCCGCGCGTGATGAATTTGTAGTAGGCGCGGTTTACAAAAAGCAAACCGTTTCCATTTACATTCTCTACCGCAATTTTTTCCACTCCTTTGACTTCCATCTTGGTTGTGGCGGGAACGGAGGCGTACCAAGTTGCCGAGCAGCGGCGCATTGTGGGAGCGGGCTTAACTGAAATTATTTCTTTTGCCGCCGGGTCTTTAAAATTTCCTTGCGCAAAAATTTTTATCTCGGGCCTGTGGCTTAGGCCTCGCACATTTACGGCAAGCAAGAGGCGGCCGCTTTTGTGGTTCCAAGAAAATCGTATGCGGCGGCCTGGCGTTCTGGTGGAGCAACGGCCCGCGTCAAGTTTTGTGGGAATCATCTTGCGGCGGACGCCCAAAAATTTTCGGTAAACGTATTTTGTTCCGCGCCGCGTGTTCCACAAAGAAAATTCGGCCATGTTCAAAATTTTGTTGTCAAAAAATTGCACAAGGCCTACGTAATCGCCGACAGAAAAAACGTAAACGGCGCGGGCGCGGATTCTTAGGCGCGAAAGAATCGGCGGATACGGAACGCCGGCGTAAGGCGTGGTCACGCCCTTTATGTCGAGCTTTTTTGGAAGAGTGTCAAAGGTTCCAAAAACAGGCTTTCCGTTTTGAATCAATTTTTGCGGCGCCGCCGTTATCTCGCGCGTGTACATTTTTATTTCTCCAAAAATTTTATAAGGCGTTTTTGAAAGTCGCGGTAGTATGGCCGTTCAACAAACACGACATGAGAGCCGCCCTTTATGATTTGCATCTCAGAGCCAGCGGGCAAAAAGTCCAGCGCTGTGTTGACGCGGCTGTAATCCAAGTATGGGTCAGCGCCGCCGCAAATGACGAGCGTGGGAACTTTGATTTTTGACAAGTCGATGAGCGCGTTTTGCTTTTCCACGCAAATGTCGCGGCGGCCACCGTTAGGGCTGGACTCGCGGTCGTAATGCCAGCAGCTTGAGCACCACATTTCTATCAACTCGCGCTCGGCGATTGAATAGTCAAAGGCGCCGTCCTTGCCGCGCTGAAAGTCGTCGGCCGCATGCTCCCAGTCGTTGTGGTGGAAGGACTCGTCCACTTGGAGCTCGCCCAAGCCGCTCATAATCGGAGCGTACAATACAAGCTTGTTCACACGCTCGCTGTGGGCGGCGGCAAAGCGGCTTGTCGTGACCGTTCCCCAAGACCAGCCGAGAACGTCAATTTTTTGCCGGCCTGTCAGCGCGCAAATTTTTTGGACGGCCGCGTCTATGTCCAAGGCGGCGTAGTCGGAATCGGGCACAAAGCCGTCGGCCACCGCTTGCGAGCGTCCAAAGCCCGCTATGTCCAAACGCCAAACCGCCCAGCCTTGGCTCGCCAATTTGCGGACAAGGCTGTAGTCCTTGTAGTCAATGTCAAATTCGTGGCTGGAATATGTCACGCCGTGAACAAGCAAAATGTTTTTTGCGGGAACGGAGCCAGCCTTTTGAACGCAATCCAAATGCAGCGCGATTCCGGCGCGCTCCAAGGGAACTTCTTTGTAATCGTAAGAGGAATTCGTTCCGCAACAAGCGGACATAAAAAGCGCCGCAAAGAAGAGAGCGCAAAAAGCGAGCGCGAATTTTGGACTTTTTGTTCTGGGTTTCATTTGTCCTATATTATACAGCGCTTTGCGCTGTTTTGCTAGTGGAAACATTTACTGCGCTCTCGCGAGCGCAACTGGCAATACTGCGCTTCGCGCGCTTTTTCTAGTGGAAAAAACTTTCGGTTTGCGCTACACTTTTCCCTATGAACAAAAAAGTATTGTCTGCCGTAATCGCGGCGGCGCTTGTTGCGTTTTTTGCGGGAATGGCGGCCGCAAATTTTGGAACGCGTTCAGCAAAAGGCGCGGCGGCTACAAACCAAAAATCGCTCGAAGCCCTTTACCAAGACGCTGTTCGCGACGCGGTCTTTGCCGAACCTGACGAAATCCAGCCGCTTGTTTGCGTCGAGCAAAATTGCGCGCTAGTCACGTTCAACCAAACAAAAGACAAAGTCCTTATGCTCAACTTCAACAACTACCCCGAAAGTTACATTGCGGGAAAGCCCTTTGCTTGCAAATACGGCGCGGTGTGGACTTTTACCGACAAAGAAATCATAAAGTGGTACAAGGAATGCGCGGACAAAGACAAGGTCG
>JAFZLA010000002.1 GCA_017551705.1 Treponema sp.
CTCCCATAAAAAGTCAACAAACAAGTCAACTTTCTAAGCTATTTAATTTATGGCGGCCAGAGCTTGATCAACAAGATTCATGGGCTTGTATTCGCCCATCATCTTTTTTGCATCGAAGTCCTGTCTTTCCGTGAGCAACGCCCACGTTATTTCCGCCATTTTTCGGGCGGCGGCGACAATTGACTTGCCGCTGCCCTTGTTCCTTTTCATGTAATCCAGCCTCTGCATGATTCTCCATGACGAAGTGTCCTTGCAACGGCGAATTCCCAAAACCAACTGTACAAAAGCAGTCCTCAATTCCTGAGGGCCTCGCTTGGTTATCTTTCCGTGATGAACAGTCTCGTTGGAGTCCTGCACCCACGGAACAAGTCCGCAGAAGGCGGCGTATTTCTTCGCGCTCGCGAACCTGCTTATGTCTTCCGTGTACGCCCTGATAGTCCAGGCCGTGATTTTGCCGCAGCCGCGGATTGTCATGAGGCGGCTCACCATCTCGTCGTCTTTTGTAAGCTCAGCCAACCGCTTTTCAATCACCTTGACCGATTCCGCCATTTGGTCTATGATTTGAAACATCAGTTTCACTGATTGAGCCTCGAGCTCGAGGTCGCTTCGCGACAACAGGGCGTCCAGAACCTTCTGGCGCCCTTTTTTGCTTTGAAGGCTGCGCAACTCATCCGAAAGCCCCATGCTCACCAGAAGGGCGTGAACCTCGTTTTTCTGCCCGACAATCGAACGGACAAGCCTTTCCCTTGACTTCAAAAGCCGTCTTAAGTTTTCCGTTTCCTGGCTGCAGACATGGCTTTCAGGCAGCATGTCCTTTTCAAGAAACTCCGAAATCGTCGAAGCGTCATGCTTGTCAGTCTTCTTGGCCGATTCGTTGATGACCTTGAACTTCAATGTGTTGATGACGGTCACTTTCGCGCCCGCCTTCTCAACCTGGCTCTTGAAGAACCTTGTGTTCCCTGTCGACTCGACCCCAATTTTGACATCGTAGCCTCTTGTCCTAAGGTTCCGTATCCTCTTTAGAAAATTCCCGTACCCTTCCTCTGTTGTCGGATACTGAATTATCTGGTCAAGGGTTTCCGCGCGGCTCTCCGTCCTCGCGTGAACGGTGAACTGAGTCTTGTGCAAGTCCACGCCAATCCAAACTGTCATAACGACCTCCGTTTTTTTTCAGCGGAAAGTCTTATCGGTAGTGTGTTCCAATCTCCCATTCAGTCTTGGCGACTATAGTATGATGCGGCAAAAGCTCTTCATTCTCCTTCCCAGAGGTCGCGCCTCTATTAAACATGACGAACTGATGCCTGGGTTCCGCTGAATCGCTTCAGCATATCACATTACCGCTTGTTCGTTGACTATTTTATCATGCCTCCTTATTCGAAGTACGCGGCGTGCAAGGTCTTGACAGCGTCGTCGCGCTGGCTGTCGTCGACAATCATGCTTATGTTGACCTTTGACGCGGCTTGGCTTATCATTTGCGGATTGATTTTCTTTTGGGCCAGCGCGACTAGTCCCGCCGACAAAACTTCGGCCGACTTGGTGGCGTCGCAAATTACGGTAACGATGGCCTTTCCAGAGCGCGCCTCAACATGCGCCACGCGGCGCAAATCTTCAAGCAAGCCGCTAAGGTCGGCCTTTGTGTTGACCGTAAGGGAAACGCTGACTTCGCTGGTTGCGATTACGTCAATGCTTATGTTCCACTTTAAGAACTGGTTGAATATGTGGGCCAAAAAGCCCGCCGCGCCCAACATTCCCGCGCTGGTTATGTCGATGAGAGTGACGCCCTTGACCGCCGTTATCGCGCAAACCTTGGGAACCTCTCCGCTGTGCTTTTGCACGATGATTGAGCCCGGGCTTTTTATGTTGTAGGAATTTTTCACTCGGACAGGAACGCCGGCCTTAAGACAGGGAACCATCGAGCGCGGGTGCAAAACTTGCGCTCCGAACATGGCCAATTCCTGCGCCTCTTCGTAAGTGACTTCGGGAACGGTTCGGGCGGCCTTGCAAAGGCGGGGGTCGCTGGTCATGATTCCGTCAACGTCTTTCCAAGTTTGGATTTCGTCGGCCTTCATCGCGCTTCCGATAATAGTCGCTGTAAGGTCGGAGCCGCCGCGTCCCAGCGTGGTGATGTCGCCTTTTTTGTCTTTGGAAATGAAGCCAGTGACAATCGGAATTTCGTCGGAGGCGCCGTTGGCGTAGGAGTTCAATTCCATCGGAATGTTTTTCCAAACTTCGTCCAAAAGTTCGGCGGACATAAAGTTTGAGTCGCTTACGATTCCCAAATCCCAAGCGTCAAAAAAACGGGCCGGCGTCTTTTGCGACTTAAGGTAGGCCGCCATCATGCGGACGCTAAGGCGCTCGCCAAAACTGACCAAGTAGTCGCGGGTGCGCTTGGTCAATTCCTTTATCATGGAGATGCCGGTGAGCAATTGCTTGAGCTCGTCCATAAGCGGCTCAAAGGGCGCAAAGTCAATTCCCAACTCGGCGGCGGAATCGCGGTGCAGCTTTTCCACTCCCCCGATGTCAACGTTGCCCGCCAGAGCCGCGTCAGCCGCGTCCAGCAAATGGTCGGTTGTGTCGCCCATCGCGCTCAAAACCACGACGGGCTTTTGGTCCTTATACGCCTGAATTATAGAAGCGACATGCTTGATTCGCTCCGCGTTGGCGACAGACGAGCCGCCAAATTTCATAACTATCATAGTCTTGCCGTTATTGTTTTACAAATTGAGTGAGGCCGTTGCCGGCGGTCGCTTTGTTGGGATCGTTTTCGTCAATCACAAAATCTTCCGCGCCGCCAATTGTTCCTTTTGCGATTTTAGCAGTCCTAGGAGCTACAAAGATATATGCGGTTGTCTCCGTGATACCGGTGGAATTAAACGTACGTGTCACCTTATTGTCAGACGCGGCGAATTTGTACAACATGTCCACTTCCCCGCCGGAATTAACGCACTTCCATGTGGTTCCAGAAAAGATTGTAGCATCGCCCGAATCCTTGGTATATACGACGGTATTATTCAAAAAATCGGTAATCTTTGCTTTATTCTTCGCCGCGTTTAACTTTATAGAACCAGCAGCAATAGTAGCCAAAAATTCGACAGATGTAAAATTGCGAGTCGCTGTCATTTTTTTTGCCGAAGTATCGTCATTACAAGTAAATCCAAAAGTTTTAAGATTAACAAGCAATTTTAAATAGTTTTCCAAAGACGCGCCAGAATAATCAATATCACCCTTCTGATTGCCAGAATAATCAGCATCTACAAAATATGTATCATTTTCTTTAAATCCATTCATAGATGCAGACGCTTTCCATGTGCCAACCAAATCAGATTTGTTAGCCGCTGTCACAACAGTCCATGTCTCACCGTCACCGCCCGAATCGCTGGAATTGGAGCAGCAGGCAAAGGCCAAAACCGCAAACAGCACCGTCAAAAACGCCGCCGCTTTAAAAACTTTTTTCATATAGTTCCTCCAAATTACTGTCTGGTAAACTCATTATCAATGCCAGTAAACTTCAACTTGGTTTTTGAAGCGTTTAATCTTAGACCGCCATTAGAAACAGCGTTATTTACTTGAGCGGTTGTAAGATTCTGAGAGCCTACCAGTTTTTTTTGAGTGGTTTCATCAGTCACAGTGAATCCTTTATTCTCCATAGCTGAGGTTGCTGTAGCCTTCAATAGCACAAGTTGCGCAGCAGACCAATCTGAATAGTCAAATTCCATCTTAAACTGTGCGGAATAATCAGAGCTAAAAATTAGTTTATATACACAAGTAACGCCATTGTTTGTGCCTGTAGCTTTCCATGTGCCGACTAAATCGGCCTTGTTAGTTACAGAATGCCATCCCGAAGAGCTGTCCGAATCCCAAGTCCGAACCGTTGAAGAAATAGAATCACTCGGACTTTCACAAGAAACCAACGCCACGGCCAAAACAGCGGCCAAAATAACCAACATCTTTTTCATTTTTATCCTCCTTTAATTCCGCTCGCGGGCGGCAATCAAACTATTTAATCTCCACTACCCAACCGGCGGGAGCTTTTTCGGTTCCCATTTGGATGCCGGTGAGAGTGTCGCGCAATTTTTGCATTACAGGTCCGCACTTTTCCATGCCGCTGGGAATCATGATTTTTTTGTCGTGGTCGTCAATCTCTCCGATCGGAGAAATTACGGCGGCGGTTCCGCAGAGGCCCGCTTCGACAAAGTCAGGCAATTCCGACTTGTTGATTTGGCGCTCCTCCACTTCCATGTTCAAATATTCTTTTGCGACGTGAATCAAAGAGCGGCGCGTGATTGACGGCAAAATCGAATTTGATTTTGGAGTGACAAGCTTTCCGTCTTTAGATACAAAGAGAACGTTGGCGCCGCCAGTCTCCTCGATGTATGTGTGGCTTGCAGGGTCGGTGTAGAGGTTTTCGGCGTAGCCGCACTTGTGCGCGTCAACGATGTTGTGCAGGCTCATCGCGTAGTTGAGGCCGGCCTTGATGTCGCCAGTTCCGTGGGGAGCGGCGCGGTCCAAGTCGGAGATGCGGATTTTTATCGGCTTGACTCCGCCCTTAAAGTAAGGGCCAACGGGAGTCACCAAAATGCGGAACTGGTATTCGTCGGCGGGCTTTACGCCAATGACGGCGTTAGATCCGAACATGTACGGGCGGATGTAAAGTGTGGCTCCGCTTCCGTATGGAGGAACCCATTCGATGTTGGCCTTGACCGTGTCGATTACGGCCTTGACAAAGCGGTCTTCGGGGAAGACGGGCATCTCAAGGCGGCGGCAGCTGTCGGCCATGCGGCTTGCGTTGAGGTCGGGGCGGAACGTTACGATTTTTCCGTCGGCGGTTGTGTAGGCCTTTAGGCCTTCAAAGCAAGTCTGCGCGTACTGCAAGACGCCCGCGCATTCGCTGATAGTCACGGTGTGGTCGCCGGTCAAAGTTCCCTGGTCCCACTTTCCGTCCTTAAAATTCGCCACGAAACTTTTTGTAGTTTCCATGTAACCAAAAGGCAAATTGCCCCAATCGATATCTTTTGCCATAGCTTTACCTCGATAAAAGAATTATAGTATTTATTAAGGAATGTTGCAAGAGATTTGCGCTACGCGAGCGCCGGTTGTAAAACGCATGGTTGTTCTTTATCTCAAGAATTTTGTATAATCGACATTCAAAACTTCGCCAAGTTTTTTTGCCATTCTTAATCCGATGGGGCGACGGTCATTTTCCATCGCGGAGATGTTTGTATACTTTGTTCCAATCTTTTCCGCAAGCTGAACAAGCGTCATTCCGGAGCGGTCTCGGTAAATTGCCAAAGTGCGTCCAGGAGTCTTGCGAGTTTTTATTTGTTTGGCGATGTCAGTGTCTTCCCAAAGTTCGAGAACCTCATCATCATTTTCTTCTTCAATGATTTTAGACTTTGGGTAAGCCTTAAGAATCGCTTCTTTTATGAGCGGAAGTCCGTAACCGCTGAATGTCACGTTAATATGGCGCGTTTTCTCTACTACCTGCATAATACACCTCAATTTCTATACTGTCATTCTCGCATTTCCAGCAAGCCACATAACTGTAATTCAGATGGCAATGATATTTTGTTTTTGAAAGTTTCGAATAATTCGGCCATGAAGGCTGCTCGGGACCTTTAGCAGTTAAATCTTCCGTAAGTTCATCGAACAAATCCTGAACATTTTGCGGAAGCTTTTCTAGGTTCCGGCGAATTTTCTTCTTAACAAAAACTTGATATTTTTTGTCATCAGCCATACAAACAATATATCATTTTTGATACATTTTGTCAAGAAAAAAAACGCCCCACGCTATGAAGCGCACCCCTAAAGTTGGACAAATAAAGTTAAATTTTAGGAGGCGCGTTTTTTATGAAATGAGATTTTACACGCCATCAACAAAGTCTAAACATGGAGCCGTCATTTCTATATGATTCCCTTCCGAATCTATTATTTCAACAACCCAATTATTTTTTATTTGTGTTAACGGAAAACAAAGCGATTGCCCTTGAATCTTTGTTTCAAGCGATGCCTTGCTGTCCACGCTAATGCTGGGCAAGCAATTGCTTCCGAATTCATGGTTTTCACCGACTTTTTCATACGCGAACAAACCAAGCCGGAATCCATGTATGTCAAAAACACTATATACATCATCTTTTTCTGTCACAGACTGTTCAAGAAGATTCTCATAAAACTTTACAGCCCGCTCCATATCATGGACACATATATAAAGTGATTTTAAATTGAAATTCATTATAAACCCCGATGTCCGGAGAACAGGCCGCGCAACTAATTGAAACGCAAGTTAGGCGTAAGCATACATCTTTATCATTTCAAATTCAGAAGCATGGTTATTCTCTTCCTCTTCCAAGTCGTAAAGATTTTGAAGGTTGAGCCAAAATTCCGCCGTGGTCCCAAAGAATTTGGCAAAGCGAATGGCGGTGTCCGCGGTGACAGCCCTCTTTCCGTGAACAATTTGCGAAATTCGCGTTTCGGGAACGTTGATTTCCTTGGCAAGGCGATACGCGCTGACATTCATGGGCAAAAGGAATTCCTCTTTTAGGATTTCCCCAGGGTGAATATTAGGAAGTTTTTTATTTGTGGTAGTCCGTGATTTTAACATTGTCCGCGCCTCCGTTTTCAAATTCAAAAATAATCCGCCATTGGTCATTTATCCTAATTGAATAAAAGCCCTGCAAATCCCCTAACAGTTCTTCAAGGCGATTGCCCGGCGGAACGCGCAAATCAACAACTTTCGCAGCAGCCGCAATCATGCGAAGCTTTCGCCTTGCGGCATTTTGAATCGCCGGCGGAAGTTTTTTGCAACGAAAGCCCTTGTACACCAATTCCGTCTCGGAATCCCCGAAAGACCTTATCATGCAATAATACTAACGCAAAACAGCAGTATTGTCAAGAGAATTTTCTTGTGGAATGAGATTTAGGCGGTGGGAAGCGGGAGTGTCTGTCTAACTACGCAGTTAAACAGTGGCGGGCTTGACCCGACATCCGATTTGAAGCGCTTGTTATTTGCTATTTACCCTTACGCTTTTTTCATACAGATATTCAGGGCATACATCAAGTTTCTCATTCCACATCACAGTATGATGATGAACTTTTGCCGTCATAAAATAATTAATGTCACGGAGAGGCTCATTTATCTTATCCTGAAGCAAAGGTGTAAAGTCAAAAACGCGCTTTTTTCCGCCCTTAAAAGTAAGCAACAACTTATAATCTCTTGTCGGCTCAACAGCCATCACAGCCCATTTCATGGAAAACCTCCTTAAACAAGTGGAGCGATATTTCGCAAATCCATCTTTTTTGTGGCAAGTTCCCAGTTTTGCAACAGTTCGTCCTTGTGAATTTCGCACCAAGCCAAAATAAGGCGAAGCTTATTCACTGGCATTTTTCCATGAACTTTTTTGCATTTATGAATATCAACGACACATTCCATATCACCGTAGAAAACATGAAAATGCGGCGGATTATGCTCCCGTCCATTGTTATACATATATACTGAAAGCCCGTAGAATTCGCTTATAGTTGGCATTTAAAACCTCCACGTACATGAATAGATTTTTATACACCCAAGGATTTCTTTATTTTTTGAAAAACAGCATTCTCCATAGAGTCCGTTTCTTTTCTCAACATAAGCAATTCGGCTGAACACTCCATAAATTTTGCAATATGTTCTTGGGGAACAACTTGTTGTTTTAACAATTTATTGAATTCCTTCATTTCGCAAGTAACAAATTTTATCTCGTCACTTAATTCTTCTTTAGGCAAATCATTTTCAAAATTCAAAACATATTTCGCTATTACATTTCTTTGAGTCTTATTCATCTGTCCCGTAGCTGCCCGAGAAAGAAAAGCTAAAAGTTTTAATTCATTATTATGCTCACTAATAGCCTTTATTATCTTCCATTTTTGATTATGATTTATTATACTTTCAAAATATCCTTGTATATCATTGATTTCAATATTTTCAATCCATAGATGCTCAATATCCTGCACATGAAAAGTTCTATCCTCGTTTCTTAAATGGCAAAATGATTTTAGATATAAATTCCACCAACTATTATTATTATATTCATATCTATAAAATTGCTTTACCGTAATATCTCGTACAGTTACTTTTCCATCTCGATCACAATACTCAATCTTATAATCTTTTATTGGACAATCAAATGATGCAAAATTATCTGGCAAAGAAAGACTTCGCTTCATTTGCTCGAATTTTTTATATTCGTCCTCAGATTGTTTGTTTATGGCTGGTGATTTATATGGATCTTCCACTTGTGATGATGATTTCATCTCATTATTTTTATCATTAACAATTTTACTTCCGTACAGATATAATAAAAAAACAACAATTACGACAATTATTGTGGCAACAATCATCTTTTCCTCCTCTCATACTTATGTTTTTATTTCTATTGGCATCAACAGCTCAGTATAGATTCACAATATATAATATTGTCATTTATGACAGTCGTCAAGCATTTTTTATTCAAATACAATTCGTAAAATCAAGTCTGGATTAGCTATAAATTCTCTAAAAAAGTGGTTCCTTAGGCTTTAGGATTCACTTTTGTAAACTTTTCTTTTTCGGAATTTGTCAAAGACGAAATGGAAACGCCCTTTTCTTGGGCATAAGCGCGCATCGCTTTCATGTCAACAAAACATGGAAGCGAATTCACATCTATCGGAGAATAATTTTTTTGCATGTAAGAATTATAATTGTTCATCTACGAATTTTCCCTCATCTTGCGTTCCCACAAGAGCCGCGCCAAGTAAATGAAGGGCGTGTCGAGCAGGCTGGTGGCGACGTAGATGACGTAGCAAGAGAGAGTGATGGAAAAGAGAGTGGCTCCGTCGTAGAGGCCGGCGAAGGCTAGGACGTTGAAGACTGTGATGTTGACGGCTTGGCTGATCAGAGTGGAGCCGTTGTTGCGCAGCCACAAAAAGGCGCGCTTGTCGCCGCAGAGCTTTTGCGAAAAATTCCACCAGCGCTCGTAGAGGTTGATGTCCAAAAATTCGCTGACGGCAAAGCCTACAAAGCTGGCCGCGACGATTCGCGGAGTGTTGGCAAAAAGATTTTTTAGGTACTCAAAGGCAAAGTCGTTGGCGGACGGCGTGTAAAAGCGCCATATCGCGGAAAAGAACACAAAGGTTGCGCTGGCTGCGATTCCCATAAAGACTCCCCTGCGGGCTTCTTTTTTTCCGTAGAACTCGCTCAAAAAGTCCGTGGCCAAAAAGGTTGCGGCAAAGAGCGTGTTTCCCAGCGTTTGCTCCATGCCAAAAGCGTTGACCAAAACGGCCACCTCGACATTGGCAAGAATCGTGCAAATCGCGATCCAGGCAAAGATTCCGCCCTTGCTAAAAAAGCGGAACATCACAAGCAAGCCGCCGAACGCGAACAAAAGCGACGCGACCAAAAGAACTTCATTTGTCATTGTTGACTCCAATTTTTAATATGCGGGCGCTTTGGCTTTTGAACAAAATCTCCTCGCCGGGAGCGAGCGCGAAAATGTCCTCGGCGGCAAAGTCCTGCCCGTTGACGCTGCCCTGCCCTTCCAAAACATAAAAGAGCTGGACGCCCGCCGCTTTTTGGGCTTGCGAACCATTTTTGCAGCGCCACTCCCCCGACACCGCCACTTCCTCCAAGCTAAAGTACTTGCAGTCAAAGCGGCCGGGAAAGCGCGCGATTTTTGCAAGGCCTTCGTTCTTGACGCTGGCAAGTCCCTTTTGAACGTGAATCTCGCGGGGGCGGCCCCAGTCGTAAAGGCGGTAGGTTATGTCGCAGGATTGCTGGACTTCCATAAGGCGCAAGCCCGCTCCAATAGCGTGCACCGTTCCCGACGGAATGAAAATAAAGTCGCCTGCATGGACTTCAACTTGGTTAAGGCAAGGCTCAAGGGCACCGCCCTCAAGCGCTTTTTGCAAGGCCTCGCGCGAAACGTCCTGCTTTAGGCCGTAGACCAACTTTGCGCCGGGCTTTGCGGAAAGAACGTACCAGCACTCGGTTTTTCCAACGTTGCCGGCTCCTTCCAAAAGCGCGGCGGTCTCGTCGTCGGGATGGACCTGAACGCTAAGCCGGTCGTCGGCCTGAATGACCTTCACCAAAAGCGGGTACGGGCCGCCGCAGCATTCCAAAAATTCTTTTTGAAGTCCGTTGGGATGCGTAGAGGCTATCCACAATTCGTAGCCCCACACCTTGTCCATCTTTAGCGCGCCAAGCTTAAGCATTTTATTTGTCCCAAAGTTTTTCGGGGTAATAGCCGCCTGCGATTTTGGCGGCGATTTCGTTCTTTACGATTTCGCGGTCTTCGGGATAAGTCATTCCGAACCAGCTTTCTGTCGAAGAGAAGAACTTGATCACGCCCTCGCCTCTCTGGACGATTTGGCCGGCGGCTTCTGGAAGAAGCGCTTCTTTTTTGGGAGTGTACAAGCCATCCTTCTTAAAGTTTTCCCAGTACTCGTTGAAGCCTTCGAAGGCCTTGGGGCTAAAGCCGAACAAGTTCATGCTCACCCATTCGTCTCCAGTAAGGGGAACGGTCTTGTCGTCAAGGTCGCTGAAAATTTTTCCGCCCTCGCCGTAGTAGATTTTTGTGTTCTCCACGATTCCGTCCAAAAGGCCGTCCTTTACAGAGCAAACGCCGCGGGAGACCGAGCCGCTTTTGCTCATCGTCTTTCCCAAAACGTAGCCCACCATCGCGTGCTGGGTGGAATTGTTGTCTATCGAAGAAAGGTATTGGCCCAGCGTCTTGAACGCCTCGCGGCCGTAGTAGTCGTCGGAATTGATGACGGCAAAGGGCTCGTGGATTTTTTCTTGCGCGCAGAGGACGGCGTGAACCGTTCCCCAGGGCTTTTGCCGCTCGCTTGTCTTGGCAACCTCGTCGGTCGTCAAAAGGGACTCTCGGGCTTGGAAGACGTACTCGGCGTCAAAGTTTGCGGCTACGCGGTCAAAGAGCCGCTCCCTAAAATCTTTTTCGATGTCCTTGCGTATGATAAAGACGACCTTTCCAAAGCCGCCCATTTTTGCGTCGTAAGCGGCAAAGTCCAAAAGGCATTCGCCGTTCTTTCCCACAGCGTCGATTTGCTTGACTCCGCCGTAGCGGCTTCCCATTCCGGCCGCCAAAACTAAAAGCGTTGGTTTCATATTCAATTCCCCCAAAAGATGATGCTTTATTATAGAGGCATAGAAAAAAATATGCAAGGGTGATTGACAAAGTTCCGCATTTTTGATAAAGTGAATTTCACACGCGGGGATGGCGGAATTGGTAGACGCGCTAGCTTGAGGTGCTAGTGGTGAGAGCCGTGGCCGTTCAAGTCGGCTTCTCCGCATAAAGGCTGCTTCAATTCGAAGCGGCCTTTTTTTTACGCCCGCGCAACAACAACATTTCTTAATAGAAAAAAACTATAACTACCCATAGAAACATTTTAATTGAACAAAAGGCCGCGTTTCGCTATCATTTTGGCCATGAGCAACTATAAAACATTTGTAATCGGATTTCCTAGAATTGGTTCTAAGCGCGAGCTCAAGTTCGCCGAAGAAAAATACTTTGCCGGAACGATGGCCGCAAACGACCTTAAAGACACGGCCCAGAGCCTGCGCGCCTACGGCTGGAAAAAGCAGCGCGACGCGGGAATCGACTTGATTCCTTCAAACGACTTCTCTTACTACGACAACATGCTGGACACCGCCGTAATGCTTGGCGCCGTTCCAGAGCGCTACAAGGCGCTTGGCCTCAACGAGCTTGACACATACTTTGCCATGGCTCACGGCTACCAGGGAACCAAGGGCGACGTAAAGGCCCTGCCGATGAAAAAATGGTTCAACACAAACTACCATTATATTGTGCCGGAACTTGACAAGGGCGCAAAAATTGCCCTCAACGCCGAAAAAGTTTTGGACGAATTTGCCGAGGCCAAAAACTTGGGCATTCAGACCGTTCCCTCTGTCATCGGCCCCTACACTTTCTTAAAGTTCGCCACATACGCCGACGGAAAGAGCCGCGAGGACTACAAGGCCGCCGTCGCCGCCGCCTACAAAAACCTCTTGGCGCAAGCCAACGCCGCCGGAGCGGAATGGGTTTCCATCGCAGAGCCCGCGTTGGTGTTTGACACGGATTCCGACAGCGTAAAATTCTTTGAGGCGCTTTACAAAGAAATCTTGGCCGGCAAAAAGGTCAAGGTCAACTTGCAGACATACTTTGGCGACATTCGCGACAGCTACGACGCGGTGACAAAGCTTGGCTTTGACGGCCTTGGCTTGGACTTTGTGGAAGGAAAAGAAACGCTCAACTTGGTCAAAAAAGGCTTCCCCAAAGACACAATTTTGTTCGCGGGCGTCGTCAAAGGAAAGAACATTTGGCGCAGCGAATTCTCAAAAGTTGAAGCCTTGCTCAAAGAAATTGAGAGCGCCGTTGACAAGGAAAGAATTTACGCGGGAACCTCTTGCTCGCTCTTGCACGTTCCCTACACCACCGCAAACGAAACAAAACTTGACGCCAACATCCTAAAGCATTTTTCTTTTGCCGAGCAAAAGATTCGCGAAATCGCCGAGATTGCCGCGGGCGAAAAGAACGACGAGCTTTTCAAGGAAGTTCGCGTGCAGCCCGACGCAGCAGTCCAGGCCGCCGTCAAAAACCTCAAGGCCGAAGACTACGTCCGAAAGCCCGCTTTTTCTGAGCGCGAAAAGATTCAGCATGAAGCGTTCAAGCTGCCCCTCTTCCCCACAACGACAATCGGTTCGTTCCCGCAGACAAAGGAAGTGCGCAAAAACCGCGCCGACTTTAAGAAAGGCTTGATCACAAAGGAACAGTACGTTCAGTTCAACAAGGACAAAATCACCGAATGGGTCAAAAAGCAGGAAGAGATTGGCCTTGACGTTTTGGTCCACGGAGAATTTGAGCGCAACGACATGGTCGAATACTTTGGCGAGCGCTTGCAGGGCTACTTGTTCACGGAGAACGCTTGGGTTCAGTCTTACGGAAGCCGCTGCGTAAAGCCGCCGGTAATTTGGGGAGACGTGAGCCGCAAGGAAGCGATGACCGTGGAATGGTCAAAGTTCGCCCAGAGCCAGACAAAGAAATTTATGAAGGGAATGTTGACAGGACCGGTGACGATTCTCAACTGGTCGTTCCCCCGCGAAGACATTTCTATCAAGGAGCAGACGGCGCAAATCGCGCTTGCCATCCGCGAGGAAGTTTTGGATTTGGAAAAGAACGGAATCCGCATCATCCAAATCGACGAGGCCGCCTTGCGCGAAAAGCTTCCGCTTAGAAAGAGCGACTGGCACAGCGAATACTTGGATTGGGCCATCCCCGACTTCCGCTTGGTTCACTCTGGCGTCAAGCCCGAAACTCAAATCCACACGCACATGTGCTACTCTGAGTTCAACGACATCATAAAAGACATCGACGACATGGACGCCGATGTAATCACCTTTGAAGCCAGCCGCGCCGACCTTAAGATTTTGGACGCGCTCAAGGAAGCCAACTTCCGCACCGAGGTAGGCCCCGGCGTTTACGACATCCACTCGGCGCGCGTTCCCAGCAAGGAAGAGATTGTGGCCGCGCTGCAAAAGATGCTGGCCAAAGTCCCCAAGGAAAAGCTTTGGGTCAACCCCGACTGCGGTCTCAAGACCCGCGGCGAGGCCGAAACGATTCCGAGCTTGCAAAACCTTGTCGCCGCCGCGAAAGAATTGCGGGGGCAAAACTAGAACTTTACGCTAACTAAAAAGAGCCGCCCCTGTTGGAGCGGCTCTTTGTTTTTACCAAAAGGCTTTGCAAAACCAAGACGCGCGCGCGTTTTGGTCAGCGCAACACGCGGCCGGAGGAGTCGCCGGAGGCAAGGCGTTCCACTTCGGAGACGGTGGCGCGGCTAAAGTCGCCTTCTATCGTTTGCTGCAGGGCGCCTGAGGCGGCGGCAAAGTCAACAGTCTTTTGGCCGCCCAGCTTGTTCAACAGGCCGTAAATGATTCCCGCGGCAAAAGCGTCGCCTCCGCCCACTCGGTCCACCAGGCGCAATTCGTATTTTTTGGACGCGTACATTTTTGGCTGACCGAGGCCGCCGCTTTTTAGGCTTGCGACCGTTTTTTTGTCCGCCGCGCTTTTATGGTCTTGCGACGAGCGCTCAAAGTAAAGGCCCGACCAGCCGTTGTCGCTTGCCGAATAAGACTCGCGCTGGCTTATGGCCACGGCCTTAAAGTCAAAGCGTTCGAACAATTGGCGGGCGACGTCCTTGTAGCCCTCCGCGTCAAGCTTTCCCTCTGTTACATTTGAGCGCGCGGCCTTGATTCCAAAAACGTCGGAGGCGTCTTCTTCGTTAAGAATGCAAACGTCAACGCATTTGCAAAGCTCCGTCATAGTTTTTTTTGCTTGGGCGCGGGTCCATAAATTTTTACGGAAGTTTAGGTCGCAAGTGACCGCAACGCCCAATTTGCGCGCGGCCTTTACAGCTTGCAGGCAAAGCGCGGCGCAATTTTTGCTTAGAGCCGGAGTGATTCCCGTAAAGTGGAAGGCGGCCGCGCCTTTTAGGATTGTCGGCCAGTCAAAGTCGCCCGCCCCCGCTTCCGCAATGGCGGAGCCTTTTCGGTCGTAAACGCAAAGGCTGGGACGCGGGCCCGCTCCCTTTTCCAAATAGTAAATTCCAAGCCGCTCCCCGCCTTGGGCGCAAAAACTAGTGTCAACGCCAAATTTATTTAGCTCGGCAAGCGCCGCCTTTCCTATGGGATTTTGTGGAACTTTTGTGACAAAGGCCGCGTCCATTCCAAAGCCCGCGAGCGCCACGGCCACATTGGCCTCCGCTCCGCCAAATGTCGCCTCAAAATTGGGGCTTTGCAAAAAGCGCTCGTATCCGCGCGGCGCCAAACGCAGCATGATTTCGCCAAATGTGATGATTTTTTTCATGGTTCTATTTTAGCGCGCTTTTTTGGTTTTTGCAAACCTTCCGCGTTTGTCTCGCGCGCGTCTAGGTTGAACAAAGGGCGTTTTTGGAGTAGAATAGCCAAAACATCTTGGGAGCGCGCGATGGCGGCATTTTTGTACACAATCATCATTTATCCCCTGTATTTATTGATAGAAGTCATATACAAAATTTTTCATAAAGTCGCGGGAAGCGAGGGCCTTGCGGTCATCGGAGTGAGCGTCGGCATTACCCTTTTGTGCCTGCCCCTTTACGCGGTGGCGGAACATTGGCAGCAAGTTGAGCGCGACGTTCAAAAAAAAATGAAGGCCGGCCTTGACCGCATCAAAAAAACATTTGTCGGCGACGAGCGCTACATGATGACGCAAACCTTTTACAAGCAGCATCATTACAGTCCGATTATGGCCTTGCGCTCGTCATTCGGGCTCTTGATACAAATACCTTTTTTTATGGCCGCCTACCAATTTTTGTCGGGCTTGGAAGCGATAAAAGGCGTCTCCTTTTTGTTCATAAGGGACATGGGAGCGCCCGACGCCACCTTCCATATCGGAAACTTTCCGGTCAACGTTCTGCCAATCGCGATGACGCTGATAAACATGGCGGCGGGAATTGTCTACACAAAGGGCCTTGCCGCGCGGGAAAAAATCCAAGTTCACGGAATGGCGGTAATCTTCCTTGCCATTTTGTACAACTCTCCGTCGGGCCTTGTCTTGTACTGGACGATGAACAACGTCTTTAGCCTTGTAAAGAACGTCTTTTACAAATTAAAGAATCCGCTTAAAACTTTTTGGCTTTGCTCTTGCGCCATTTGCGCGGCGGCCGCGGTTTACATAATCTTTTTGTTTGAGGCCAAGGCCGCCTACAAGATGGCCTTTTGCGCCTTGCTTGCGCTAGTGTTTGCCGCCCCCCTTTTTGTCAAGGCGGCCAAAAAACTTTTGGACACAAGGCTCCTTCCCCTTGTTGAGCAAAAGGCCGCCAGAAATTCAATTTTTGTTTTGTCTTGCGTCTTGCTGGCGATTTTGTTTGGCCTTATGGTTCCAACGTCGCTGATTTCTTCATCCGCTTCCGAGTTCGCAGGAATCGGAAAGCACCCCAATCCCTTTTGGTACATAGGGAACACCGCCCTGCAAGCCGCCGCCATTTTTTTGTTTTGGTTTACGTGCGTATATCTTTTGTTCAGCAAAAAAGTCCAGGCCTTGATGGCCGCCGGAACTGCGGCGCTTTCGTTTGCCGCGCTTTTAAACGCGTATCCCTTTATGTTAAAGTACGGAGACATATCTGCCTCGCTGGGATTTTTGGCGGCGGCGGATTTTAGGTCAGTTTCCGTCATTTCGCTTTTGAACTTGGCGGCCATTTTTGCGGCGGCGCTTTTGACAATTCTTTTGGTCAAAGCAAAGAACGCGCTGGCCTATATTTTGGCGGTTTTGTCTTTGGCTTGCGCGATTATAACAGGCTTTAACGCAAGCGCGATTCAAAAGGAATACAAGGCTTTCATGGCAGCCTCCCAAAGCCAAAAAAAAGACGCGGAGCTAAAGCCGATTTTCCGCCTTTCAAAAAATCACCCAAACGTCATTCTAATAATGCTTGACCGCGCGCAAGGACAATTCTTTGAGGAAAACCTTGCGGAAGCCCCGAAACTTTCAGAACAGTTCAGCGGCTTTGTCTTTTACGACAACGCGCTGGCCTTTAACGGCCACACCTTTTTTGGAGCCCCGCCCCTTTTTGGAGGCTACGAATACGCCGCCGACAAAATGCAGGCGCGCGCAAAGCAAGGCGTTCCTACAAAAGACCAAATCAACCAAAGCCAGCTGGCGCTTCCAAGAATTTTCAACGAGCAGCTTGGCTATTGGGCCAGCGTCAACGACCCTGTTTGGGTAAACTCAAACACTTTTTGCGACCTTTCGTTCCTAAAAGGCTACGACATACAGGGCAACGAAACAATCGGCGCCTACACACAACAGTGGTACAAGGCCCACCCAGAGTCGAGCGGCTTGGACACAACCGAAGAAATTTTGAAGCGCAACCTTCTCTTCTTTAGCTTGTTCCGCTGTTCCCCCATTTGCCTTAGGGAAGCGGTTTACAACAACGGAACGTATTTCAACACAAAAGAAAACGTAAAGGACGCAAAGACAGTCATAGACAACTATTCGGTCTTGGACTTTATGCCAGAGCTTACGCAAGTTGAGCAAACGGAAAACGGCTCCTTTGTAAGCCTTATGAACGAATTGTCCCACGAAAACTTTTTCCTTGAGGCGCCAGACTACAAGCCCGTGTCAAAGCCGCAAAACCACGGAACTTCAAAATTCAAGGACAACGCGTCATACCACACGCAAATGGCCGCGCTAAAGCTTTTGGGAAAATGGATGGACTACCTTAAAGAGCAAGGAATATACGACAACACCCGCATCGTGATAACCGCGGACCACGGCGGCGTGGGAACAGAGGACGACATGGAGGCCGACCCGGACTTGGACGCCCGCATTTCGCCAAAGACCCACAAACGCTATTCGGGCCGCGGCCACTACCACCCCTTGTTTTTGTTCAAGGACTTTGGCGCGCGCGGGCCCCTAAGCAAAAAGCCTGACTTTATGACCACCGCGGATTCCGCCTCGCTCCTGTTGAGCGGCCTTATAGAAAAGCCTGTGAACCCCTATACAAAGCAAGAAATTCCCTTAGACACCCGGCCCCTAAAGCAAAACGGCGTAATAATCACCACAAGCGACCGCCACAGGCCCACATACCACAAGGATCCATGCCAGTTTGACATCCGCGACGACGAATGGTGGCTTGTAAAGGACAACATTTTCAAGGCCTCCTCCTGGACCCAAGTGGAAGCAACAAAGTAGCGTCTTAAGGACGCGGCGAAACCGCTCGAAAAATACAATCAATGTCTTTTAATCAATAACACGAGCGGCGGGCGGCAATTGACTAAAGGCCCCGATGTCGATAAAATTACTATAATATGGCATCGCTTATTTACACGCTCGTCATCTACCCGCTTTATCTTATTATAGAAGTAATTTACCGTCTTTTTCTAAAAATAACGTCAAACATAGGCCTTTCTGTCATCGGAGTCAGCGTAGGCATAACGCTCTTGTGCCTGCCCCTTTACGCGGTGGCCGAACATTGGCAGCAGGTGGAACGGGACAAGCAAAAAGGCATGAAGGGCGACCTTGACCACATAAAGGACGCCTTTAGCGGCGACGAGCGCTACATGATGACCCAAGCCTATTACCGAGAAAACCACTACAGCCCGATTATGGCCCTGCGCTCGTCATTTGGGCTTTTGATACAAGTGCCGTTTTTTATGGCGGCCTACCAGTTTTTGTCGCAATTGGAAACGCTAAAAGGAGTGTCCTTTTTGTTCATCAGGGACATGGGCGTTCCTGACGCGACTTTCCATATTGGAAGCTTTCCGGTGAACGTTCTGCCCATCGCGATGACGCTGATAAACATGGTTGCCGGCGCCATATACACAAAGGGCTTGGCCGCCCGCGAAAAAATCCAAGTTCACGGAATGGCGGTAATCTTTCTTGCCATTTTGTACAACTCGCCGTCGGGCCTTGTCCTTTACTGGACGATGAACAACGTATTCAGCCTTGTAAAGAACATCTTTTACAAGCTCAAGAATCCGCTCAAGGTCTTTTGGATTTGCGCAAGCCTTGTATGCCTTTTTGGCGTGGCTTACATAAACTTTTTCTTTGAAGCTAAAAAAATATACAAGGCGGCTTTTACAGGCTTGCTTGTCTTGGTCTTGGTTTCGCCGCTTTTTGTCAAGGGCGCCCAAAAGCTCTTGGACACAGTTCTTTCTCCCTTGGTCCAAAACAAAAAGGAGCGGCGGGGGCTTTTCTTTGTTTCGGCGATTTTGCTTTTTGTTCTATTTGGACTTGCAATTCCTTCTTCATTGATTTCTTCTTCCGCCGCGGAATTTACGGGACTTGGCGGCCACGACTCGCCCTTTTATTACATCGGCAACACAGCGCTGCAAGCCGCCGCGATATTTTTGTTTTGGTTCCCCTGCGTCTACTTTTTGTTCAACAAGAAGGTTCAGGCGCTGATGGCTGCGGGCGCGGCGTTTTTGGCGGTAGCGGCCCTGCTCAACGCCTACCCCTTTATGCTGCGCTACGGCGACATTTCCGCCTCGCTAACATTCCTAAACATAACTGACTTTAAGTCCTTGTCGCCGGTCTCCTTGCTCAACTTGTTCGCGCTCGCGGCGGCCGCGGTTTTGTGCGCGCTTTCGTTCAAAATTAAAAAGGTGAACGTCTTGGGAAGCGCGGCCTTGGTAGTTTGCTTGGCGCTTGCGGGAAGCTTTGTGGCCAACGCAATTTCAATTCAAAAGAACAGCTCCGAAGCCTTGGCCGCGGCGCAAAAGCAGCAAGGAAAGGTCGAGCTAAAGCCAATCTACCATCTTTCAAAGAATCATCCGAACGTAATATTGATGATGCTGGACAGGGCCACGGCCGCCAAAGTTCAGGAAATATTTAACGAAGCCCCTGAGTTGACAGAACAATACACAGGCTTTGTCTTTTACGACAACGCGGCGGCCTTTAACGGCCACACGCTTTTGGGAGCTCCGGCGCTTTTTGGAGGCTACGAATACGCTCCGGCCCAAATGCAAAGGCGCAAGGACGTCACAAGGCAGCAAAAGGTCAACGAGTCCCAGCTTGTCCTTGCCCGCATATTCAACGAAACGCTTGGCTACAAGGCCAGCGTCAACGACCCCACTTGGATAAACTCAAGCAACTACTGCGACCTTTCGTTCTTGCAAGGCTACGACATAGACGGCCACCAGACAATCGGAACATACACCCAGCAGTGGTACAAGACCCACCCCGAGTCGGCGGGCTTGGATTCCACCGAAGAAATCTTAAAGCGAAACCTTTTGTTCTTTAGCCTTTTTAGATGCTCCCCCATCTGCCTTAGGGAAGCGATTTATTTGAACGGAACGTATTTTAATTCCAAAGAGGACATTCGCGACGCAAAAAAAATCATCGACAACTATTCCGCCTTGGACTTTTTGCCCCAGCTTACCGACATTCAGGAAACAAAAAGCGGCTCCTATACAAGCATACTGAACGAAATGACCCACGACGACTTTTTCTTTGAGGCGCCTGACTACGTTCCGTCAAAGACTCCCAAAAACAGGGGAACGTCAAAATACAAGGACGACGGAACATACCACACGCAAATGGCGGCCTTTAAGCGCGTCGGAGCGTGGCTTGACTGGCTAAAGAAAAACGGTGTCTACGACAACACCCGAATAATCATAGCGTCAGACCACGGCGGAAACGGCAGCGAAGATTGCATGGAGCCCGACGCGGCGCTGGACTCAAAGCTGGCGGGCATTTCTTACAGAGGCCGCGGCCACTACCACCCGCTCTTTATGTTCAAGGACTTTAACGCAAAAGGACCTCTTGTCTTGGACCAAACATTCATGACCAACGCCGACGCGGCCTCGCTGCTTTTGCGGGGACTTTTGGACAAGCCGGTAAACCCCTTTACCCAAAAAGAAATTCCGCTTGACACCCGCCCCTTAAAAAAGGACGGAGTCATAATAACCACTTGCGACAAACACTTGCCGCACGCGCACAAAGACCCCTATTTGTTTGACATAAAGAAAAACGAATGGTGGCTTGTCCGCGACAACATATTCAAAGCGTCTTCTTGGACTCAAATCGAGCCGCCGGAAGGAACAAGATAAAAGGAGGCAGTTGCCTTATGACAGAACAGGAATTTGACTATTTGATGGCCGCGCGCAAAAAGCAAGACCTTTCCGCTTTCAAGCAAGAAACGGTCCAGAGCTGCCAAAAGGCGGGCTGGATAGACGGAGCAAAAGTCACCGAAAAGGGAATGGAAGCTTTAAAGCCCTACAAGGTTGATAACGCGATAATCATGGCCGCAGGCCGCAGTCGCCGCTGCATGCCCCTTTCCAACTACCTTCCCAAAGGACTTTTTGAAATAAAGGGCGACACGATGGTGGAGCGCCAAATCAAGCAGCTGCGCGACGCTGGCGTCAAGCAAATCATCATCGTCGTTGGCTACCTTAAAGAAAAATATTACGAGATGGCAAAAAAATACCCCGACCTGATCGTAATCGACAACACCGAATGGGAAGAAAAAAACAACATCTCTTCCCTCTACGCGGCCAAAGACTATCTTAAAAACTCGTACGTCTGCTGCAGCGACAACTGGTTCGCGCACAACGTTTACAGCGACTATGTCTACGACTCCTACTACGCGGCCAAGTTCTCCGACGAGTTCATCAACGAAGACTGCGTAAAGGCCTTTGACAAAAACGGCTATATGCGCGAAGTAAAGCGCGGCGGCGAAAAAAGCTGGTACATTATCGGCGAATCTTTTTGGCGCAAAGACTTTTCGGACAAGTTCAAGGAGCTGATGGTAAAAGAGTACTACGACCCCGAGATGAAGTACATGCTTTGGGACCACTTTTACGCAAAGCACATCGACGTCCTTAACATGAAAATCCGAAAGACCGACGACAAGGAATGCAAGGAATTTGACACAACCGAAGAAATCATAGAATTCAACCCGTCGTTCAAGGAATTTGTGAACCAGTTCTTCCAAGAGGAAGAATTTGTAAACAACACCCAGCGCATCCAGTACCTTTCAAACTACACCGACGTAAAGCAATACTCCGTGGTTGGAACGGAACAAACAACCGGCCGCATGCACGTAAACGAAAACCTTTTTGGAGCAAGCCCCAAGGCGCTGGAAGTATTCCACAACGCCACGATGCAAGACCTTTGCTTTTACGACCTGACCCGCGAAGACGAGCTTGCCGTCGAGCTTAGCAAAGAGCTTGACATTCCTACGGACAAAATTTTTATCCACTCGGGCTCAAGCGACGTGATAAAGACAATCATGACGCTGGTCTTGAACAGGGACGACACAGTCTTGATTTCTTCGCCTGCGTGGAACTATTACAAGTCGGTAATCGAGCTGCATTTTGCCAAGGCCGCCTACTACGACGTGGTTCCTGGAAAGACTTCTTACATCTTTGACGTAAAGGGCCTTTTGGCTGCGGCAAAAAAGGCAAAGCCGCGCATCATCGTAATCACTACTCCCCACAACCCGACAGGCGCGGTGATGAGCCAGGCGGACTTGGAAAAGGTAATCAAGCAAAACCCAGGCTCGCTTGTAATCGTTGACGAAGCCTATTACGGAATGGGAGACGCCAAGCTTGACGTCCGCCGCCTTTTGGAAACTTACAACAACGTGGTCTTTTGCCGAACCTTCTCAAAGCTTTACGGCTTGGCCGGAGCGCGCATAGGCTACGGACTTTGCGCCCCGATGGCAAAGCAAGTGTTCAAGCTGGACCTAAACCCCTTCCGCGTTTCAAACCTAGGGCGCAAGGCGGCGGTGGCGGCTCTGCGCGACAAAAAATACTACAACGCGCTTGTAAAAAAGCTGGACACCGCCCGCTCAGGCTTTATAACAAACATGAACAAGCTCAAGGGAGTCAAGGCCTTTAAGAGCGCGGCAAACTTTGTGTTTGTCCACTTTGACAACAAGATTGACACGCAGGCGCTCAAGGACTACTTGGCGGCCAACGGAATCCTTACCCGCTTGTGGACGGAGAAAGGCCAGCTTGCCATGCGCGTCACGGTGGCGCCCAAAGTTTGGATGGACAAGGCCTACAAGCTTATCGCGGCGTTCTTGAAGGGCAAAAAATAATGGCGCTTTTATACATCGATCCCGGCACGGGCAGCATGCTGTTTTCTATTCTCATCGGAGCCTTTGCAACGCTCTTCTTTTTGTTCAAGGCTTTTTGGCTAAAGATAAAACTGTTTTTTAGCGCAGACAAAAAGTCCATAAAAGAAGACAAGAGCTACAAAAAATACGTGATTTACTGCGAGGACAAGCGCTATTGGACTGTCTTTAAGCCCATACTGGACGAATTTGAAGCGCGACAGATTCCGATAACCTACTACACCTCCTCAAAGGACGACGGCGTTTTTGGCCAGAACTACAAGTTTGTCCAAGCCGAATTTATCGGCGAAGGAAACACCGCCTACGCAAAGCTGAATCTTTTGAGCGCGGGAATCGTAGTTATGTCAACTCCGGGCCTGGACGTATACCAGCTAAAGCGCAGCAAGAACGTCAAGCATTACAGCCACATCTTCCACTCGCCCACCGACTCTTCGATGTACCGCTTGTTCGGCCTTGACTTTTTTGACTCGGTCTTGATGACAGGCGACTACCAGGCCGACGACATCCGCTTTTTGGAGGAACTGCGCGGCATAAACAAAAAGGACTTGGTCACCGTGGGCTGCACGTATCTTGATTTGCTCAAGGAACGAATCAAGGAACTGCCCAAAGAGGAAAACCATCAGTTCACCGTCTTGGTCAGCCCCACATGGGGAAAGAGCGGACTTTTGACCCTTTACGGCGAGCGGCTTTTGGACCCGCTTGTAGCCTCGGGCTTTAAGGTAATCATCCGCCCCCACCCCCAGTCAAAAATCTCCGAAAGAGAAATGCTTGACCGCCTTAACGCGCGCTACAAGGACGCTGCCAACGTGGAATGGAACTACGACCGCGACAACATTTACTGCCTTAACAAGGCGGACATAATGATAAGCGACTTTTCGGGAATCATATTCGACTACGCCTTTTTGTTCGACAAGCCGGTCATCTACGCCAACGCGCAAATGGACCTAAAGCCTTACGACGCTTGGTACATAAAGCACGAGCTGTGGGAAGTGGCCACCCTGCATAAAATGGGCATTCCCATCAACGAGGCCGACTTTGCCAACATCAAGGACGTAATCCAAAAAGCCTCGGACAGTCCCGCCCTAAAGGCCGCCCGCGACCAAGCAAAGGCCGAATCCTGGCAACACATCGGCCAGGCCGGAAAGAGAGCGGCGGAGTTTATGATTGGGGTTGTGGAAGAGAGTAAAGATACAAGGAGCGAAAAATGAACGCGACTTTAAAAAAAATTATTTTGGCAGCATCCGTTCTGGCTGTTGCCGGCTTGTCCGTTTTATACCTTCCGCCGGTAAAGGATTTTGCAATCGCTCTGGTTGAACGGCTAAAAAACGACGACATAAGCGACAACTTTTGGAAACACCAAATGTCGGCCTTTGCCTCATGCGGAATCATCTTTATAGCAATTCTAAACTTGATTCTATTCACAAAAAAAGGCAGAGAGCTTTTCAATGATTTTTGTCAGGCTGTTTCAAAAGAAACTCGTTTTATAATCGCAAATAAAAAATATTTGATTTTTTTGGCCGCAATTTATCTTCTTGGCTACTTTACAATCATTCGCGGAAACTTTTGCTACAGAACAATCGACGACCTGAACCGCCAGCTTGAGGGAGTAAGGGAATGGGTCAACTGGTACCGCTACTTTGACGAATTTGGCTCCATTCTTTTGCACACGTCAATGCGACTTATAGACATCGCTCCCCTGACCCAATTAATCGCGGTTTTCTTTGTGGCGCTGGCGTCCTTTATGGCGGTCCAAGCGGCGACAAACGAAAAAATGGGATACCTTGCTTGTCTCGCGTCGTTGCCCATAGGACTTTATCCATATTTTTTGAGCAACTTTTCATACCGCTATGACAGTCCGTACATGGCCTTGTCCATTTTTGCCTGTGTTCTTCCGTTCGTGTTCAAAAGCCAAACGCGCGATTATATCATCGCTTCGGTCATAGGCCTTTTTGCGATGTGCACGTCATACCAGGCCTCAAGCGGAATATACATAGTCATGGCCGTTCTTTGCGCCGCTCGAATGCGCCAAGACGGAAAAAGCTGGAGCCAAATCGGAAAATTTGTCTTGGCCTCAATCTGCTGCTACATCGCAAGCCTGCTTTTGTTCAAGTTCATCTTTATGGAAAGGGAATTTAAGCCCGGCGCCATTGACGAGCGAATGTCCCTTTCAAATGTAATTCAAAACGCGCCCAAATATGTGGCAATAATTTGGAGCGGACTTGGAAAGAGCGCGCTAAAAATTTTCGCGCTCCTAATCTTGGCCCTGAACATTGTCGCGGCCGCTTTTTCTTCCAAAAAAGGAAGACTGATGAATGTTATTGTCACGCTTGCTTTTTACGCGTTGGCGCTCCCCCTTTCTTACGGCGTTTACATGGCCATGGGAACTCCGCAATGGCATTCACGGGCGCTTTACGGCATTGGAACATTTTTTGCGGCCGCGTCGCTGTTGCTTTTGTCTTTGTCGAACAACAACGGCAAACCGCTTAGAATTGTCAGCCGACTTGCAGTGTTTGCGGCAAGCTACTGCTGCTTTGCGTACGCCTTTGCCTTTGGAAACGCGCAAAGCCAGCAAGTAAAGCAAGCCGAATTTAGATGCGCCCTACTCCTTGAAGACTTGTCCAAAATCATGCCGGCGCAAGACAACGGAGAGCCAAGCGAAATCTTGGTAGCCAACAAAATCGGATACGCTCCCGCCGTTCAAAACTTGATAAAAGTCTATCCGCTCACAGAGATTTGCGTGGACATTTACGCTGACGACAGGGACTCAACGCAATTAATCTTAAACTCATACGGCTTCTTTGAATTTGCGGACGGCAAGAGCCACAACCTGCAAAAACAAGACTTGCCGGTTTTGCTGGACACCGCCTACCACACAATTCAAGGCCAAGACAATAAATTTTTGGTCACCTTTAAGGAACCGGATTTAAAGGTTATTAAAACCAGGGACTTTTATTGAGGAACAAGCGCAAGATGAAAAAAGGCAATAAGATTATAGATAAAAATAAACTAATGTGCTATAATTTTAAATGAATATGATTCACTTTAACGTTCCGCCGGTGACCGGCAATGAGGTAAAATACATCCAGGAGGCGATCGCCGCGCATAAGATTTGCGGAGACGGAGCCTTTACAAAAAAATGCCACGCTTGGCTGGAGGAGCGCCTTGGCGGAAAGTCAAAGGTTCTGCTTACCACAAGCGGAACCACGGCTTTGGAGATGGCGGCCCTTTTGTGCGACATCCAGGCCGGCGACGAAGTCATCATGCCGTCCTTTACCTTTTGTTCAACCGCGGACGCCTTTGTCCAGCGCGGCGCCAAAATCGTCTTTGTTGACGTTAGACCCGACACGATGAACATCGACGAAAAAAAGATTGAGGCCGCCATAACGGACAAAACCAAGGCCGTTTGCGTCGTTCACTACGCCGGTGTCGCTTGCGAGATGGACGCCATAATGGACATCGCCCGCCGCCACAGCCTTAAGGTGGTGGAGGACGCCGCGCAAGCGATTTGCTCCTCTTACAAAGGCCGCGCTCTTGGAACAATCGGCGATTACGGCTGCCTTTCGTTCCACGAGACAAAAAACTTTAGCATGGGAGAAGGCGGCGCGATAATCATCAACACAGGAGTTGCGGACTTTGAGCGGGCCGAAGTGATTCGCGAAAAAGGCACCGACCGAAGCAAGTTTTTGCGAGGCCAGATTGACAAATACACATGGCGCGACTATGGCTCAAGCTACTTGCCAAGCGACATGAACGCCGCCTACCTTTGGGCGCAACTAGAAAAGGCTGATGAAATACAATCGTTTCGCATGAATGTTTGGAACAAGTACAAAAATGCCTTTACGGATTTGGAAAAAGCCGGAAAAATTCGGCTGCCAATTGTTCCAACCGACTGCGTCCACAACGCGCACATGTTCTATTTGATAACCCGTTCCCTTGAAGAGCGGACTGCTTTTATAGCCCATATGAGGCAAAAAGACATTCTTGCCGTGTTCCACTACATCCCGCTGCATTCAGCGCCAGCCGGCCTAAAATTCGGCCGTTTTGATGGTGCAGACCAAATTACCACGCCATATTCGGAACGGCTTGTAAGACTGCCTCTTTACTATGGACTTACGGAAGCAGACCAGCAAAAGGTGATTGACGCTGTCTTGGAGTTTTATAAACAATAGAGGTTATTTTTCGATGTCAAAAAAAACTCAGTTTTCCTTATTTTTTTTGTCCGCTATATGTTTTTTTGTGTCCTTTTTTTTGCTTTGCATACGTTTTAACCCAAGCGCAACCTCATCGATAATGGGTATGATACAACATTATCGCCCCGACATCACTATAGAAAAAATTTCAAAATTATATTCATTTATTGAATGCAACATTGCTTTCTTTTTTGTTTATGCAATTTCCTTTATTCTGTTATCACGCGTAAGTTTTTCATCTCCAAATGAAAACTCTTTTAAGTTTTTTTATCCTTTTAGAAACCTTAAGAACAATAAGTTTAACCTTGTTCTTTTGGCACTTTTTGTTGTTATTTGCGCCGTAAGAATTTATTGGATTACGCAAAAGAAAAGCTTTCATATGGACGAACTGTATGGAATTTCGATATTTCATTACAACGAATATGGACTTTGGAGCGGAAAAAACTTTGAAAAGCTGACGCCATTTACAGGAAAACAAATCAAGGATTTGATTTGTTTTGACAACGGTTCATTAAAGGACACCATAAAGGATTTGGCGCATTTATGGATATACAATCGTGACACCGCTTACAACAACCTGTTTCTTGTGTTGAGCAGAATATGGTACACTGGCTTTGAAAGTTCGGATTTTAAGGCGATTTTCATCCGCGAAAGCTTGCTAAATCTTGTTTTTTTTGCATTTTCTTTTTATTTTTTCATTCTTCTACTAAATGAAGTTTGTGACAATAAAGTTGCAAAATGCCTTATGTTAGCAATTGCTTTCCTAAACCCAGCAACAATAGGTCTTTCTGTCTTTATGCGTTCTTACGCCTTGCAAGAGGCGCTGTTAATATTATTCTCATACCTTTTTGTACTTTATATAAAAAATGTCTGCGAAAAAAAAGATATAAACACACGCTTGAATTTTATTGCGACAATCGTCGTTCTGTTTCTTGTCATCAACTGCGACTATTTCTCCTTTTTTTACATTCTCTTGCTTGGATTGTTGCTAATAATTTTTTTGATAGCAAAAAAAGAGTTTAGCCTTTTGTATTCTTTGGTATGCGCTTTTCTTGCCGCTCTCATTGTATCAAAAATATTTTATTTGAATTATGGCATTGGTTTTTTTGTTGGAAGAGGAACAGAAGCGCTGTCTACGATGACATCGTCTGTTGACAGAATAAAAAATGCGCTTGTTGTCGTGTATAATTTGATTTCCAACAACTACTTAAACTTTTTTGTCTTTCTTATTTATGGTGTTATGCAGCTTACCTGTTTGTTTGTTAGACAAAGGAACAATCTACACCATACAGGTTTAAGGATGACTCTCTTCTTTGGAGCTCTTGCTTGGTGCATTTTAGTTATGTTTTTTTCTCCGTATTACACTTTAAGATATATTGCGTCTAGTTTTCCAATATTAGCTGTTATTTTTTCGCTTGACAAAAGCAAAAATAAGTTTTTTGAACTTTTTTTAAGTTTAACGCTTGCTATTGTTACCATTTTTGTTGTAAAAAACGTAGTTCCTAACAAAGACAACAATCAAAAGATAGAACATCTTGATGACTCAGATAAAAGAATATTTTCAGCGGAGTTTATCAAGGATACGACGGCGGATGTATACATTGACAGAAATTCTTTGTATACAGAAATCCTTCCATACCTTAATGATAATCAAATATATTATTTTGTCGATTCAATTGACGAACTTAAGTCATATGGCATAAAAGGACAAAGATATTACTATGTCAAATATAATGATAACGCGCCGCATGATTTTACTGTAATAAAATTTGAGGAGAACTAAGATGCCGGAAATTTCTATCGTCATTCCCGTTTACAACAGCCATGAATGCGTTGCGGAGCTGTCACGACAAATCGCCGACGCGCTAAAGAGCCTTTCTTACGAACAAATTATGGTCAACGACTGTTCCCGCGACTCAAGTTGGGATGAGATAAAAAAAGTATGCGCAAAGAATAAAAATGTAATTGGCATAAACCTTCGCAAAAACGGGGGCCAGGACAGCGCAATCCTTGCAGGCCTCAACTACGCTGCCGGAAAATGGGTTGTCATTATGGACGATGACTTGCAGCATTCGCCCTATGACATTCCAAAACTTTACCAAGAAGCGCAAAAAGGCTTTGATGTTGTTTACGCAAACTTTGAGTCAAAAAAACAAAGACTTTGGAAAAACCTTGGCTCTTGGTTTAATGGAAAAATCAGCGAGATAGCGATTCAAAAACCGCACGAAATTTATTTATCTCCATTTAAAATCGTAAGTCGCGGCGTTGTCCAAGAGATGACAAAATTCAACAATCTCTTTCCTTACATCGACGGTCTCATCTTTCAAGTGACACGCAACATCACGCAAATCCCGATTGAACACCACAAACGCGAGTTGGGAAAGTCCAACTACAATTTGTTAAAATCGATAAAAGTTTTTTTGCGAATGCTCTTTGGCTTTTCGACCATGCCGCTTAACCTAGCCGCCTATACAGGTTTCTTTAGCGCGGCCATAGGCCTCATCCTTGCGGTAAAGTACGCAGTTGAATATTTTACAGGCAGAGCGGATGTTACTGGATGGACCACACTCGTAATATTGGTTCTTGTCTTGGGAGGTCTTATTCTTGTTTCGCTTGGCATTGTTGGGAAGTATTTGGGACAAGTTTATCTAACTGTCAATAACCAGCCAAAGTTTTTGGTAAAAGAAATTATCTCCTCTAAAATTAAAAAAGGAGAATAAAAATGGACACAATAAGCCTAATAGTTCCGTGCTACAACGAAGAATCCAACGTGGAGCCTTTTTACAACGAGATTTGCCGCGTTTTTGAGCAAATCAAAAAAGCCAAATTTGAGCTTTTGTTCGTTGACGACGGCTCCAAGGACAATTCTTACCAAAAGATTTTGGAGCTGCATAAAAACGATTCGCGCGTAAAGTGCATTTCTTTTTCGCGCAATTTTGGAAAAGAGGCGGCCTTGTTCAGCGGCTTGCGCGGAGCCACAGGCGACTGCGCCGTTGTCCTTGACGCGGACTTGCAGCACCCGCCCAAGACCATAATCGAGATGGTCCAAAAATGGCGCGAAGGCTTTGAGGTTGTCGAAGGCGTAAAGACCGACCGCGGAAAGGAAGGCCTTATGCACAAGGCCTTTACAAAAATATTTTACGGAATGATAAGCAAGGCCGTCGGAATGGACATGAGGGATTCCAGCGACTACAAGCTTTTGGACAGAAAGGTTTTGAACGAACTTTCGGCGCTAAAAGAGCGCAACACATTCTTTAGGGCCCTGTCGTTTTGGGTGGGCTTTAAAAAGACGACAGTGTATTACGAAGTCCAAGAGCGCCAGAGCGGTCAGACAAAATGGTCCACAAAATCCTTGATTCGCTACGCCATAAACAACGTGATTTGCTTTAGCTACGCTCCCCTTCAAATCGTGACCACAGTCGGCATACTGTTCATGCTTTTGGCGCTTGGTTTTGGAGTTGACGCGCTGGTCTCGTTCATAAAAGGAAAGTCGGCCAGCGGTTTTCCAACGCTTATTTTCTTGGTGGCGATAGGAATTGGCGGAATAATGATAAGCCTTGGAATCATAGGCGTGTACATCGCGCAAATTTACGACGAAGTCAAAGGCCGCCCGCAATACATCGTAGGAAAAAAGCTTGATGACAAAAATTGACCTTCACGCGGATGACTACGCGCTTAGCGAAAGTTCCGACAACGACATACTGGCCCTCTGCAAGCAAGGAAAGCTTGACAGCATAAGCGTCATCCCCAACCTGCAAATTTTTGACGCCGCCGCGCAAAAATTCTTAAAGGCAAAAAAGGATTTTCCTAAAGAAGTCAAAGTCGCGGTCCACCTAAACGTAATGGAAGGCAAATGCCTTGCCGACAAAAGCCTTGTGCCCAACTTGGTTGACGAGCGCGGCTTTTTTAACGTGTCTTGGGGAAAGCTGCTTGTTTTTTCAATCAATCCGTTCAAAAGAAAGACGGTCCGCTCCCAGCTAAAAGCAGAAATCTTGGCGCAAATAAAACGGGCCGCGGAATCGGGCCTTTGCGACACAAGCGCCTTGCGCGTTGACAGCCACCAGCACCCGCACATGATTCCGGTATTTTTTGACGCCCTGACAGACGCGCTTGCCCAGCTTGGAACCAAGCCCGAATATGTCCGCAATTCCCAAGACCCCATCTTATGCTACATGACAGCGCCAGCGCTGTTCAAAACATATTCGCCCGCCAACATTGTTAAATGCCTTATACTAAACCATTATTCGCGCAAAGTCAGGCGCTGGCAAAAAAAGAACGGGCTAAAGACAAACCTCTTGTGCGGAGTTTTCTTTAGCGGACACATGGACTCAAAAAGGGTAAAAAAAGTTTTGCCAAGCTTTGAAAAAAAATGCCAAGCGCGCGGCGCGGACTTGGAAGTTCTGTTCCACCCGGGAACAATGCTGCAAAACGAATTGACGCCCGAATTTACAAAGCCAGGCTTTAACGAATTTCATTTTTCGCAAGGCCGAAAGATCGAATTTGAGGCGCTGCAAGAATTGCGCTAGCGACGACAAGCGCGGCCGCGCCTTGCGCTAAAACCTGCTTTCGGCAACCTTAAGGTCGTCGGCGTTGTCAACCTCGTACCAAAGGCTTTGGTCGATTTTAAAGGCCTTGAGCAGCGTGGGGTCGGTCTGCGCGATGAACTTTAGGCAAGTCTCGTAATAAGAATTTTTTCCAAACACGTTCATGAATGTCTCCAAGAACGGAAGGTAATAGTTGTTGGTAAAGTCTTTGGAAAACTTGTAAATGTTGACCGTCTTGTAGTAATCGGGCTTTTGCTCCGCCTTTTGGTCTTTTTTGACGATAAAGTTTGTGATGTTGTCGTCCTTGTCAAGCAGCGTGACCGTTCCGTCCATCCAATCCTGCCAATGGCTTACCACAGAAAGATTTTTTTGCGGAGCGGCGGCAAGGTCCTTTATTATTTGGGGATTGTAAACAAGGTCGCTTTCAAGCAAAAGGGTATCGTCGGCCTTAAAAAATTCCTTTAAAAGATACAGCGAATAAATGTTGTTGGTCTTGTCGTAGTCGGGGTTTTCGCCAAATTGGATTTGCATGCCTTGCAAGCGGTCTTGCGTGAACGTGGAGCGAATAAAATCCTTTAGAACTTGGCTCTTGTAGCCAAGGCCGACGACAAGCTTTTTTATTCCAGCCGCGACCAAAGCGTCTATGGCCCGCTCAATCATGGGAACGCCGTTGACCTTTACCATGCATTTGGGAACGTCGTTTGTCAAAGGCCTTAGCCGGCTTCCAGTTCCGGCGGCCAAAATTATCGCTTGCATCAGTTTTCTCCTTGGGGCTGGCCCTCAAACGACCAATTGTTCGAGTCAAATATGTTGTCCTTTACCCTGACCCAATCCCCTTTTTTGCCCTTAAAGACATATTCGCTTTTTAGGTGGTGGGGCATCCAGCTGTCGTCCTGGCAGACAAGAGCGCCCTTTTGTTTTTGGCTGGAATCGACAAGCGCGCCGGTATATGGATTTTTGGGAGCATCCACAATTCCCTGCAAAAGCAAGGCCGGCGTGTCGGCGTTGGTCATAAAGCGGTCGTCCACGCAAAAATCCTTGTCGCCGCCAAAATCCTTGAACATCAAAAGCGGGTGAAAATGCCCCGGCTTTATCTTTTCGAACTTGGAATCCCAAACAAACTCGGCCTCTTTGTCAACGGCTCCATGGTCGGCCACGATGACAATGCGCGTGTTGTCGTAAACGCCGTTTTGCCGCAAATAGTCCAGCCAATCGCCGACCAAAATCAACGAAGCCGCGTTGCCTGGATAAGAAGGGTCGTCGGCATATTCAGAGCTTCCTCTATCCGTAACGTTTGTGACGGGAACATATTGCGGCGCCTGCAGGAACAAGTCGTCGTGCGGCGTGTTGTTGGTAAAGTTTATGTAGGCGTTTTTTGTCTGGCATTCAAAATCCGTCAGTCTTTTTATGTAGCTAAGCGCGGAATAGTCTTCCAAAAAACCGTTCATATCTTCGGTGGCTTGATGAGGCGCCCAATACCTTCCGTCGTTATAAAAAGCGGGTCTCAAGGCAAGCGGAGAAGTTTTGAACAAGGAATGCCACAGCAAGTTGCGCTTTAATGTCGCGCTTGTTATGTGGGCGTCAAAAACGCCGTTGTGTTCTTTATACCAGGCGTTCAAATAAACCTTGTCTGTGTGATATGCCTTTGTGTTCTTGCAGCCGTCATAAATGCTCAAGTCTGGAATCCAAGCGTAATTTGCCCAAGGGCTGTCCGTGACAGTGGCGCAAAAATCCTGGGCCTGCTCAGTGAATATTCGCGGAAGCAATGTAAGGGCCTGGTTTTGCTTGTCAACCAGCTTTACGTCCGAGCGATTGTTCATGCCTTCGGGCGTGTATTCGTAGCCGCCAAAGACAGGAGCGGCGCCCATAAGCGTATGTCCGTTAAATGAGACTGTGTTTTTAAACAAAGTGAATCCCTTGTATTTTTGGCGCAGGCCCGGTATCTCGTCAAAAACCGGCTCCACAAAACGGTTTTGCGCCCTGTCCAAATAAAGCAGGACTACATTTTTTCCTGTCTTTGAAAAATGGAAAATAGGATTGACAGTTTGTTTGGACTGGCCGTTTTGCGAAAGCTTTAAGTACTGCTTGTAGCCCAAACCGATTGTCCTTATTTGTGTCGCCGAAAGCAAAAGCAATGACGCCGCGACAACCGCAAAAAAATAGTTTGCCCAAACAGTCTTTTTCTTTGCCAGAGCCAACGACACCAAAACAAACAAAACGGCCATGACCAGCAAGTTCAACAAGACCAAACTGGTCTTGGAATCAACCTTGTTGACGCTGATGAAAACAAGCATTGTCGAAATAAGGCCATAATTTTCCTTGAACAAAAAGGCGTTGGCCAAGGCGAACGAAAGCAGCAAAGAAAAGGCAAAGGCTATCAAAGTCTGCATGCGCTGGCGGTACAAAAAGTAAAGCAGGCAGGGCCAGACGACAAAAAGTCCAAAGGCCTGCATGGCCGTGTTGCGAATAAAGAACGTGGGGCTGCCCAAGCCGTCGATTCCCGAAAATTCCATCGGCGAAGAGGCTATCAGCAAGGACGGAATTAAAATTCCGTTCAAAATAAAAAGGCCCAATGAACAAAAGGAGAACAAGGCCAAGCGCTTTTTGGGATTGTCGCGCAAGTCAACCAAAACGCTGTCAATCAAAAATTGGCAGGCCTTGACGATGAGGGGCGCAAAATAGACCAAAGAAAAGACCGCCGCCACAAGGACCGCGCGCTTGGGCGAAATCACCCTGTCCGCAAAAAGCCAGACGATAAAAATCGTGACAAGGCCGCACATAATAAAGTAAAGAGTCTTTATTGGATTCTTTAGCTTGTAAAATACGTTCTTTATCAAGCTAAAGATGTTGTTCATCGTCCAGTACATTACAAGTCCGGCCGGACTGTCGTACAAAATCACCACAAAGACCAAGGCCAGGCCGTAAGTTTGCAGCTTGTCGCGCAGCGAAAGGCCGCGAGTGTACAAAAAGCCGCTTACCATGTTTATAAGCGTCATGGCGATTGGCAGGACGTTTACCGCAAAGCCTGCGACCTCAAAAAGCGCGTCGGGCCTTCCCATGTCGCGGATGAACAAAAAGGCCTGGCCATGCAGCGCGGGCATTTTGGAAAGCAAGGAATACGCCGCAGTAAAAAAAGGAATCTGTATCAACAAGCCAAAGGCCGAGCGCAAAGCCATTATCGGATGATAGCGGTTGAGCCTGTAATATGTCGAAAGCATCATGTACTGCTCGTCGCTTTTAAACGTCCGCTTGATGTGGCTTATCCACGGCTTCATCTTTTTTTGAACGTCGCGCTCAACTTGCTGCCAGCCTTCGGCCACCACATAAAGGGGAAGCGTGAACAAGCTGACGGCAAAGCTGACGCACAAAATCGCGATTCCCGTGTTGTCAAAAATCTTGTTGCCAAAAGAAAAAGCCAGCTCCATCAGCTGCGTAAGAGGATAAATTACAAACGTGTATATTAGATTTCCCATAAAACGCCTTTCCTACCTTGTCACTTAAGCATGTCCTTGAGTTTGAACAACGCGCATTCCAAAGGGTCAAAGACAGTCTTATTAACGACGCCTTTGTCCATCGTGTTCCACAAAACAGGAAGCTCGGTGCAGCCCAAAATAACGTTGTCCGTAACGCAAGAGTTGATCAGGCAGGCAAATTGTTTTTTTGCGTCATCGGTCATTTTGTTTTGCTTTACGCATTCTATCAAGTAGCGAACTTGCTTTTGCTCATCTTCTGAATCGCGGTAAAATATACGTATGCCCCTTTTGTCAAAATAGTCATTGTAAATTTTTGTCGCGACCGTTCCTTCGGTGGCCAAAACAGAGACTTCCTTAACACCCCGCTTTTCAAGGTCGTCGGCGCACGCGTCAATTATGTCAACAAAATTGGCTTGCGGAAGTCGTTCCTTTAAGTAACCAAGATAATTGTGAGCGGTATTGCAGCCAATAACGATGTAAAGCTTTCCTCCGTCAGAAAGCTTAGTTGAAAGCATTCCCTTTACAGATTCATACAAGGCCGACTTTAACTCTTCGACATTTTCGTTGTAAAGAATCGCCCTGACGCGGCTTGGCATAACGCAGTTGTTGTCAATAAGAACGCGAGGGCGCTCCCATTCTTTTTCGCAAGGGAAAAAGTTTAGCACGCGATTAAAAAAATCCAAGGTGGCGTAAGAACCCATGCCTCCAAGAATGCCTATGGCGTCTTTGTATTTATTCATGCCGCAATTCCTTATATTTAGCCTGCAAATAATCAACAGTTCTTTTGGCGCCCTCGCCCTTGAACTGCCAGGCCTGCTCTCGAACTCTTTTGCGTCCTTGAGCGAATGAATCGTCCGTCAAAAGATTTTGAATGATTTGTTTTATATTTGGAAAATCCGCCTCTTGGAGCTTTAGCCCTAAATTGGATAGAACTGAGAATCTCCACAAGGGTTCGTCTATCCAGGCCGCGTCATAAGGAGCCTTGTCAAAGCTTGTGTCGGCATAGATGATGGGTTTGTCAAAAACAAGCGTGTAGTCAAAAATGATTCCGGAAAAATCAGTAATCATTAAATCCGCTTGATTTAAAACAGCAAAATTGTCGTTGTCCCGGTTCCATTCAATCCGCTCAGAATTTGGATATCGCTCCATAAGAGGCTCGATTATATCTTTGTCCGAGGTGAATGATTGCGGATGCGGCCTTACAATTATTTTATAGCCAGTGGCAATCAAAGCGTCAAGAATCTTTGAGCCAAATTTTGCGAGTATCGCGCTTGGTCCCCAACTGGGAGCTAGCAATACAACTGGAACGGCATTATCAGGCTTTGGCTCCGACTGCAAACGATTTGCCATCTGGTCCATGTAGGTGCAACCAACGACTGCAACCTCTTTTTTGGGCTCGTTTCTTGCGGCCTCAAGTTTTTTTATGTAGTCTTCTTGAAAGTCGCCCGAAAGCAAAATCGCGTCGTAAAAAGTGTAGCCGAACATTCTGTAGCCCAAGGGATCGTCAACAGTGTGCCTTATGTGAACGTAATAGTCAACGTTCTTGCTGCGCTTCCACTGGTAGACGTCTAGGCCGGGAGTCGTTGAAAGGACTATGCAAGCGTTCATCATGTTGAGCTTGGCAAAGGCCTTGTTGCCCTCGCCTATGAACTGGGCCTTTACATGCTGGTATTTTTCCAAAAGCGCAGGGTCGTCGGGAGAGGCCGTCCAATAGGCCAACTCCACGCCCCTCCTCTCAAACTCGTCGCAGACGGGCTTAAAGATGTTCCAATAGCGCTTGTGGTCGGTAAAAATCACGTAGGGAATCTTTGCCGCGGAGATTTTTTCTATCTTTCCGCCGCTAAGGACAAACTTTATCTTTATGAAAACTTTCCTGAACAAAAAAACAAGCGCGCTTACAATTCCGATAAAAACAGAAAAAAGCATGCTGCCCGTGCCAGGATCGATGTAAAGCAAAAACATGGTTAAAACTCCCACTTGGCGTCAAAGCCCAAAATGCGCTCGCATTGGACATTTTTTATCATGTTCATTTGGGCAAGGCGGCGCTCGGTAAATTTTTGGTCACATTGTACAGTCAGTTTTGTTTGGCGGATTTCTTCCACGCATTTTCTTATCTCGGGGGTCAGTATCGCGCGGGCGGGAGCGACATAGTCGCTTCCTATCATAGGGCCTCTTTGCGAAAGATATTCGTCAAAGTCCAATTTTTTTTTGTCTGAAGAAACGCCAAAGTCAAAGCCTTCTTCCGCAAAAGGAACAAAGGACATGTTAAAGTCAAAGCAGGGATTTAATTTTGTCCGTTCAAAAGTTTGGTTGTTGACCATAAAGCCAAAATTGCCATAGTGCCTGTCTTTATTCAATGTTATGCAGTCCGCTACAACCATTCTGCGCAGCGCGTCTTGGCAATCAAATTCTTTATAAATCTCCAGCAATTGGGCCAAGTCATATTTTAGTCCCGGCCTTAAAAACAAACTGATCGGCTTGTAGCCAAAATCTTTGCTTGTAAAAAGCTTGCAGTCCGAGACAACCTTTCCGTCAAAACGCGCCAGCGTGTATTTGACCGAGTCACAAAGTTTTTCAAACACTTGGCTGGCCAAAACTTCTCCATAAGGCTCCATGCCTGCGTTTTTCGCGCCGCTGCTTCCTGTTTTAATAAGGTGGATTCCGTCATTTTTGTTGAGCCAGCACTTGTCGTAAGAGCCGTCCGTTGTTAATTCGGGCGAAGTCGTTGACATCTGGATGCCAAAAAGTCCAGTCCCATCGAATGACAACTTTGAAACAACTTGGTCAAAATTATTTTCGTAAAGGTTGACTTGGCTCCATGAGACGTCCTCTCTGTCGCTTTTTACCCAAAGAGTGTCTGTCAGAGAAAGGCAGTGGGTCAACGCTATAAAACCGCTTTTTGTCTTTCCGCCGCACATTTCAAGGATTTTGTTCACATGCTCGCGATGCTTGGCCGCGCTTCGGTTTGCAATCCACAAGTCAACGTCCGCGCACCAAAACGGAAGCGGATTGCGCTCCTGGACAATTTTGCAAAGCTCAAGCTCGCCCTGACCTTGGATGACAAAGTCGCACAGAGGAGTTTCCTTGTTCATGAGCGTGTAACGCAAATCCGACATAGTAACATTTTAGCGCTTTATATGGAAAAAATCAACTACAGAGATGTTGGAAAGACCTCAAATCGCAAACAAACTCTTCGTTTTTGAAGAGTTAACACAAAGATGACAAATATTTCTTCTAAATTAAAGATTTATCTTGACATTTTGCGTCTTTTGCCTTATACTAAGCCTATGCGGATTGACGCTTTTGCAAACGACCAACAAATTCTCGCAGAGCTGGGGGCGCGGCTTAGGGCTTGCCGCGTAAGGGCCGGCTTTACCCAAGAGCGGCTTAGTAAAGAAAGCGGCGTGGCAAAAAGCACAGTCGAGCGGGCCGAAAAAGGTCAAAGCGTACAACTTGAAAGCCTTATAAAGCTGCTCAGGGCCTTAAACCGGGTCAGCGGCCTTGACCTTTTGCTGCCTGGGGCCGAACCAACGCCTTATGAGATTGTAAATAAAAGGGAGCCAAAATGCCGCGTAAGGGACTCCGGAAAGGCGCGCCCAAAACAGTTCAAATGGGGGGATGAGCAATGATTTATTCCGCAGAAGTCAAGCTTTGGGGCACGACAATAGGAGCGGTGTCTCTTGACGGAGCGCAAAGGACCGCCTTGTTTGAGTATGACAAAAACTTCATCTCAAGTGGAATACAAGTCTCCCCTATCGCCATGCCCCTGCGCGGAGGCATATACAGCTTTCCCGAACTTTCATACCAAAGCTTTCACGGGCTTCCTGGCCTGCTCTCCGACTCGCTGCCCGACAAGTTTGGAAACGAGCTTATAAATGTGTGGCTTTCAAAACAAGGCCGCCTTTTGGATTCGTTTAACGCTGTGGAACGGCTTTGCTACACGGGAACGCGAGGAATGGGCGCCTTGGAATTCTTTCCTGCCATAAGGCAAGATTCGCCCGGGCCGGAACAAATCCATGTTGGGGAACTCGTGGAGCTTGCTTCAATAGTTCTTAGCAACCGCAAAAACTTAAAGGCCGTTTTTGACGAGTGCGACAAAAAAAATCTTTCTTCGTCGCTGCAGCAAATAATCAGCCTTGGAACGTCAGCGGGAGGCGCGCGGGCAAAAGCCGTCATAGCGCTCAATCCAAAGACAAACGAAGTCCGCTCGGGCCAGTGCGATTGCGAGGCGGGCTTTGAGCATTGGCTTATAAAGTTTAGCGGAGTGAGCGGCAACAAGGACAAGGAAACGGAAGACCTTGCAGACTTTGGAATGATAGAATACGCATATTATTTGATGGCAAAAGAGTGCGGAATCAACATGGCGCCTTGCAAGCTTTTGGACGACGGCAAGAACAAGCATTTTATGACAAAGCGTTTTGACCGCGACGACAGCGGCAAAAAACTGCACATGCAGTCGCTGGGAGCGATGGGCCACTTTGACTTTAACGTGGCCGGATCAACAAGCTACGAGCAGGCCTTTACAATTCTGAACGCCCTTGGCATAGGACACCAAGACAAGATGGATTTGTTTAGGCGCATGATTTTTAATGTAAGCGCTTGCAATTGCGATGATCATGTAAAGAACATTTCTTTTTTGATGGACAAAAGCGGCAAGTGGACTTTGGCTCCGGCATACGATGTCTCTTTTGCGTACAACCCAAATGGCGAATGGACAAGCTCCCACCAAATGACAATAAACGGAAAAAGATCCGGCATTCAAAAACAAGACTTTGATTATTGCGCCAAAATCGCCGGCCTTACAAGCGCCCAAAAAAAAGCGGCGTTGGACGACGTTGTCCTTGGCATAAAAAAATGGAAAGACTTTGCGAACCTATCAGGCGTTTCCGAAGAGCGAATGAAGGCGATTGAAGATTGCTTTATAAATTTGTAAAAAGCCCTACACCACGTAAATCGCGATGCCTGCAATAATCAGGGCGATGGCGGCAGCGCGCTTGAGGGTGATTTTGTCGCCAAAAAAGAGGCGGCTTAGGATTATGGCAAAAATGTAGCTGGACGCCTCGATTATGGGAACGTAGGAGACCGGAACAATTTTTAACGCAGTCAAATCAATGAAAACCGCCGCAAAGAACAAGGCGTAGGCCAAGACAACCTTGAAGTTAAGGTATTCGCGGACAAAACTTTTGTGGCTTTCCAAGGCGGACTTTTTGAGCAGCACTTGGCTGACCGCGCCGATAAAGTTTGAGAACAGCAAAAAAAGAACGTACAAAATCATTGTCCGCCCTCCCCGCCGCCTTCATTTGCATCGCAGGCAATGGTTGCCTCGCCGTCGGCCGCGCTAAGCAAGACGATTCCGCACAAAATCACCGCAGCCCCAAGCAATTTTTTTGCCGTAATCCGCTCGCCAAACAAAAGCGCGCTAAATAGCATTCCCCAAACAATCGTCACAGCCTTGTTGCACATTGCCACAGGGAGAGCGAACGACTTTAACACTTGCTGCCAAATGACTGCGTAGACGGCCAGCACAAAAATAATCCCCGCGTAAAAGGCAATCCAGACAGGCGACAAAAAGTCATGCCTTGCCGCAAGCTTTCCCAGCAAAGTGTAGGAAGCGTAGATCAAAAAGCCAAGGTGCATAAGGAGGAATGGAAAGAATTTGGTTTGATTTTTCATATAGCCGCCTCCTTACTCCGCCCCAACCGCTTCCAAAAATCTTTCGCAAATCCGATCCCAGCTGCGGTCGGAAAGGTCAAACTTGTAACTGGCCGACTTTTGCAAGAGGGCCTTGTCGACGGCGGAGACAAAGTCGTCGTAGTTGTAGGTGACGGCCACGCCGGCGTCCTTGAGCTTGGGAGTGTCGCAGTAGGCCACGATTGGCTTTTGCGCGGCCATGGCTTGATAGTATTTGGCGGTGATTCCCAATGGGCGGTTTTTGTAAAAGCCTATCACATAGGGAACCATCACAACGTCGCAATTTGTAATCCACGCCGGGACTTGCGCCGGCTTGATGCCGGGAATGTAAGTCAAGTTTGCAACAGCCTCCACCTTTTGCAAAACGTCGGCGGCCGGATAGTTTGGGCAAACCACGACAAAGTTTGCGGCGGGCGACTTTTGAGCGGCGTAAAACATAAGCGGCCAGTCGACGTCCCACGCTCCCACGTACAAAACCGTGTTTGGCTTTTGCAGCTCTTGCGGCTTGGGGTAAGACTTTTGGTAGGACTCGATGTCCACTCCGTTGGAAAGCAGCTGGTATTTTACCGCCGAATCAAAGTCGGGCAAACACTTTTTGTACAAGTCCAAGCCCTCTTGGTTTACGATTAGGGTCAAGTCGGATCTACGCAAGGCGTTTTCTTCCAAAAGGCGGTAGCGGCTGTCGTTGCCCTCATACATAAGGGGGTCGCTGGGCCTGTAGATAAACCGCGCGTCGGGATAGCGCTTTTTGAGCCGATCAAACAATACAAGCGCGTCCGAAGACTCAAATACAAAGGCCTCGCTGCCGTCCAGCCACTTCGCGCAGAATTTCTTAAAGGAACCAAAAGAAAAGCCCGCAAAAAAATTAAGAATGCGGTCGCTAAAAATTTTTGAAAACTTGTTGGGAAGCTTTAGCGTAGGAAAAGCCACGTTATGCAAAAGAGAAGGGCCCACTTGGTAAGTCAATCCTTTTTTTAGTTGGCGGATGGCTTTGGCGTTGTAAATCTCTGAATGTTGGAAGTAGCTGTAGTAAGGGCGGACAAAGCTAAAAAAAACAGTCTCAATGCCGGCATTGCAAGCGGCCTGGGCAAATTTATGAAAGCCGCCCTGCCTGTTTGAGTCCCAAGAATGCGCCGTGATAAAAGTGATTTTTTTCATAAGACCAAACCAGCCCCGAACGACCGCCAACTAGTCCCGTGAATACAAGTCGCGGGTGTAAACCTTTTGCTTTACGCCGGCCAGTTGGTCGGACAGGCGGTTAGCCAAAATCACGTCGCACTCGGCGGCAAAAGAGTCAAAGTCGTTGTTGACCCTGTACTTTTCAAAACTAGAAGCGCTTATCGTTGGCTCGTAAACCACAACCTCGACGCCCTCGCCGCGCAAAATTTTCATAATGTCCTGGATTGAGCTTTGCCTAAAGTTGTCGCTGTTGGCCTTCATCGTAAGACGGTAAACGCCCACGGTCTTTGGCTGCTTGGCCAAAACTTGCGCGGCCACAAATTCCTTGCGGGTCCTGTTGGAGTCAACTATAGCGTGAATAAGGTTTTGGGGAACATCCCTAAAGTTGGCCAAAAGCTGCTTGGTGTCCTTGGGCAGGCAGTAGCCGCCGTAGCCAAACGAAGGGTTGTTGTAAAAGTTTCCGATGCGGGGGTCAAGGCTGATGCCTTGGATGATTTGCTTGGTGTCCAAGCCACGCGACTCGGCGTAAGTGTCAAGCTCGTTAAAGTAGGCAACGCGCAGCGCAAGGTAGGTGTTGGCAAAAAGCTTTATAGCCTCGGCCTCGGCGCAATTGCAAATCAAGACGTCAACGTCCTTTTTTAGCGCGCCTTGCTGCAAGAGGCCTGCAAACTGAGCGGCCTTGTCCTTTAGCTGGGGGGCGGACTTGGGGTAGCTGACCACGATGCGGCTGGGGTAAAGGTTGTCGTAAAGGGCCCTTCCCTCGCGCAAAAATTCTGGGCTAAAGAGAAGGTTTTTAACGCCAAACTGTTCTAAGATTTTTTGCGTGTAGCCCACAGGAATCGTGGACTTGATGACTACGGTGGCGTCGGGGCACTTTTGCAAGACGGTCTTTAGCACCGCCTCTATGGAAGATGTGTCAAAAAAGTTCTTTTCGCTGTCGTAGTTTGTGGGAGTTGCGATGATGACAAAGTCTGGGTTTGCGTAGGCCTGGTCCGCGCTGGTCGTTGCCCGCAAGTCCAGCTTTTTTGTGGCTAAATATTCTTGTATCTCCTTGTCTACAATCGGAGATTTTTTGCCGTTAATCAAGTCTACCTTGGACTGAACCAAGTCAATCGCAGTAACCTTGTTGTTTTGCGCCAAAAGGATGGCGTTGCTAAGGCCCACATATCCCGTTCCCGCTACCGTAATGTTCATGCGGACAGTATACTACGATTGCAGGAATCAATCAAGGCAAGCGGGCGTTACAACTCCATGTCAGCGGCGTATGCATAAGAAATAACCTGCCCCTGTTGCGTCTCTTTATAGCCTTTTTCGTTATGGGAATAGTCCGCGATTTGCTTGGAGCCAAACGAAGCGAACTTTTTGTTCACCTCATCCAAAACGGCTATCTCTTCTTTAGAAAGGCAGTCATCTATCTGCGCCCCGCCAATTTTAAGGATGTGCTTTTCATAACCGCTGTCCAACTGCTCAAATTCGGAAGAGATTATTCCCCTTTTTTCCAAAATTCCGTACAAAATTTTATGCTGGTCAGGAACCGGGCCATACGGCAAATGAACATAGCGGGCGCCGGTCAAAGAAACGCCGTTGCGTTTGTAAAAAAGCATGTCGCTGTAATTTAACAGTTTGTTCAACTTGACTATAAGAAGCTCCGGCGACCGCCTTATAAAAAACAAGACGCAAGAGGCGAACTTGTCAAAGTCAAATTCCTTATAACCGTTTTCGATAGTAAGTTCCGAAGGAAAAAGCCTTGAAACATAGCCGTAGTCAAAATCTTCTGCCTGCGTTGATTTCAACGAGGCGAGGCGCTCCTGCAGTTTTTGCAATTGCTTTTGGTCCAACAAAACTTCATTAAGCCGCAAAAACTCATGCATATTCTGAGGATCCTTTAGGAACGACAAAAGACAGTTATGCGCCTTGCTTTGCACCGCGCCAGACTCATAGCGGCGAATGGTCTTGTCGCTCCAGTCAAGCAGCTTTGCAAAGGAACGCTGGCTAAGGCCGTATTGCTCCCGAATCGATATTATTTGTTTTGCGGTAAGGAGCTTGTGTTTATTTCTGTATGCGTCATACGCCAAAAGCAAGTTTGCGGAATCAAGCTCTTCGTTGAAAATTATGGAACCGCAAGTTTTGCAAACGGCCACAGAAGCTTTTATTGTTATTTGCTCGCCATAAACAGGATATGACTCATCGACAGTCTTAACGTCGTAATCAGTCATACTGTTGCATTTTTCGCAAAAACATTTCATGTCACACCCCCTAATCATGAAAACTAATGCACTTAAGGATTTCGGAGCCGTCATTGGCTATGTCAATCTTAAGCTTTATATACAACTCTTTGCCTTCTATGACTCGCTTGAATATCCAAACATCTCCCGACGATGAATAATCCGGCTCCGGCCCTCTTTGGTAATCAAGAAGGTCTAGGGAAAGAATCTCATCCTTAACTTCTTTTACAGTAAGCCCCATATTTGACAAGGCGTCAAGATTCTTTTTTCTTGGAACAAAAGTCCATGATCCGGAAGAAACCAGTTGTTTTACCTTTGAAAGATATTGCAAAATAAGTTTTCCCGGCAAGCTTTTCCTCTCCTATTAAGTATAGTATAACGCGGAGATGGAAAAAAGTCAAGTATTTTGCGGTAATTTTACCGCGTATTTTCTTAAAATCAAAAAAACTCTTGAAACAGAGGCGATTTTCACTTATACTTCTAGCATGGGTTTGGTCAAGAAAGCTAGAAAACTATTGCACTCTAAACACAAATTTCAAAAATTCGCAACAAAACTCAAAAACATGGGCTATTCCATGCGCTGCGCCCGACTTGTGTCTTTTGTCAAAAAAGCCCCCCCTTCTTATGGCCTCAACGACAGCCAACAGCGACGGCAAAAGATAATCGTGTCTCTGACCAGCTACCCGGCAAGGTTTGGCTCGATTTACTTGTGCCTAAAAAGCTTGCTTTTGCAGTCCGCAAAGCCGGACAAAATCATATTGTGGCTTGCCTGCGACCAAGGCCAAGTGACGCAAGAGATGAAGTCTTTGGAACAATACGGACTGACGATAGTTTGCGGAGTGGAAGACCTAAAGCCGCACAAAAAATACTTTTATTCAATGCAAGAGTTCCCCAACGACCTAATAATCACTGTTGACGACGACGTGATTTACCCGCAAGACTTGGTCGCCTCGCTTTTGCAAACCAACGCCAAGAATCCTGGCTGCGTTTGCGCGCGGCGCGTCCACAAAATCACCTTTGGCGCGGACGCAAAAATCAATCCTTATTCAAAGTGGATTGACAAATGCAAAAAAGAGCGCGCGCCATCGTTCCTTCTTATACCCACAGGAGTCGGAGGCGTTTTGTACCCGCCAAACAGCCTTGACAAGCGCGTCTTTGACAAAGCGCTAATCAAATCCCATTGCCTTATGGCCGACGACATTTGGCTAAAAACAATGGAACTGCTTAACGGAACAAAGGTCGCCTGGGTAAAAAACAACATCTTGACGCCCCCATACACAGAGCGCTCCCAAGAGACCGCCCTGTATTTGGACAACGTCCACCAAAACAAAAACGACGAATATGTCAACAATATGATGGATTTGTACGGCGAGGAATTGAAGGCTAAGGGATTTTTTTAGCGGGCCGTCTTATCAGCTTTCTTAAAGACAAAAAAATTGGACGCGATAAAATTAAACAGCATGGCCACAAGAATGCCTATTCCCTGCGGAATTACTTTGTACTGCCAAGAAAAGCTTCTGATCAAAAGATTCAAGACCGTCAGATTAATCGCCAGGCCAAACAAGGACGCAAGCAAAAACTTTGCCCACAGCGCAAAGGACAAGCCCTGCTCTTTGTTTTGGACCTTAAAAGTCCACAAATGGTTGATAATGTAATTTTGAGTGCAAGCCACTAAAAAGCAGCCGACGCTGACAAATGTCGGATTTAGTCCAATCAAGTCCGAAAAAACAAAAAAGAGAGACAAATTTGTAATTGTTCCAAGTCCGCCAGTAACGCCAAACTTTATAATTTTTTTAAGCATTGCGGATTCTCCATACCGCTTTGAGGGCTTCAAAGAAGATTCCCTTGCTCATCTTTGAAACTCCGGCAACCCTGTCAGGAAAGACAATCGGAATTTCTTTTATTGAGCATCCAGCCTTATAAGCTTTGTATTTCATTTCTATTTGGAACGAATATCCTTTTGAAATTATTGTTTCCAAGCCGATTTTTTCAAGCGCCGACTTGCGCCACATATTAAAGCCGCCGGTCAAATCCTTTATTGGACAGCCCAAAATAAGGCGGGAATACAAGGAGCCGCCTTTGGAGATGAAATTTCTTAAAGCCGACCAGCCTTCCACGGAGCCCCCTTTTACATTGCGGGAACCAATCGCTAGCTCGTTTGTTTGAATTGCGTCGTAAAGTAGCGGCAAATACTCCGGCTTGTGCGAAAAATCAGCGTCCATTTCGCAAAAAACGTCAAAGCCGCGCTCAAAGCCCCATTTAAAGCCCGTTATATACGCGTCGGCAAGACCATTTTTTGAGCTTCGCTCCAAAATTTCCAGCCGCCCCCCCCCAGTCATATTTATAGTTTTTTGCATCTCTTTTACCGCGGCCGCAGTACCGTCTGGAGAACCGTCGTCGACAACCAAAATAGAGGCGTTTTTCGGAATGACAGCCAAAACCTCCGGGACAATTGTTGTTATATTGTCAATTTCATTATAAGTGGGAATTATTACAAGCAATTTCATATTGAAAGGTTCTCCATTAAGCGCTATGCTTAGTTGATTCTATTATAATTTATAGAAAAAATATATTCAAGCGGATTAAAACATGAAAGGCGGACCAAACCAAGAACAATTTTCAAACATGACGTTGGTGATTTTTAAAATTTGCGCCATAGCGTGCTTTGCGGCCTTTGTTTTGTCCGCGCTTTTTCTTTTTGACGGAGTTCAGGAGCGCATGATAGCCTTTGGCCAAAAACTGGCGGGACGAACGCTGGACGCGGAGCATTGGCATAAAATCATAAAAATGCGGACAAAATTCTTTATGTTCTTTTCTCTTGCAATCGGCGCCGCGTTTGTTTTGATGTCGCTTTTAAAATTTGAGCCGCAGTCGGATTTTAAATTAAACTTTGCGCTAGACAAAACTTTGTCGAGCGACAAAAGATTCTTGATTCCGGCGGCCTGCGTTTTTATATTATTGTCAATTTTGCAATTCTACTGGCTGGCGCAAAAAAAGACATATCATATTGACGAATTATACGAAATTGGAATTGTCAACCGCAACGAATACGGCTTTTGGAACGGCGACCTGTTTTACAGCCACAAGGACTTTGATTCCGCTGTTCCATACACGGGAAAAGAGATAAAAGAAAAGGCTTTTTTTGACGACGGCTCGATAAAGGACGCCTTGTCGGACAGCTTTCACCTATATTTTAACTGCAATGACGGAGCGCACACAGGCACTTACTACATTCTCCAAAGGCTGGCCTTTTTGGGAGCAAAGACATGCAATCAAGCCCAAATATTCTTAAGGTCGTTCGCGCTAAACTATTTGCTGTTTGCGCTTTGCTTTTATTTTGCGCTCTTGCTTTTTTACAAACTGACCTCCAGCAAGTTTTTGACGCTTGTATTGCTGGCCGCGGCCTTTGCCAACCCAAACGCCATTGGAAACGTCTTGTTTTTTAGGCCCTTCATCCTACAAGAGCTTGGGATGCTGGTCTTTGCCTGCGTCTTTGTCTTTCACAACCAAGCGATAGAAGCTGGAATGCCCATATCAACAAAGCGCAATTTTGTCATCTCAAGCGCTTGCGTTGGCCTTGCGCTAGTGTCGGAATACTTTTCGCTTTTCTTTGTGGCCTTTTTGGGCTTGGCCGCGATATTGCAATGCGTAAGGTTCAAGCGGCAAAAAGACATAATTTATTTTGCGGACATTTTCTTCGCCGGAATCATAGCGGCCAAACTGTTGTACTTAGATTATGGCTTGGGCTTTTTTGACGAAAGGACGCCGACCAGCCTAATGCAAAGCCTTGTAACAGGCATAAAGACAAGCGTTGTTATGTTGGACAAATATTTTATCGCAGCGCCAATCTTCGCAGCCCTTTTGGCGGCCAACTGCGCGCTGGCCCTGGCTCAAAAAAACAAAAGACATTCTTCCGCGCAAATCGTGGCAGGGGCGGCCCTTTTGTGGATTTTGGCATGCAACTTTTTTGCCCCGTTTAAGTTCGAGCCAAGATACACGGCGCCGGCCTTTGTTTACTTGCCCTTGGTTTTAATCCCGTTTTTTGACGCAGCTACAAAAACAAAAAAATCCGCGTTGGCTTGCGTCCAAATAGTTGCGACAATCCTCATAGCGTCAAAATCACTGCCACTTGCAAGCAACGCGCAAAGCATTCCCCACTTGGACGACGCCCACAAAACGCATTCAAGCGTCCAATACAACAAAACGCCGGACATCCCCGTAGTGTTTTTTTGCCCCACAAACTACACAGCCATTTTTCCTTACTTAAACGACAAACAAACATATTATTTTGTAGATTCCATCGAGGACATTGAAAAAATCGAGGGATTGAATGAATATTGGCGAGTCACTTATTATGACCGCTCCAAACGCATAGACGAACGGCTAAGGAGAAAACAATGAATATTCTTTTTGACTGCGTGTCGCTGCAAAAATTTGTAGGCGGCGGCTCGGAATACACGCTGTATTTTTTTGACAAGCTTTTGGAACGGGCAAAAAAGGGCCAAATCAACCTATACGGCGTATACTCTTCCGAATACAACATGGATTTTTACAAAAAGTATGTTGACGGCTACGATTTAGAGCTGGTGGACATCAACAAAGGCGGCCTTAACGATTTTATAAAACAAAACAGCATAGATACCTTTTATATTGGAATCCCGCAGCGATACTACACTTACGATTTGTCAGACATCACATGCCGCATCGTCGTCACCTGCCACGACGCAAGCGAAATGGTTTTGCTGTACGACAAAAAATACGCAAGCTATGCAAGGCGCAGTCTGGAGCCGCACGCACATCCAAAAGTTCAATTTGTCAAAGAGTTTATAAAATACTTTGTCCACTACTTTATAGACAAAAAATACGAAAAATCAATCATAACAAAATTCAAAAACCTAGAAAAACTCTTTCAAAAAGACAATGTCCACATAGTCACAGTCTCCAACTACAGCAAGTACAGCTTGCTGTATTACTTTAACGGCATAGCCAACCCCATACAAGTCTTCACTCCGCCGCATAAACTGTTGGACGCCAACTTAGAAAATGAAATACAAAACAAAGAGTTAAAGTCTTTGATTGACAACAATAAAAAATACATCTTGATGGTAAGCTGCACAAGATTCCATAAAAACGCCGCCCTGCTGGTTGACCAATGGGATCAATTTAACAATATGACCAACGGCGAATACTACGGCGTATTGGTCGGCAATGTTAGCGTGAACAAAAAAAACATTGTCCAACTGCCCTTTTTGTCCACAAGCGACTTGGAGCAAGCGTACAAAAACGCCTACGCATTTGTGTTCGCCTCGGTAGCCGAAGGCTATGGCTACCCGCCGATGGAAGCGATGAAGTATGGCATACCCGTCGCCTGCTCAAACGTTACCAGCATGCCTGAGATTTACAAAGATTCTGTAATATACTTTAGCCCCTACTACCGCGAAGACCTTTTTAGGGCGCTTTTGACGATAATCCAAAAGCATGATGAATACAAAGAAAAGTCGCTCAAAAAATATAAAGAAATAGCCAAAAAGCAAAACAAAGACGCAAAAGCACTGGAAGAATTTATCCTTGGAAATGCTCCAGCAAAAACTTTGGCGCAAAATGGCAAAAAATCAGTCGCGATTTCAATCATCACCCCAGTTTACAACAACCAAAATTATCTCTTGCGCTGCCTCAACTCCATAAAGGATCAGACATTAAAAAACTTTGAGGTGATTCTTGTTGACGACGGCTCAACTGACCAATCCGCCAAAATTTTGGACGACTTTGCAAAAAAAGACCCGCGCTTTAAGGTCTATCATAAAGCGAATGAAGGCGTCACAAAGTCAAGATTCTACGGCGTCAAGCGCGCCAAGGGAGAATACATCGCATGGGTTGACAGCGATGACTATATTGACCCGACACACTTGGAATTGCTTTACAATGCCATAAAAAAACAAAACGCCGACATTTGCGTGTGTAACTTTACAAAAGAGGATTCAAGCGGCTCCACAAAGTATTACGAAACAATCCAAGACCTTGCAAATCCGCTTTCTAGTTTGATAGAAAAATGTTCCTGCCGTGGCTGCCTATGGACAAAGCTTGCGCGCAGAACGCTTTATTCGCAAAACGTCCTGTTCCCAGAACAGGAAATCAACTGCTGGGAAGACATAATTATTACAGCCAACCTTTATTATAACGCCAAGAAAACCGTTCACATTCCAATCTTTACCTACCATGTAAACGATTTGAACAAAATGTCCATAACAAGAAACAAAAAAAATTATGAAAACAACACATACGACACAATAAATGTAGTCAAGTATTTTGCCTCGGACAAAAGATTCAAAGACATCAACCTTTTGAGCATAAAATACAAGACAAAATATTACATTTTATTGAACAATTACATGACCCAAAAGAAAATACCAAAAGATTTTTACAATCTTTTTTTGCAAAAAAACGATTACAAGGCTTTGGCAGATCTTTTAAAAATTGAACATGTAAAATCCGGCTGGCGTTTTATAGAGTTTTTCTTGATTCTTGCAAACATCAAGATTTTGGCAAAACCCGTGCACGCTCTTTTTGCAACAATTCGAAACAAAAGGCAGTAAATTAAAACCTATATGTCAACAAGCGCCAATACCGCATGATGCGGCCTCTTGCAACATACAAAAAGCGGAACTTGTCTAAAAATTCACAAATTTTCAATCCAAGATTTGTCACGACTCGCCTAAAAACAGGGCGTTTTCCAAAGAAAAAATCATATCCTGTTTTTCCAAGAAGAACGTCCAAATAATAACTAAAAATCTCATGGTCAATATGTGGAAAGCACCTAAAGACGCTCCGCCTTGCTTCTATATAAAACTTGCGGATTGCGTTTGCAAAAGACATCTCGTTGCGATACTCGGGATTTTGGACCATCTCAAGCATTTTTGACAAGGGAGTCCCCCAACGCTCAAAACTTACGGTGTCAAAATCCTTTGACGCCCAATTTAAGATGTCAGGGCTGGGATCGGGACCCAAAAAGTCAACTCCAAAACGCAGCGTGCGTAATTTTCTCCCAGCGTAAAAACCTTTATAAAATTTGTCGCAATAGGATCCAAAAGTTTCATACTCAGAAAAAAAGCGCTGGTCTTTTTTTATATAATCGTGAACAAGCAAATCGGACGCGGCAAGAATTTTTTGCCAAAAAAATTCTCCCTCATACTTTTGCAGATCTTCTATTTTATCCAACATTTCGCGAGTCATCGCGGTGTTAAACAGCATGTGCTCCGAAACAAAGGACTCGCGTTTCGATTTTTTAATGCCAAACAAATTCTTTATGGTTCTAAAGTAAGCGTAAAAATACTCCCGCTTAAGCGTAAAATACGGCCTGCCGTCTTTTGCAAAAAAAGGGATTGGATTTAACGGAATGGTGTCGCCGTCCCAAACCAAGTAATAGTCGTCCTTGCATATTCTGGCGATGCCCAGTTTGATGAACTGCTGCAAAAACCAACCAGCGTTATTTGGAATTGCGCCAAACTTGACAAGGCAATCCTTGACAGCGTCATAAGTGATCCCGCAAGACTCTTTTAGAGCCGCGCTTTCGTCCAAAAACTTGCAGCCCTGCAAATCGTTATGTAAAACAGCCGCCGAAGACACAATCACAACATTCCTGGCGCCCAAGTTCTTTTTTATGTACGGCAAAGACTTGTTGACAATGGGCCAATCCTTGCTGGCGATTATAATGTAGACATCGTAATTATTCATGCTTCCTCCCGCGTTCGTAAGACTGGAATATCAATTTTACCGTCAAATAAAATACAAAATAACTTAAAAACAAATAACACCTGCTGCCGCTTGCATAAACAGTTGGAGAAAAAGCGATTATAATCGCGGAGCAAAAAAAAGCGAACAGCAAATATAAATTAAAGGCGCCTGCCTCCTTGCCCCCAAAAGCAAAGAATAGTTGATATAAAAAGGCAATTCCTATAAAAAACAACAACACAAATTCTGCAAACACAGCAATTGTGGAATGCTCAGAAAGCTGCGCCAACCTGTCATTTGAAAGCAAAAAAGAGCTTTTATACTTCAAAACAGAGCACGCAAAAACAAAAAAATCCAATAAAATTTGAATGAAAAAATTTATTCTGTTTTTTTTATAAAAAACCATCGTAAGGACGGCGCACAAAAGCGCGGCGACAAGATTTGACTTGGACGAAAAGTAATAAGTAAACACAGCAAGCGATCCAATTTGGAGCTTGTCAAAAAACGAAAGCGTTGTGTATTCAGGAAACCACACTTTAACCTCTTGGGCAAACCTAATAGAATCGCCTGGACATGTTAGAATAAAAATGACAGACGCCAAACTGAGAGCAAAGGCAGCAATAAAGTACAAAGCATAAATTCTATTATTTTTTGTTCTTATAAAATAAATTGCAAAGAAAGACAGACTTAAACCAAAAACCAAAGCCGCAACTTGCTCTTGATTTACTGCAAACATCAACAGCACGATTGAAAAAACAATAGATTTGGCAGACAACCTTTGCCCTTCAAAAATCTTTTTAACAATTACAAAATAAGGCATACAACATGCAAGCGGCCATAAATAGTTTGCGGTTGTCGCCGCCCAGCCTGCCGATTGCAAGGAGCTATAATCTGTAAAAAAAAGAATAACAGCGTATACGACAAACGAAAATTGCTTTTTGGGAATACAAAGTTTTACAAAACATTCCGAAATCAATACAAAAGCGGCAACATCAATTAATCGCCAAAGGCCAAAGTTAAATTTAAAACAATTGACAAGCGCTGTCTCAATCAGCAAACGGGATGACCAATTATTATATCTTAGATTTAGAAATTCAAAATATGAAACACCATCAAGAGCATGATTAAAATAATTGACGTCATCTTTAAACGGCGCAAGGCAAAAATGGATTGCGCAAAGGATGATTATGAATGCCATAAGAGAAAAATAATGAAAAATCTCCTCCAGAGGCATTGTCTTAAAAAGGCCGTATAAACTTGTATTAGATTCTATGCAAAAAAGCGATGCTTTAAGACAAAAGTAACCAGCAAATGAAAGCGCCAAAAGCGCCGCTCCATAATCAATCAAACGTTCATGCCAGACTTGGCGCTGCAATGGCCGTCCAACACAGCCTTCCCCAAAATCGATTATCGACTCTCTAACTTGCGGAATGAATGCAACAAGCGAAATCACCCCCAACGCTACACATAGCGCCATCAAAAATGGACAAATCCTTTTCTTGGTGTTATCTTGCATACCCAAATATCCTGCCAATAAATTTTGCGTTTGTTTTTATCAAGAATGGATTAAGCCAAAAAAGCGCCGTCAAAACTTGCAAAAGAAAAACTTTTATGGCCGGGACGCCTGTTTTTTTGTAATACAAGACGGCCGACAATCTTTTTTGCACAGCGCAAAAAGCGCTTTCGCTGTGAACGGCGTCAATTTTTTCTTGCTTAGAAGACTTGCCTTCCAAATGAACAATCTTGGGGCCTTTTATGACAAGACGTTTTTTTTTGTCTAGCGACATCAAGTATTGCAAATAAATCTCTTCGTTATACATAAAAAAATCTTGGTCAAAATAAGCGCTCTTGTCATTTTTTACAAACAAATCCGCTCCGACTATAAAATCAGCCTCGCCATAACGCTCGCCATAGGCACTTTGTTGGCAAGGCGGCAACTCTTTGTTGAACAAAAGTTTTTTTAAAAATAGTTTCCAAAAACCATAAGAACCAAACGCCAAGTCCCTAATGTCAGACTTAAAATTTGGAAAGCGGTCCGCATAGCGTACTATTCGCCAGTCCGAGTCATACAAAATGCCCCCCAGCGCGCCTATATTCTCCTTGGCGGCGTTTTGCTCAAAATAGTCAAAAAAATATTTTATCGCGTTGTTCAGCAGCACCGTGTCGCTGTTAAGGTAAAAAACGTACTTGCCCTTTGCCACCGCAAGGCCGCGGTTGTTGGCGGCGCCAAAGCCCAAGTTGGCCTTGTTCTCCAGCAGCGTAACTTGGGCAAAATCCTTGCGCAGCATCTCCACCGAGCCATCAACACTGCCGTTGTCGCTTACGATGACCTCAAAGTCCAAACCTTTTGTTTGAGCGTAGACCGACCGCAAGCAGTCGGCAAGGAGTTGTTTTGTATTATAATTAACGATTATTACCGAAACGTCCATAAGGGCCTACACTATCTGAGCCTTGCCGGCCTCAAACTTAATCTTAAAGTCGCACTCTTGCAGCGTGCTAAGGCGGTGTGCTATGGCAATGATTGTTATCTTGCCCTTAAGCTTTAGGATTGTGTCGGTGATTTGGCGCTCAGTGTCGTTGTCCAAGGCGCTTGTTGCTTCGTCCAAGACCAAGACGCTTGGCTGGTTGTAAAGGGCGCGGGCGATTCCTATGCGCTGGCGCTGGCCTCCGCTAAGCTTGGCTCCCCTGTCGCCAACGTTAGAGTCAAGGCCCTCCGGCAAGGATTGCACAAAGTCATGCAAGTCGGCCATTTTAAGGACCCGCTCTATTTTTTTGTCGTCAATGTCCTGCGCGGCGTGGCCAAAGGCTATGTTCTCCCTTATAGAAGCGTCCATAAGGTAAATGCTTTGCGGAACGTATGCGATGTTGTCAAGCCAGCCGCTTATGTTGTTAAAAATGTCCTTTTGGTCAACATAAATCGTTCCGCCCGATGGGGGCAAAAGCCCCATCAAAATGTCCACAAAAGTTGTCTTGCCCGCGCCGCTGGGGCCTATGATGCCGCAAAAGGAGCCTTTGGGGATTTTAAAGCTTACGTTGTCCAGCACAAGCTTTTGAGCCTGGCCAGGATATGCAAAAGAAAGATTTTTGACAAAAATTTGATTTTCAAACGCAAGCGGCTCTTTTGCAAGGCTATTGGCTTTTTGGTCTTCCTGGCTTTTACTTTTTTTGACCGCAAGCAAGTCGTCGTAGATTTCGTCAAACAAGGGCATCCTAAACTTTATGTCGTTAAGCATCGTCACCGCGTTGTTCAAGGCAGGCATTATGCGCACAGCGGCAAGAGCCAAGACTCCAAGATTGGCAATCAAGCTGCCGGGGTCAAAGCGCAAAAACATTTTTACAGCGATCAGCAAAAGGATTCCGCCTACCATAGTCAGCTCTATTATGGACTTGGGCAGCCGTTGGACAAAAAGATAGTCCTTGTTGCTTTCGGTGTATTTTGTAAAGGCAATGTCAAACTGGCTTGCAAAAAAGCCCTCGCGCTGCATCACCTTTGTCTCTTTTAGCGAGCCAAGGCCCTGGTTGACCCACTTGTTCATCTCCTCGCCATAGGCCTTTTGGATGGAGCCGGATTGGCCTATCCGCTTTCTAAAATGGTTCAATAGGGCAAAGACAAAGGGCGCCAAGACCAAAGCGCAGCCCAAGGCCGTCACATAATCCATCTTGCACAAAAAGAGCCATATTACAAGTATCGTTATTAAATTTGTTATGACGCTTAAAGTTTCCACAAGAATGACAGTAAAAACCACCACCGCCCCAACATTGATGTTTTGCATAAGCTTTGCGGGATTGGTGTTCACATGGTACAAGTAAGGCTTGGACATGTACTGCGCGTAAAGGCGTCTTGTGTAGTCCTTTTGGTTGTTCATGCTAAAGCGGATTTGAATTTTGGCCTCTAGCAAAATGACAAAGTTTTTGAACACATAAAAAGCCAAAAGGCTGATGGAACAAAAAAAGATAAGGCGGCGGTGGCTGTCCACCCCAACGCGGCCCAAAATTTGCGCGACTTGCGCGTGGCTTTGCAAAAAATCGGGCTGGCCTATTATTTTTATAAGGGGATACACAAGGCCTATGCCAACCGCCTCCATCGCCGCGCACAAAACCATAAGCGCTATGATAAAGGTGCAAACAAACATTTGCTTGCGGGTAAGGATTGTGAATATCCTAAAAAAGAACTTCATGCAAGCCCCTGCATCCATTCCATGTACTTGGCGTGGACTTCGGCGGGAGCGCCGTCCATCTGTATCTTTCCGTCCTTGATCCAAATCGAGCGGCTGCAAATTTTTTCTATTTGGCCTAGCGAGTGCGACACAATTACGATTGTAGTGCCCTTGTCGCGAATCTCTATAAGCTTGTTAAAGCATTTTTCCTGGAAGGCCGCGTCGCCCACGGCAAGGATTTCGTCGATAAACAAGACCTCGGCCTCGACGTTGATGGCAACTGCAAAGGCCAGGCGCATGTACATTCCGCTGGAGTAAGTGCGCACGGGGTTGTCGATGTATTCGCCAAGACCCGAAAAATTGATGATGTCGTCAAGCTTGGCGTCTATTTGCTTTTTGGTAAGGCCAAAAATCGCGGCGTTGATGTAAATGTTTTCGCGGCCGCTCATGTCGGGGTGGAAGCCCGCGCCCAACTCAATCAAGGCCGAGACCTTTCCGTTGACAGTGACGCTGCCCGCGCTGGGATAAATGATTTTTGTCAAAAGCTTTAGCGTGGTGCTCTTGCCGCAGCCGTTTTTTCCTATAAGGCCAACTGCCTGGCCTTTTTTTATGCTAAAGGAGATGTCGTCCAAGACGGTGCGCGTCTCGTGGCGGTTGCGCTTTAAAAACAAAACCTTGTCCTTAAGGTTTGGGGCCTTGTCAAAGTAAACCTTGAACTTTTTTGTAAGATGGCTTACAACAATCGCGTCTTCCATAAATGCAATGCCTCCTACAATTCCTCGGCAAAGCCGCGCTGCAAGCGGCTAAAAACAATCTCGCCAAAGATTACAAAGAAAACGCCGAACAAGGTGGCGGCAAGCAAAGTGCTGACTTGCGGAACTTCTTTGTAATACAAGATTGAGCGGATGCCTTCTATAATCGGTGTCATGGGATTAAGGTAAAAAAGCTTTATGTAACGCTCCGGCACCCTTTTTGCCGAATACATCACCGGCGTCAAAAATTGCCATGCCATAACGACTATGCCCAAGATGTGCTGCAAGTCACGGATGTACACAGTAAGGGCCGCGGCAAACAAAGTTATTCCCAACGCCAATATGTATTCGACCAGCAAAAAAATCGGCAAATACAAAAGCGGCTTAAGGCTAAAGCCAATGCCAGACACCAACAGGGCGGCAAAGACCACCACAAAGCAGTAAAGCATGTTGATAAAGGCAGTTGTTACAAAAGAGATGGGCAAAACCTCGCGCGGAAAGTAAATCTTTTTTACCATGTCGCCAGAGGCCAAAACGCAGCCGCAGCCGCCGGCCAGCGAGGTGCTAAAGAAAATCCAAGGAATCAGCGCCACAAAAAGAAAAATGTAGTATTTTTCTATATCCGAGCGCATTATTATCGAAAACACAAAGGTGTAAACGAACATTTGCAGCAAGGGGTTTAAAAAAGTCCACAAAAAGCCCAGCACCGAGCCCTTGTAGCGCCCCCGCAATTCCCTATGTATAAGGGAAAACATCATTTGCCGGTAATTGTACAAGTTTTTGAACAAAGAAATCATTGGGTATACCTTAAGACTTTATTATAGAACATATCGGGGGAATGTGTCAACGACAGGCGCGGCAAGCCGCTTGATAAACAAGAACAGCTGATATATACTTAAAGGATATGATTTCGGTGGCGATGGCGACATATAACGGCGAACAATTTTTGAACGAGCAAATTGATTCAATTTTAAGCCAGAACGTGGAACAAGAATTGGAGTTGGTTGTATGCGACGACAAGTCGACGGACGGGACGCTGCAAATTTTGAGAGAACGACAAAAAGCGGACCCTAGAATAAGGGTATATAAAAACAAAAAAAGGCTTGGATTTTATAAAAACTTTATGCGGGCGATTGGACTGTGCAAAGGAGAATGGATTGCCTTATCCGACCAAGACGACATTTGGCAAACAAACAAGCTGCAAACCTTGCTGCAAAGCGTTGGCCAAAAGGACTTTGCCTGCTCAAACGCCCTTCTTGTGGACAAAGGCAACAAGAGCCTTGGCTATACGATGAAAGAGTCATGCGGCGGCAAGTGGATTCCGACAAAAAAAGAAGACTTGTTTAAAAAAATAGTTTTTGGCAACATAGTCCAAGGCTCCACAATGCTTGCCCGCGCTGACTTTTTAAAAAGCTGCCAGCCTGTCCCTGAGGCGATAAAATACCATGACCATTGGTTTGCCCTATGCTCTTGCGCCCAAAACGGCTTTGTCTATGTGGACCAATGCCTTATTCGGTACCGGCAGCACGACTCAAACCAAACCATAAACAAAAAAAAGGACAGTTTTGTCAAACAATTAGCAACATTGCATACGCTCCAGTCGAGCCAAAAAGTTATTTTTGAACAATACGACAAAAAAATCGCAAAATGCAACGCCATTCTTGACAACATGGAATGCGCCGGCTGGCAAAAAGACTACCTGACCGGCGCCATCCGCTATCTTGAGGAGTCAAAGCATAAATCTTTTTACTCCTTCTTATTCTTTGCCAAGAATTGCAGATATTTTTGCCTTGACAAAAACATTTTTAGGAATGCTTTGCGAATCGCCAAACGCTTTGCGGCAATGGTTTGGTGGAAGGGGACCAAGGCGTCATAAAACGTCAATCACCCATTGGGAAACACATCACCGGTTACAGAAAAGTCTTCCCTATCAAGAGTAAGATTAGGATTATAGTATGGATCGCCGGCGGACAACTCTTCTTTCCAACGACTTTTAAACCTTTCAATCTCTCCAACAAAGCGCTCTTGTTTTTCCGGAGTGTCCTCATACCCCCGACTTTCACTTTCGTAATGATAAAGCTCCGCGAATGGGGTCCATACATTCAAATACCCCATCTTACGTAATCTCATGCAAAAATCAACATCATTGAAGGCAACCTCAAAAGATTCGTCAAGGCCATTTATTTCTCTGTAGATTTCACTTGAAATCATAAGACACGCCGCGGTTACACACGAAAAGTTTTGAACCGTAATAAGTCTGCTTGCATATCCATAACTAGCGCGAGGAAAATATTTGTGGGAATGACCTGCCACACTGCTGATTCCCAGAATTACACCTCCGTGTTGAATCTTATCGCTTGGGTAATACAACATTGCGCCTACAGCGCCGACATCATCACGTTGCGCAAACATAAGCATTTCTTCAATCCATTCAGGGGTAATAACTTCTATGTCATTGTTCAACAAAAGTATATAATCCCCCTTTGCGTACTTAAAGCCAAAGTTGTTTATCGCTGAATAGTTAAACTTTCCTTTCCATGTGACAATTTTAATCCTTTCATCAGCTTTTAGCGAGTCATAATAATCAAAGGTTTGTTTTTCTTTACTGTTGTTTTCTATAATTATGATTTCATAATTTTTATATGTACTCTTATTCCTAATTGAATCTATGCATTTTTTTAGGGTTTGAACATGCTCATAACTTGGAATCAAAATAGAAACAAGAGGATTTCCCCTTATCGGGTATTTTATACGATATGCATTAGGAATTGCAAGTTTAAGGACTTCTGCGTCAAGACCAAGCCGTTTAAAGTGAGACTCCAAGGCTTTTTGTCCTGCTATTGTTGTATAATTCTTTGCTCCCGCAGATGAAGCCGTTGAAGAAGAAGAAGCGCGCCAATAATACAAGCATTTTGGGACATGGACGACATGTAGAGCGATCTCTGTGAGACGGAGAAACAAATCAAAATCCTGGGCTCCATCACAATCAGAATTAAAATTTCCTGCCTTATCAAGCAAAGAGCGTTTGAATGATGTAAAGTGACAGATATAATTTAAACTGCAAAAATAATCCGGAGCAAAATCTGGTTTAAAATTCACAAAGGTAATTTCATTCAAATTTGGACTTTTAAATGTCGCCTCATCTGTGTAAACAAAATCTGCATCTTTTTCGCAAATTGCCTTCATAGTCTCAAAAAGGGCCGCAGGATGCAAAAGATCGTCATGATCAAAAAGCGAAATGTAATCTCCTGTGGCCATCTTTATGCACTCATTGGTGTTCGCGCTGATTCCGCCGTTTTTTACAAGTTTTTTATATTTTATGCGGATGTCCTTCTTAGCAATATCTTCACAGATTTCTTGAACATAAGAATGTTCCGAATCGCTTCCATCGGCAAGGCACAGTTCCCAATTGGCATAGGTCTGAAAAAGGCACGAGCCTATCATTTCTTGCAAAAAATCTTTTGGAGTGTTGTAAAGCGGCACAAGAATGCTGAATTTTATGTTTTTTGAAAACACGGTTCGACTCTGCAATTGAAAAGTGTCTTTTTCCATGCCGAACGCTAGAGGATTTAGAATAAAATCTTTCCGCTTGCTCCAAGCTCTTGTCCTACGAACATTTATATGTTTTTTTGCTCTGTCATTTCTAATAGCCGCCAATAAGCCCTTTAAACCACTTTTTTTAAAGATCCTAAGCGCATTCTTTAACTTTTTGTTCAATATTTTTCTTAGAATTGATCCAACTATACGTACAGGTTTTGATAATTTCCAACTCCGCGAATTATACAGCGAGTTAATTTCATCCTTTTTTCGCTTTAAAAGCTGGCTCATAATAATTAATTCATCAGAAATTACTTCATTACATGGCCAACTAAATTCAAATTTTACAGCTGACAATTCTGAAAAATCACATTTTGATAATACAATCACAGGATCCACTGTCTTATAGATAAATTTTTCCCCGACTTTTAAACTGCAGTTAGCTTCTACATCGTTTAAGTCCGGTTCAATTACCGCCCCGCTCTTCTTTAAGAGAGTTATGTGTTTAAGCCACAACACTCCAGACTCTTCCGCCGGATCAAAACGTAGAGTCTTAATCGCAGAGACTGTTTCTGGAATCTTGAATTCAAGGACAGTATTTGTCTTTGAACTATAGCACATTTTAATGCAATTCTCTTCAGAAACCCCAGCTCCAATATCAAAATAAAGTCTTGCAGTAAGTCGCTCTTTGTGCAAGGCATTTACAGCAGGCCAAATCTTTTCAATAAAAGAATCAATCACTGATTCATCATTTAACGCATTATAAAATCTTTTGTCTTGTATCCACAAAGACTTTAAATTAGAAATATCATAAACTTTATTCGTATAAGATAGCCATTCATTAAAGATTTTAGGATTTTCTCGATCTGGCCAATAGCGATTTAGGTACTGCGCAACAGATTTTACCTGACGAAGCGTATTTCCAGATATGTTCTTTCCGTGAAGCCTGTAAAAAAAACTTTTCTGTTCTGACAAAACAAATGAGTATTCTTTATGATCCTGGACAAAACGCAAAACTTTTGTTCGCAAAACTATGTCATCGGCAAGCATATCTTCGTCAAATCCATGAACAGCATCTATTATTTCTTTTCTAAAAACAGTTCCCTGAAGCCAAAAACTTTCAAAGCAGCTGTATTCAAAATCAAGCATTTGCGCGGCAGCAGAATCGGTTCTTTGATAGACAGGCAGTTTTCTATTCTCAATGAATTTTCCTTCCGCATCTATTATATCGAAATTAGTTGAAGTTATAAAACCTAGATTAGTTTTTTCATTCATCGTCATAAGAAAATTATCAACCACTGGCATATTCAAAACATCATCAAAAGAAATAAAAGTAATGAATTCGCCTGCCGCTTTTTCTATGGCGCGGTTGAAGTTTTTTGCGGGACTGCCCGTATTTTCTTGCAAAATAAGGTTTACAGGATAACGATTGTTTCCTGCAATTTGTTTAAGCACAGTCTGGCTATTATCCGTTGAGCCGTCATCGACAGCAATAATTTCAATGTTTTCATACTTTGACGAAAGAATAGCGTTAATGTTTGCCTCAATAAACTTTGCGTGGTTATAACCCAAGCAGCATACTGAAAGGAGTTTTTTCTGCATAATATTATCCTTGTATGAATGTCTTGTAAACTTCATTTTTTGTATGATTTACAAGGCAAAGATTGAATGAAGAGACCTTAAAAGGAAGCTTCGCCGTAAAACCATGTTTATCATTGTCCAACATAAAGACTCTCATGACATCAGGCCGGCGAACAAGATGAGTATTGTAGAATCTACCATTCGCTTCAATAAAAACTTCGCAATCATCATTTTCATAGTATGCCCAACCACGCAAACAGGTTTTTCCATGCTTAAATTTTTTTTCGTCAACTGTAAAGGGAAATGGTTTTTCGGTAAACTCTCCGATATCAGAAACAACCTCCGAAGGCACATATTCAGTCAAGATGTTGTCAACATTCTCACAATAAACACATTTTTTTTCTCTATCAATAAGGCATAATTCAAAATTATCAAAACAATCTTCAATAAAGGCAAGGAAGCCTGCATTTATACATTTGCATTTGTACGCGTCCTCAACATCAGCGCGTGAATATACAAAAGGCTTATAAACTTTGTTGTTCGCCTTAATATAAACTTCTGTAGCAACGTTCGGAACAAAAGCCCAACCTTGAACAACAACGCCTTTTTTGGTCTTCTTAAGCGAGTCAATTGAATAAAAAACTGCCGCTTTTGAGACAGGCAAATCAGGCATTGCAACAGGAGCCAACGGCGTGTAATCAAACGCAGCATTTTTCAATACAAAATCTGAAATTTTCATCCAAAGCCTAATTTTATTCAACAACAGTTTATTCCTTAACTCATTGGGTCTCAACAAGGCCGAAACAACATCATTCTTATGTTGACAAGAAAAATCGGTATACTTTTTGTATTTTTGAGCGTTCAACTTTGCGCGATTGTTGTACAGCGACTTGAAAGGACCCTTAAAATGCTTAAAATTAATAATATATAAGTTTAAGAAAGCATAAATGCTTTTTATTGACGTCAGCCTCTTATTCAACACATCCTGGAACAAGAGCATTTCCACTATATCCAAGCCTTCCCTATCGTCCGAGTGCATTATGGATTTTTCGCGCTGTCTATAAGCAAATGTGCATTCGTTAACGTATTTTAGCTTTCCATTAAGCGCTATTGAATACTGCAAGCCGCAATCATCACAAAAAGACCTTAGGAGCATATTTTGGGGAAGTTTTCTAAACACAAAGCAGCTGCAATGAATATATTGTTGATGCCAAAAAGAAAAACGGGCGGTTGTTCGAATGTCATTAAACTCCTTTGTTCCGTCGGGATAAACACAATAAAAACTTGTAAGATAGGCAGAATATGACTTATTATTTTCCAAAAAATACGTTGCTCTCTTAAAATAATCCATGTCAACAAAGTAATCATCGCCACTCACAAGGTTAAGGTATTTTCCTTTAGCCATTGACATGGCTTTAAACACGACATTTGACGCACGGATTGAAGCAATTACATCCTTTTTTGTCAAGCCGGGAGCCCTTTCCTGTACAAAATAAGAAAAATGCTTAAATTTTTTCTCATATTTTTTGATGACTTCAAGCGAATTGTCGGAACTTCCGTCATCGCCTACGATAACCTCGTAGTCAAAGTCCAGGTTTTGTTTGAGAATACTTTCAAAGCATTCAGGTAAATAATCAGCTTCGTTGTAGCTGACGACAATGATGGATAATTGCATTGATTTTTCTCCAATTAAATTTACATAGACGTAAGAAAACGGTTTTTCAAATTTGTTATCACAACCTGCTTTTTCTCACCTGAGTATTCTCCGATTTGATACTTAATTTCTTTTCTTCTTAGTATTGTTTGTATTGTTTGTATTGTTTCCTGTTCGCCGAGTCGCTCGCAATCGTCAACAATAATGACAAAATTGCCATTCAGCATATTTGATTCAATAATCTTGAGGACATCTGGCCTAGAGTTATGTTTTGAACCAAACGGTCCGTCAACAATAACCAAATCAAATTTGTGCTTTTGTTGAGCCAAAAAATCATCAAACCCATCATAAGCATATCCATTGCCGTTATCTTTTTCTTTTAACCCCAGAATATGCACATAACTGTCAACATCAAAACTTTCTGGGACATTCTTCTTGAAAGCGTCCAACCAGTCAGGATTATGTTCAATAATTGTTAGATTTTCGTTATATTTTTTTGCATATTGCATTGTGATTTTTGAAGTCTGACCAAGTCCAAATTCAATTATATTGTGGGGACGAAACTCATTGACAACGCGATACAAAACATACAAAAAGCTATAGCTTGCAGCCCATCGGCCAGGACAAAACGATTTGTATTGTAAGAAATCAGAATCTGCAATGGTAGACTTGAACACATTAGCCCAATAGTTTTCCATCACATAATTATGAGTTTTCTTTTGCTCATCCTTAATATGTTGAGTAGTCGAATATATTGGTTCTGCAAATTTTGAGGAATCGTAAACAGATTTTAATTGCTCCTGTTCAAAAGAATAGTTTATTATTCTATTAAGAATGCGCTTTGCTTTTTCTTTAGTTTTGCGCTTTAACGACATTGGCTTTTTGCCAAAAGAACAAGTTTGAGGCTCTTTTTCGTAATTCACAATATTCGCAGTAGCATTTGATTCTAAATCATTTTGTTCAATATGTTTATCTCTGTTCAAATATTCTTGAAAATCACGACTATTACAAAGTTCCTCAACGGCTTTAATTTCATCGTTAGCAGGCAGCTGAGTTTTTAACTCACTAAGCATACGATATGATTTATTAAGCAGCTCTGGATAATCCTTGCCAAAATACAGATACATATCTTTATAAAGATTAATGTTTAACATTTGTTGTTCTGCGCGGCTAAGGCTTGTCCAAATCCCCTCCTCTGTAACACGGTATACACTGTCAACAAATGGTTCAAAATGGCCATTCCCCTCAAAAAGATGAATAAAGTTTCTAAATGAGTCGCCGCGGAATGTTCTTTCTTGCGTTGCCGAAGACAAGTTCTTCATTTTATATGGAATGCCATGGTAAAATATAACGTTCCTAAAAATTGTGCTGGAAGTATGACCAAACGAAGCTCTATCAGCAAGACAATCATAAAAATCAAAATCATAGGAATGAGACGCTTGCACATATGGCTCACCGTTCATTTCTGTATTGCCTAAGTAAAGTGTAAATTCTTTATTGGCTTCCAAGAAATCAAGAGCCTTTTGAATCTTCTTAGCATCAGTCCAATAGTCATCAGGGTCAAGAACTGTAAAATAGTCAGTCTTTGTTATTTCATACGCTCGCAATATGTTTTTATACAATTTTTGGTTCTTTGGTGATTCAAGCAGCTGTATTTTATTTGGATGCTTTTGCTGATAGGATTTGACTATGGAAATCGTTTTGTCAGAAGAGCAGTCATCCGCAACAATAACTTGATAAATGTAATTAGTCTCTTGCATCAATACAGAATCTAACGCCTGAGAAATATATTTTTCTTTATTAAACGTGGGCATTATTACTGTTAGTCTTGGATCATTCATACAAACACCCTATTTTATCTGTTTTTATAAATTTCTTTCTTTTCATCGTTAATGAGATACAAAGAATATCCGTCAAGTTTTGCGGGAATCGTTGCCGTAAAGCCCTGTTTGTCGTTATCCAAGTCAAACGCCTTTTGAACATCAGGGCGTTGTTCTAAGTTTGTCTCCCAATAACGCTCGCCGTCCGCAACAATCACGCGGCAAATGTCGTTTTCATGGTACGCCCAACCTCGAAGATAACTGCTTGATGCAGACACGTCTTCGTTGTCAATACAGAAATTGACATCTGCATCGACTATGGGATAATCAGGCAATGTAAGTTCCTTGCAATATTTTGGCAAGTCAACTTCGGAAAGCTTTACGACCATCTTGCCATCAATCATGCGGCAACAATCTTTTGCGGGGAATGCTGGAATTTTATCAAATTCCTCAAAATAAATCGGAATTAACGAATCAACATCTTGTGACGACAAAATATTAACCCGTGTGTTCATAACTTTTATAAAACCACCAAAAGTACTGAAATATGTAATTGCACTATTTGGGGAAGATAAAGTTACAGAATTAAAATTGTTAAATTCTTCATAATTTTTATTAAAAAGTTTATTTCTGCCCAAATCACCAATAAGCACAACAGGCGTCTCCCCTTCAACATAACCATCAACCAAATTTGTCATCATTAAAATTCTATTAACGATGTGCCCTGTAGAATCATAAACAAGTTTTTTCTTAGTATATACTTGATTTGCGGATGAAACATTAAAAAAAACCAATACAACATACATTGCATAAATAATTTTTTTCATGAAACTCCACTTTATACAAAAGAACAATGGGACAATGTACAACAAATTAAAACTAACATAAGTTAATTCGTTATTACGTTGAAACCTTGTTATGAAATTAACAATATTAACCACAAACGGGGTAAACGCTACAAGAAAAATTATAAATAATGTTATTAAATTATTTTTTTTATTGCAAACTCTATTTAACACTATATAAAAAACATTCCCCATAACAAAGACAAGTAAAAGTATATGTATAAGCGAAGTTATCCGTGGATGATAAGGTGCATGAGAATAGTTGTAAAAGAAAACATTGTAACACTTAGCAAAGGCATTTGGAACAGATTGAATATCACATATTACATCCCAATTTAAATAATTATTTTGTTTAAGCTTATACATTTGCAACACAATTTTCATTCCAAGTTTGTAACTAATAGCAGCAATAATTAGAACAACAACCGCTTTTCCAATAAGCAAAGAGATATCGCTAACATCGTCAGCCTTAAGGCTAATTAGACTATAAAAAACATACACAAATACAATCAAACAAAACACACCTACATACGCTTGATATATAGCCAAGGATATCATCAATGCCACCGATGACATAAGAATGCCAAGAAAATTTCTTTTTTCTTTAACAACACACCATCCTGCCAGCGTAGCACACAGATTTGAAAACATAAATGTATCGCAACAAGTTGTATAAGAGACATTTAAAACAATCATGTTAGCATTTGCACTGAAAAAACCAGATATAAGCGATATGGCAGCAGCACTATTTATGTCAAAAATATCACAAATTAGAAAAGATGAAACAGCTATATATAGAAGGGCCAACATGCCTATCAACCATGTCGCAGAAATATACCCACGAATGAACTTATAAACAGGAGACAAATATCGCCCAAGCGTAAGGTCAAAAGCATTCGAGTAAATATTATCTGCAATAATAATGCTATCGTGATTGTAATGCAAGTTAAAAAAAATGAAAGCGTGTGCCGCAAGCCCCCAAACAAATGTCCAGAACAAGCAAAGCAAAAATTGTTCTCTTCTGCCAACTGCATTTCGTTCAGAAAGAAATGTTGTGCCTATCATCTTTCGACTCCTTTTTTGTTTATTTTATACGCCCAAAATCTATTAACAATAAAATTTAAGGGCACAGTTATTATTAACACAAAAACAGGTGCAATATATTTTGACAACCCAAACTTATCAATTAATAATAAAAGCAGCAGGCTGCTCAGCACAAAATTAGAAAAACCATATGTAATAAATGTCTTAAATAAAACTAAAAATGGATTTCTTTTCTCATCATCCTTTTTCTTAAATACAAAAACTGAATTCCATAAGAAAGAGTTTAGTGTCCCAATAACAAAACCAAATAGATTTGCCACTAGATACGGCACACCTATAAATACAAGAAGTGAATATGTGCCATAGGAAATTAAAGTTGTTGAAAAACCAACTAAGCCAAATTTTATAAATTGAACAAAAAGCTTTTTTAATTCCATTTAGCTTCTCACCTTCATAAAAATTAGGCGTGCATATGTTCTAACTAGTATAATTAAATGGTGGTATACACTAGATACTAAACCAAAGTTTAACGTCCCACACTTTCTTAATGTCTCCATGAAAAGCTTGTCGTCCTGAAGTTTCTTTTTCACAGATAAACCACTTGTGCAATTTACTTTTGAAATTCGATATTTCATTAGCGGTTCACAAATGTAGCCTACCTTTCCAATCACAGAAAGTCTCATCCACATTTCCCAATCAGGAGTGTAAAAAAGGTTCGTATTAAAAGCACCAACATTATCCAAAAGCTTTCTTCTAAACAAAACATTGCTTGGTTCGCCATAAATATTTTTTGAGTAAAAAGACTTCTTCGCCAACCTCTCGCCATCTAAAACACAATTCTTTGAAAACTGCTTTCTTGTTAGAACAACTTTATCTGATTCATTGATAATTTCAGAAGCACTAAAAACAAGGGATATAGCACCATCGGTATCAGCCAAAAAAACTTTCTTTTCAATGCAATCAGGCACAATAATGTCGTCACCACAAAGAAAATGTACATAAACACCGGTCGCATACTCCAAACATTTATTCCAATTTCGAAGCATTCCTATATTGTTATCATTCCTAAACTTTTTAACTCTTGAATCTGAAAACGAATTGATAATATGCCATGTATTATCTGTTGAACAATTATCTACTACTATCACCTCTATATTGGAATAAGTTTGTTTTAGAGCCGATTCCAAAGTCGCCCTTATTGTTTTTTCGCTGTTGTAAACAGGAATACAAACCGAAACTAAACTACTCATCACCCACCTCCCAAGTTCGTTCATCGACAATATATCTAGGTCTTCGCTTTACCTCCATATAGATTTTCCCTATATACTCACCTATTACACCAAGCGATAATAATTGCAATCCGCCGATAAATGCAATAATGCAAACCATGCTGCTCCATCCTTGAATAGATCTGGAGGTTCCAAATAATTTTGAAATGATAACCCAAATAATTCCAATCAAAGAAAGAAAGGAAATAAGAAAGCCAAGTGTAGTAATAATTCGTATCGGTTTAATGCTTAAACTTGTAATTCCATCAAATGCCAGATGAAGCATTTTTGAAAGAGGATAATGAGATTTACCTGCCAGACGTTCATTTCTTTCATAATAAACAGAAGCACTCTTAAACCCCACAAGTGGAACAAGTCCTCTTAAGAACAAATTTACTTCTTTAAAATTTGCAAACTCTTTAAGCACACGAGATGAAATCAAACGATAATCAGCATGATTATAAACGACCTCGGCACCCATTTTATTCAATAATCTGTAGAATGATTGAGCCGTAAAACGCTTAAAGAACGTATCTGTTTTTCTTGAACTTCTAACTCCATAAACAACCTGATTCCCCACTTTATAAGCATCCACCATTTTTTCTATAGCAAAAATATCATCCTGTCCGTCACAGTCAATAGAAACTGTAATATCGCACTTATCTTTAGCTTCCATAAGCCCCATAAGTACCGTGCTTTGATGTCCACGATTTCTACTTTGAGAAATACCTAAAAAATGCTCATCTTTTTTTGATAAATTTGTTATTATTTCCCAAGTTGAATCCTTGCTGCCGTCATTACAAAAAAGTATTTTTGATTCAGAAGAAATCTTTTGTTTTTCAATTAATAACAAAAGCTCTTCCAGAAAAAGTTTTGAGGTTATAGGGAGAACGTCTTTTTCGTTATAACAAGGAATAATTATGTATAGAATTGGTTTGGTTTTTATTATCATAAAGGTACCTTCTTAGATGTTTTATTGCAAAAATCAGTTTTCTTATTTGCTTGCATCATAATATAGCCACCGTCATATATATAATAACAATAAAAAGCTTTCTCATGATTGCAATATACTATCAGCTAATTTTTTAGCATTATTAATAATTGAATCCATATTATAGTACTTAAATTCAGCCAATCGCCCACAAAAAAAGATGTTAGAAAACACTTTACAGTCATCGTAATATTGTTCAGAAATTTTTTTTGTTTGTTCTGTAAGAACTGGATAATATGGCTCATTGCCAAACAACTCGTCCTTTTTATATTCAACAGGAATCTCAATTGAAATGAAAGACTTTCCTTTGCATTCTTGTTTTGGAAATCGAGTGTAATCTGTAATTCTAAGATATTTGTCGCCTTCTGGATAGGCCGTTATTTCTGTTTCAGGAGCTTTACTAGAATCAATAGTCTTCCATACAAATTCCAAGGATCTATATGGCAAAAACCCATTTTTATATGAAAATAACTCATCAAGAGGGCCTGTATAAACAATTGGAATTGCCTTTTCTTCATTATTTGTATCCACATATAGACATTTTTTTTCATCTAGATTAAGTTTCAGCCTTGTCAATGCATCAACATTCAATTCATATGTAATATTTTCATGATTTATTATTTCTTGCGCAAGTTTTGTAAAACCACCACAAGGCATAAACTGATATTTATGTTGCTCATATTCTCTCTTATACGACAAATAAACAGGAACTCGCGTAAATACAGCAGGATCTATATCATCAATTGGTATATTCCAATGCTTTGAAGAATATTTCCTGTACTCATGTTCAAACATGAACATTCCATAATCATGAATTTCTTTAACATTTGAACTAATCAAATCCAAAACAGAAACAATCTCTCTATTATGAAATTCATTAAGTAATTGTCCTTTTAATAATTCAGCATGTTCTTTTGTATAAAGTAAATCAATTGAAGCAAAATTAAATGGCATCGGAATATATTTACCATTTATTTTAGTTCTATACTCTGGAAAAAATGGCATTATATCTACAAATTTTTTCACATATTGTTCAATTCCTTCATCATTTGTAAAAAAAACATGTGGCCCATATTTTTGAACCAAACACCCCTCACTATTGTAATAATCGAAAATATTTCCGCCAATATGATTTCTTTTTTCAATAATATGTACTTTCATTTGTTTTTCAGCCAGCTCTCTTGCGACAACCATTCCTGACAAACCACAACCAACAACAACAACGTCTATCATATTATTCACCCCCGTTCATTTTTCTATATTCTTTTAAAGTAGGCCAGTTACTATCTTTTTCAGTCACTATAATATTTTGTATATCATATTCCTTTAATGGCCATGGTATATTCATTTCTGAATCATTCCAAATAATTCCACCTGAGTTTTCAGGTTCATAAGCCCCCGCACTTTGATATGAAAAAAGCGTGTCATCTTCTAAAGATAAGAAACCATGTGCAAAACCTTTTGGAATATACAATAACTTATCTACAGTAGAGTCTAACAACTCACAATGAAACATTCCAAAAGTTTCAGAATCTTTTCTTAAATCAACTGCAACATCAAAGATTTTTCCCTTTAATATGTGAACTAACTTAGACTGCGAATTATTTCCTGTTTGATAATGCAATCCTCTTATAACGCCTTTTTGTGAATGTATTTCACTACTTTCTGTAAAAATGTCGTTAATTCCATAATCATTGAAAATCTTTCTTTCATAATATTTCCTATACTTTCCTCGATTATCAGAAAAAACATGAGGAATTATTCTATGCATTCCAGGGATTTCTATTGGTTCAATTGTTATCATATTCTCCTCTTTCATATTGTATAAGCATTTTTATCCCTTTCTCAAATGGAATTTGCGCTTCAAAGCCTGTTTCCCTAGAAAGTTTTGTTATATCTAGGTTTCTATAGTCAATACTAACACCATTAAAATCACGTTTTCCCAAACCACTTTGAACATTTTTATTAACTAAGGCATTAGCTGTTTTTACATATTCACATAACGGTTTAGGTTCACCATACCCAATATAATATGAATGACCATTTATTCCTTTACTTGCTGCCGCAAATATCCCATTTGCAATATCTGTTATATAAGTAAAATCTGCTAACTGTTTACCAGCAGTTAAACACGGAGATTCACCTTTCAAATAACAATTTACAAGCATATTTATAAAGTTTCCAGTATCATCTCCAATGCCATAGATATTTGCACAATATGTCCATATATGTTCAATATCATTATTAGCACAAATTGTTTTTGTTATTTGTTCAGCAGTATTTTTACAAATACTATAAATACCTGTTAATTCTGGCGTAATATCCTCTTTCAAAAGATAGTCCCTATACATTATTTGTGTAATACTTCCAATTCCAACAAATCTTTTGCACCTAAAATATTTAGCACTTTCGCATAACTCCACAGTCCTAAAAAGATTATTTATTTGTTTTTTAAAATCCGCACGTCCTTCTCCAGAAGCCCCATCCCATGCAAGATGATAAAGAGCATCATATTGTCCATGAAGTTTCTTATGCAATTCATTATACGAATCCATATCGCAAATAATTATATCATCAGCATATTGTTCAATATAATCATTTTTATTTCTTATTATAGCTGTAATGGATTCTCCGTTTTCGTATAAAGTTTTTATTAATTCTTTACCTATAAAACCGGTAGCTCCAGTTACAATAACCTTTCCCATTAAAATCCACCTATCTTTAAGAGTTACTAATAGAAAAATACTCTTTAATTTGTTTATCTGTTATTTCTGCAGCCGCCGTCCCGTTTTGAACATTTTTTTCCCACTCACATATGTTTTCCACTGCCTGTTTTATACCCCATTTAGGATACCAACAAAGAACATTTTTAGCTTTTTCACATTGAAGTTTTAAGAAATTTGCTTCATGTGGCGGATTTGGTTCACTTACGGTTTTCCATAAAGCCCCCCCTCCCCATGACTCACAAAACAATGTTGCAAGTTCACCTGTTGTTACACAGGACTCATCATCCGGTCCAAAGTTATAATTTCCAGCGACTGATTTATCTTCATACTGAGCTTTTGCAAGCGTAAGATAACCACGCAAACACTCAAGCACATGCTGATAAGGTCGTGTAGAGTTTGGATTTCGCAAGATGATTTCCTTCCCGCTTTCTACAGCGCGTATACAGTCTGGTATAATTCGATCTGTAGCATAATCACCTCCGCCAATTACATTTCCGCTTCGAGCCGTGCTTATTGCAGGAGAGTTTTCGTCAATAAAGAATGAATTACGGTAACTGTATGTAACAAGTTCAGAACATGATTTTGAATTGGAATACGGGTCGAAACCACAAAGTTCTTCGTTCTCACGGTACCCCCACGCCCATTCCTTATTTAAATAAACTTTATCGGTCGTAACATTCACAAAAGATTTTACAGAAGGACAAACACGTACCGCTTCAAGAATATTTACAGTCCCCATTACATTGCTTTCATAAGTACCGACCGGATCTATATAACTTGTACGCACAATCGGCTGAGCTGCAAGATGAAGAACAATATCCGGCTTTGACTCAACCATTGCCTTTTTAATTTTTTCGCCGTCACGAATATCGCCGATAATCGACTTCATCTGAGAGACCGTTTTTGTCTGCTCAAAAAGGCTTGGTCTAGTTGGCGCTTCGAGTGAATAACCAGTCACATCAGCTCCAGCAAGAATCAAAATGCGGCTGAGCCACGTTCCCTTAAAGCCAGTGTGGCCGGTAAGAAAGACACGCTTGTTTTTATAGAAAGAGAGCAAATCGTCCATATTAGTACCCACGAGTTTCAAAATGCTTCCAAACATCCCACGGAGCTTTGCCCGTCGCCCACATTTTTTCCAAATCTTCCTTGTCCTTTAGCATGTCCATCGGATGCCAAAACCCCGAGTGTTTGTAGGCGTGGAGCTGACCAGCCTTTGCAATGTTCTGCAATGGACCCCGCTCCCACATAGTGTCAGCAGCCGCCGCGGGATCGATGTAATCAAACGCTTTGTTTTCGCAGACAAAAAAACCGCCGTTTATCCAAGCGTCGCTGGGCTTTTCTTGGAACTGGCTTATTGTTCCGTCGCTCTGGATATCAAGAGCGCCAAAGCGGCCTTCCGGCTGGACGGCTGTCAAAGTGACAAGCTTGCCGCTCTTGGCGTGCGAGTCAACCAGCTTAGATACGTCAACATCGCTCACGCCGTCTCCGTAAGTCAACATAAAAGGCTCGTTGCCTACATATTTTTTTGCCTTTAGTATGCGGCCGGCGGTCAAAGTGTCGGGCCCTGTATAAAGCATAGTGACAGTCCAAGGCTCGCTGCGCACTTTGTGAACCTGCACGTCGTCTTTTTGCAAATCAATCGTCATGTCGCTGTAGCGATTATAATAGTTGAGAAAATATTCCTTTATGACATGGCCTTTATACCCTGTAAGAATCACAAAATCGTTGTAACCGTAGTGGCTGTATATCTTCATTATGTGCCAAAGGATTGGATAGCCGCCTATCTCGACCATGGGCTTGGGAACGATTTTTGTCTCTTCGCCAAGGCGAGTCCCTTTACCGCCGGCAAGGATGAGTGTTTTCATTTTTATTCCCCCATAAAAAATCAATTATTTGATTATAATTCTCATTATTATCATCTTCAGCCATCAACAGTTTTGTCTTTATCCTCTTCAATCTTACTCTAAAAGAGTTTCTAAATCACTCTTCAAATACCTTTTATCCACCTTGCGCAGAATATCTTCTACAATATCTCGATGGCATTTCTTATATTTTTTGCCAGAATTACAGAAGCATTTGTCATTACGTTCTATTCGTTCAGCACCCACAATAATTTTTAATCCTGCAAGCACAAACTCTTTCTCAACTTGTATTTTAAGTTCATAATAGTTAAACAAACCTTCCTTGTAGTGAGAATAGTCACCATAAGGCCATTCACCAGTTTTTGTCTTGTAAAATAATGCCGCAAAGAATGGAAAAACTAGTTTTTCTGTAAAATCAAACAGATTATAATCTTTGCCAAGAATATAACAGCATTCAACATCTGGAGCCAGACAGCACAGTCCATTTTCACTGTTGATATGGTAATCCTCTGTTTTTAGTTCTGTATGATTCAGAAGAATAACTCTTGGAAGCTTTTCTGGATATGAGAAGTAGTTCTTTTTTTCAGAGTAATAACCTTCTAATTCTATTCGATATTCAACTTGAAAACTTTCATAACAAAAACTGTTTTCTAGATTTTTAAGATTTATATATCCTTTCAATGCAAAGCAGTGCTTGCCCTTTATTTCCCACTCTGTAAAATTGTATGACTCACAAAAAGCATCAATTTCTTGGAATATTTCTTTTAGTGTTCTCATTCTAAGCAGTACGGTCTGTGCAATTCTGTTTTTGGTTTTGCCATTTCACGAATTATACCAAAATCATTTTCTTTCATATTCTGCTGTGCTAAAGCACTGAAGTGTTCTACACCTCGTGCATAATTAACCTGATTAACCATCGATTTGATAACAGACTCTCGCAATTCAAAATCATTTGCAGTCTCTTCCAAATCTGCAATTTTTTCTTCTAATGAATCCAGAAATCCAAAAAAAGCCTTGTATATTGTGTTATCTTTTTCCCAGCGTTCAGACAAATTTTCTGATGGTAATACAGGATTTTCTATTCTTACTACGCCAGAAGAACTTTTAGAACGCGTATATTTTGCAAACTGCTTTAACGTTCCTAGTATAGTTCCCGAACCTTTATAAGAAAGGCCTGCAAGTGTTGTCAGTATAATGCTTGGTGTTTTCTTATCATCATCATCTTTAAAATATTCATTTCTGTACATTTTTAGCACCATAACAGCATCTTTTAACGGTTTGTCATTGATTTTCTCAAATTCTTTAGTTTCTAATGAGCTTTTTACAAACGAAAAATCTTCTCTTGCAACAATATTTCTTGATATATTCAAAAACCAATCCGTATATCCCTTTGGATCACTGACTGTCCAACCTTGAATTTCCCTGTCCGGTACACAGATAACTGTCTCTCCTGCAGTTTTATTTGAAAATCCCGGTAGAATATCCATATGGAAATCGTCTTTGTAGTTTATTCGTACGCAGCGATTTTTCCTTTCATATTTGTCGCCATATCTAGGAGAGTCTCTGAATACGCGGACAAGATTATTATAAAGAATTGCAGGACTGAATTTCTTATAGTCACAATCTATATGCAAGACAATATCAAGGTCAAAATCATCATTTATTGGTTTTATTGTTGTTCCAATACTTGCAGAACCTTGTGCATAAACTTCAATTTTATCACCAAACTGTGCAAAAAAATCTTTATCATTGGCAAGCAAAGAAGTAATTGCTGAATAAGAACTTTTCATTCTTTCAAGACGAGCTTCATCAAGGCGAATGCTTTCTACAATATTTTCTAATGCTATTTCCGGATTCTCTAAAAATTCCATAATTCTACCCTATTATTAGTTTGAATACCGCTCGTTTAAGCACCACTTTGTATGCTCATTAATGGAAAACTGTTTTTGAACAGCACCATTTTTATGACCAAGAGAGTTTATCTCGTCTCTTGTCACCCATTTTATATAATCTGAATCTGTTGCTTGCAAAGCTTTTAATGCAGATTCTTGAGATTCTGTAAACATAGGTTCCAACACATCATACTGCTTATATTCAAGACAATTCCATCCTGAATCGGCAGGGGATTTTGTTATTGGTGTTTTTACGGTACAAACTTTTCTAAACTTTATATCTGTAAATAAATTTGCACCTAAAACTGGTTGCTTTGTTTTCTTAGCTTGCAAAAAGTTCTTCTCTAAATTCTCTTGTACAATCAATATCTCTGTTTATTTGGCTTTCAAACCAATTTATAAAACTCTTTAACTTCCTTGCAGGAATATAAAATGCAATGTCATTCTTTCTATTGCTTCCCTGTCCGAGCTTATCATCTGGCTGCATATCCAATTTCTGCAAATCAGATACTGCCTGGTCGTAATATTTATATTTGCCGCCAACAAATTGATACGAATTAGGTCTATGAGAATTCTGAACAAGCAAATATTTACCATCAATACAAATGCGGTATATATAAGCCATTGAAATTCGGATAGGCTTATTATAGTGAAATAATATCTGAATCGAAAAGCAAATGTTTTTTCTGTTACTTAAAATCGGGATCAATACTAATGGTACATAAGAGAGTGGAATATACCAATCAGGCATTTTAAATTTCTGACTGCAAAAGTATAAAACGACACAGATAAATCCAATTATTGCATTTACTATTTCTGACATATTTTCTAAAATCCATTCACGCAGTCAATCACCCACTGCACCTGCTCATCCGTTAAACACGGACTCATAGGTAAGCTAAGTTCCTGAGCATGAATCTTCTCTGTAACCGGCAATCTCATTCCATTCCATTCTTTGTAGCATTCCTGCTTGTGAGGTGGAATTGGATAATGAATGTTTGTACCAATTCCTTTTGATTCAAGGTATTTCTGAAGTTCATCACGCTGTTCACAAAGCACTGTAAAAATATGGAATACATGTTGGTTCCAGTCTGTAACTTTTGGCAAAGTGATTTTTGGATTTTTGATTCCTTCGATATAGCGGCGGGCAACTGATTTTCGTAATGCTACATCATCATCAAGATGTTTTAGTTTTACATCAAGGATTGCTGCCTGAATTTCGTCTAAACGGCTGTTGCGACCTGTATACTGGAACACATATTTTTTTGCACTACCGTAATTTGCAAGGCTTCTGATTGCTTTTGCAAGTGCTTCATCATTTGTTGTAACTGCACCAGCATCACCCAAAGCACCAAGATTTTTTCCCGGGTAAAAGCTGTGACCTGCAGCGTCACCAATTGCACCTGTTTTTGTGCCATTGAACATACAGCCATGAGCCTGAGCATTGTCTTCAATCAGCTTAAGATTATATTTCTTACACAGCTCACCAATTTTATCTGTATAAGCACACTGACCATAAAGATGAACGATTGTGATTGCCTTTGTTTTTGCAGTAATTTTTGATTCAATCAAACAGTCATCAATTTCAAGAGTATTAATATTTGGCTCAACAAGAACAGGCACAAGATCATTTTCCGTAATTGCAAGAATCGTGGCAATATAAGTATTAGCAGGAACAATTACTTCGTCCCCTGGCTTCATTACACCAAGTTCAATGTAAGCTCTAAATATCCAGATAAGTGCATCCAAACCGTTTGCGCAACCTACACAGTATTTTGTTCCAATGTAGTTTGCATAGTCGGCTTCAAACTTTTCATTTTCTTTTCCCTGAAGATACCAGCCGCTGTCAATTACACGCAGTGCTGCTTCATGGATTTCGTCTTTGTATTTATTTGTTACGTCTTTTAGACTTAAAAATGGTACTTGCATATTTATTCCTCTAATAATTTATAACAATGATTCTCTTTAGAATCAATTTTCACCCATTTTTTTATAGTCAAATTTTTGAGTTCAGATGTATGATTCTCAAATTGCACTAAATCTAAGGGAATACATAGATTTGTTGAAAAAATATCTTTTAGTGAATCGAATATATAGTAATCTCTAGTCAAAGATAGATAACGTGATCCATAATGTTCATCATACTTATCAAAAAGGATTTCATGGCCGTTTATTTTTATGGATTCAATTTCGTTAAACTTTCTTTCTTCCTCTGAGATTTTTTCTTTAATTTGCAATTCAAAACTATATTTCGTTCTACAATCACTCTCAAGATAATATACAAAATTATTAGTTTTTGATTTTAAATATTCACCAACGTTTTTAAATTCTTCTGAATAACAACTTATCAATGTAAAAAGCTTTTGTAAATATCGATTTTTTAATTCTTTTCTTAATTCCCCCCTATTATCAAAATAAACCTCAAAAAGCATTCCCATTACAATATATTTTTGAACATTTTCATCAATAAAATATTTTTTGATCTGGGACGGATTGTTTAATAAAAACGCAGCATCATTCTCACCACCACAAGCTGATTGATAAATATTCCTTCCCAAAATAAAAATTTCTGTATTAGTCAGCTTTGAAAAATCTAGCGATTTTGCATTAAATAATGCACTAGATTGTTTGTACCAATTATAAGACTTAAATCCATCTATCACATCCTGATAGTCTTGATTCGTTGAAATTCTTGCCATTGAATCAGCAATTCCATAAGATTCTATTCCTAAAGCGATGCCAGAACTATCTTTCATTGAAATTATTTCAGTATCAGAAGTGTCATTTTCAATTGCTTTTTCAATATCGCTAGTTATATAGCCTGTGTAATTTTCTAAATTAGCATATACAGAAGGATTTATATCTGAAATCAAAGTACAAAAAAGGTTAAAATTTAAAATATAGAATTTTTGAGCATTTGTGTTTTCCAAAAACTCTTTTACCAACCTTGCATCTGCTATTTTTGCAGGTAAAAATTTACCTTTTTCTTTATCAAAATTTTGGACAGTTCTACCTAGATATTTAATTTTTTGTGGTGTGTATACCCAGTCTTTTTTCATATCATTTGTTAAAAAAACAACTTTCGAATAACTGTTCGTTTTACAATCATTTATTATTTCTTTCCAAATAATAAAATCACCAATTACATTTGTTTGTTTATCTTCATCAAATCCAGGTGGTATTTTATTTTCAATTCTAATGTCAAATTCTTTTTTCAAATCTCCATTTGGTATAACTTCATTTTTTATCACTATCTTTGGTAAAAAATTATTTATTTCGTCTCTTATAGATTCAATTTCTTCATTATTCTTAAATGATTTAGCTACAGTTTCTATAAATTTTGATGTTTCATTAAGTTTATTTACAAACTCTTCTTTGTTTGAAAAATTTATAGCATGAACCTTTTCATCATCTATAAAATATTTTAGCAATTGAAAATCAGAATTAAGATTGTTTACCTTTTCTTTTAATCTTGATAATGGATAAAACTCCTTTAATTTTTCAGAATTCACAGCACGTTTCAAATATTCGCAATAACACCAATGCGGAAACTTTATATAATTAATATTCGTATTTATCCACTTATAAAAATCTGATCTAATAGTCAAATTAAGTTTATACATTTGGGAAATAAAACAAGTATCTAAATAATAAATAGTTTTATCATCAGATAATGTATTCTTTATTTCAGTCAAATATGTATCATAATCAAAAACTGAAGGTACAATTTTTAAATCCATCCAATCATCCCTGTAATCACAACTGTTTTATAAAATCATCCAAATCTTCAAACCAACAAATATTTTTATTTGCCAGAAACTTTTTACTTCTAAAACCGTATCCTACAGCATAAAAATCACAATCTGCTATTTGTGCTGCCTTATAATCAGATTCAGTATCACCGATAAAATATTCAGTATTGAACTTTGTAAGTTCGACTGCTTTTAAAGCAGAAGTTTCGCTACAAGTATCTACTACAGAAATACTGGAAAAATACTGTGCTATTCCAAGTCGCTTTATCTGCTTACGAGCATTTTCCTTATTATTCCTAGCTGTAACAAGGAACAAATCATTTTCTTTACTTAGATTATTAAGAACCTCCCGTACATTCGGATAAAGAAAATCTGCCTGCAAATATTCTGCATTTTCAATCAAAGAAATCCATTCTTTATTTATCTTCTTTGCATTATCTTCTGAAATACCTTTTGATAAAAGCCAGTCAATATTATTATGACCATCCGACTTGAAAGTGACTAATCCAGATGAATCCAAATCAAGTCCATGTTTCTTCAAGACATCAGACATTACAATTTCATGTCGTTTTCTTGAATCTAGTAAAGTCCCATCTAAATCAAAAGCAATCCGCTTCTTAACTATCTTTGTTACAGAATCTTCATAATGTCGGATTATATATTGTTCTGGAATGACTTTATCAACAGAAGAAGTTATTGTTTTTTCATCTTTTTCAAGCAAAATATTTGCAAAAGCAGAAACTTCATCCCATCCAGCGGCGTAAGACAAACTCATTCCACCGGCCGTTCGCAAATTCATATCAGTACAAACATATTCATCTTTCTGATTTTTCATAAACTGCATATTGAATATATGCGGAAGTTCTGCATTTTCCGCCAGTTTATATGCATATTTTTCTAATTCTTTATCTTGAAAAAGCCTTGTTTTTGTACACACTCCCGATTTACTTGCTATTCTCTCTCTTACAACTGAATAAATTTTATTGTTATATAAGAAGCATTCAAGTGTATATTCGGGTTCAAAACATAGCTCCTGAATTACATAACCTTTATAACCATCAGTTGACTTTCGTATTTCAGCTCCAGTCGATTTTTGAATTCCTATAGAACCACCCCCATTAACAGGCTTCACAAAATATTCAGTTTCTTCTTCAACTGTATCTTTTTTAAATCTCTTAGGTACTGGTATACCAATCGATTCCAAAAACTTATTTGTACATTCTTTATCGCGATAAAAATCCAAAGAGCTGCTTATTGCCAAAGAGAGTACTCCAAGTTCTTTTAAATCATGATTATCACAAGAAAATAAAAATTGATCATTATCAAAACTTGGCAACAAATAATCTATCTTCTCTTTTTTACAAATATCTAAAACAAATGAATAATAATTATCATCTGTTGAAAATGGTGATTGATAAAATTCATCAAGATAATCACAAGTAGGTATCAACCATCTTTTATTTATATCACATCCTACAATGTAAAAATCTTTATTAAATTTTTCTTTAAGAATTTTTGCAATATGAAAGCATGCATTTGTTCCGCAAGATAGGAGGAGAAGTTTTTTCATGCAGCAGCCCCTTCTTCATACTGGAAGAAGGAAGATTCTGCAAAAACTACTCTACAGTTGCCCCCCCCCCCGACTATACAGTGGACAAATCGGGCAGGATTTCCTACCCAAAGTTCACCAGCAGGAACGTCTTTTGTTACCACACTTCCAGCTCCTATCATTGCATTTTCCCCTATTGTTATTCCGCAGAGTATTGTCGCATTTGCTCCAATACTTGCGCCTTTTTTGATTAAGGTTCGTTTTAGTTCCCAATCGGGATTTTTTGAACGCGGAAACAAGTCATTTGTAAAAGTTGCATTCGGTCCTATAAAAACATTATCTTCTACAGTAACACCGTCCCATAACTGCACACCACTTTTTACCGTTACATTGTTTCCAATTACAACATCGTTCTCAATAAGAACATGCGCACAAATATTACAGTTCTCCCCAATTTTAGCTTCTGGGAAAACTACACAGAATTGCCAGATATTTGTAGATTCCGGAATATTTGCTTTACAATCTGAAAGAGAATGGATCATTTGTTATCCTTAATCATCTTCAAAAAATCATTATAATTTCTGATATACTCTTTCTCATCATAATACTCACTAGCCAAAACTACTAGCTTACAGCCATAGGAAAAATCATGCATTTCTCGCCACATACCAGGGCCTATGTATAAACCAACATCAGGGCGATTCAAAAGAACTTGTTCACGTTTTTCGCCATCATCAAGAATAAAACGGCAGGCACCATCCATTGCAATGATAATTTGTTCAAGATTTTTATGAGCATGAAATCCACGAGATTCATTTGGAAGGGTATCAAACATGTAATATACACGTTTTATCTCAAATGGGATGTCCTTAAGCGCCTCAATCGCGACCAACTTTCCGCGGCGGTCGCCGTGCACATTCATGTCGATTAATTTATAATTCATATTCAAAACCTGCCATTACATTTTCATCAATCAACGTTTAATCGCTTACTCTTATCCGCTTTAGAATAGTCTATCTCACCATCCATACTTGCTTCGGCTATATGAACCCCAGTTTTATCAAAGACTTCAAAATGAGCCTTGTTGTCTTTATGATAGACGTCATTATACCAATAATGACCTGTAGCAATTTCTTGATAAATTGCTTGTTTCTCGTGCAACAGATGGGTTTTCTTGAACCGTCTTTTGTCAAAAATACTAAAAGGCGGGATTTCTACAGGCAAATATGAATAATCAGACGAAAACAAGTTATAAAGAATCCATTCCGTCTTGGAGCCGTCATAGATAAAAAATTGAATTCTTCCCCGTCGCCAAATGCGTTCTTCAGAAACGCTCACAAGAACAGCCTTGCTTAAACAAGCGTATTTCAACGAAAGATTGTCCAAAAATCTTGTGTCGTCTCCAACTTTTACAGATTTTTGTAAAAAACAAGAATCGTTGCTTATTTTTTCAAAATACTCCCAGAACTCTGCCATAAACTCGGCCAATTCCCTATTTCTGGACAACAAACCGTCATAATAATCAAAAAAAGAAAAACCGTCAGAAAGAAAGATTTTATCCAAATCCTCATCAAAAAACAACTTGGGCTTTGAATTATCGCCAATATAATTAGTTATCGCTAAAAAGATATCGTCAGCAGTTCCGCAAGCCAGCGATTTGTCAGTAAGTGGCACAGAAGCAGAATTAAAAACAAAATCAACCATTAGTTTTTCCGCGCAAGCAAAGCTTTGTCCTTTAAGCTTTGATCAAAAAAACCTTCAGGCCAAAACGAAAGCCTGCCATCCTGATACAACTCAGGAGTTTCTATTGATGTTTCTTCCTCAAAACTATTCCGTTTAAAAAAATGAATCTTAACATCAGACGAATGTATTTTATTTTGTTTTGTGGCAATTCTAATGCCGTCTATTATATGGTCGCTGTGAGTTTCAATTATCACTTGCTTTCCACTTGCGGCCGCTAGCGCAATCAGCAATCCAAGACTAGTTTGCGCCGCAGGATGAAGATGAGCCTCAGGATTTTCAATCATAACAATCCGTTCAGATTTTTTCTCGTCATTATAAAGCAACGCGATTATTACCGGCAATGTAAAGCTAAGTCCAAACCCCGTCTCCGAAGGAGAAATTCCATCATAAGCCGGGAAATAGGCATTTTGTGACTGATTGTTTTCATAGCTCAAAAGTGTTCCTTTAGATATGACTGAAAGCCATGCATTAACATTGTCAAAAAGGTTGACAGAATCCGCATTTAGCCTAAGTGACTCAAGAACTTTTGAATATCTAAACTTATCAAGAAAAGCTATTGCATACTCACCGTTGACGCCAACATCCGCTATCTCGGACGCGTTTCCTGCCGGAAGTTGGTTTTTGGGACCAAGCCTATCTGCAGAAATATAAGAAATGCAAGCCAAGTCTTTTTTTCTTTGTCCATCGTCAGAAGCGTATTCGTACGAATCAGATCCAATAGAACGTGCCTCGGTGCTATAATCCTTTGAATCTTTTGTCAAAGACAAATGATAATAATCATCTTTTGTTAATTTTGTCTTGAGTTGATTTGGCGAAACATGGTCATCAAGCCGCGGATCTCCTAACCCGTCTCCGCAACTTTTTTGAATCATTCTAATCGCCTGAATAACTGAACTTTTTCCAGAGGCATTCATGCCGGACAATACTGTTAGCGGGGAAAACTCTATTTTTCGTTCCAAAAAAGACTTGTAATTTTTGAGATATAGTTCTGTTATCATCCTATGACATCCTGTATAAGTTGTCTTATTTCTTTAAAACGTATATCAACTTTTGATTTTTGCCATGCAGTTCTTGACACAGCGTCATAGAAGACCTTGTCATCTTTTTTGCTGTCATATTTTTCAATCAAAAGATCCCTGTCGTCTTTCAATTTTTCATAATCCTTATCTGGCAAAAAAGCCAATATTGTTCCCCATGAATCAAACAGAGCTTTGTTGATGGGCGAACGTCTCATATTGCTTTTTGAAATACGAAAAGCATCTTTGCCAAAAAGCTCAAAGTTTCGCTGCATTGAAGTAAAAAAAAGTCTTTTTAAATCATTATAAGAACTTATGCGAATTTCAGGTACTTTTCCATCCCTAAAAACTTTTTTTTCCAGCAAAACGTCTCTATTGTCAAGAAAATTCAGCACTTGTATGCCTTTTCGCAAAAAAGATTCCATATTGTCATTGTTCAAATATCCATCTTCACCCAAAAGCATAAACGAAAGGCACCGCAAAATAACTTCTCTAGCCGCCATACGAGTGTCATTTATGCTCCAATCAGTAGCTTGAAGAAAAACATCATTTTTTGCAAGCTCAGAAAGCAGCCTAGTACCTTTGCCTTGAAATAGAGCGTGCCGGATTTCTTGCGCTGATAAAAAAACACCGCCCGTGTTTATGCGTTTAAAAATATTGTATTTTACAGAATCAGGAGTACCAGGTTCAATAATTATAAAAGAAAACTCGGTTTCGTAAATCCGGTTGAAAAAAATAGGACTAAAATCTTTGTCATCAATAGTTTTTCCATTATACTTTTCGCCCAAAAATTCAAGATTGGACAAAACCAAAGTTTTATCCACTAAAAACTCTTTTATTGCGGACAAACGCTGAAGCCCATCAACAACATCCCAAGCGCCAGTATTGTCAGCGGCAACATAAAATAACGGAATCGGAATATTTAACATTAACGATTCGATGAGCTGGCTTTTTTTTGTCTGAGTCCAAACCTCTGACCTTTGAAACTCTGGAGCCAGACATAGAGTATTTGCAGTAAGTCGTCTTACAACCTGATCCATCGAGATGACTTTTTTAGAAATTCGTATATCTTCCGGAGCAAACGGATCCTTTACAGTTCCTTCGTCTTCAGCAATTACACCCGCTTTTTCACCAAATTCCGTAAGTTCTTCTTTATAGTCTTGTTCCATAACCTTATCTAATCAAATGATTTTTCCTACACCTTCCCCCTTCCGTAATTGGCAATTTAAAAAAACGCCGTTCCGTAAAAAAGCGCTTTTGCCCGCGCCCTTTGGGACAAGTGGTCGAAGCGCCCATGCCGCGCTCCTAACGAGCTTCACGGCCGGCTTTCATCTGATTAATTTTGTCATTATACATCAAAAATGGCGATATGTCAACTTGCTTGCATATTTATAGTAAAAAGTGTAAAATAATGGCGTGGAACACTATTGTTTGATGGTAAAAAGCGGGGGCGAAGGGGCCTTTAAAAAGGATTTTGAAAAAAATCTGGGCAAATTTGCGATTTTGGAGGGCGACCAAGCCAAAAAGTACGCCCTTTTGTCGGCAAAAATAACTTTTTTTAAGAAAAAAATGCTTGATTCCCAAAAAAAAGCCTTTGAGCAGACGCTGTTCCCGGGCTATTGCTTTCTTACGGTGGAATCGTTCGGCATTAAGGTCGTGGAAGCCGCCAAAAAATCAAAGAATTTTTACTATTTTTTGAACAACAACAAGGACATCAAGCGACTGCAAGGCAACGACCGCGAAATTTTGTCAAACTTGCTAAAATTTGGCGAGATCCAGGGCATTTCAAAAGCCTACTTTGACAAGGACCAAAAAATTGTTGTGGCGTCAGGCCCTTTGGCTGGCTTTGCCGGAAAAATAATAAAGGTCAACCGAAGACAGGGCCGCGCCACCGTTCAAGTTGACCTTTGCAACAACACGATTAAATTTGACCTGGCGTTTGAAGAGATTACGGCCACTCCGTTAGTTTCCCCAACAATTGGGAATAATTAAAGAAAACAAAACATAAAAAAACAGTTCAATATAGCTCAAGCCAATAAAAACCGAAAGGTTGACTTGTTTGGATATATATTTTTGCGTCTTTTCGGTCAGAATCTCGTAACCATAGCTCGAAAGATACATAAGCGGAATCAACGCGGACATAAAATATCTCCCCTGAGGCTGATAGTCCCAAGACCAAGTAAAATACATAGAGAGACAATATGGAATAATCATTGCTAATATTAAACCTGACATAAGAATTATTTCATTCCAACTTGTTAGTTCAAGGTTATTTTCTCTCATAGTTTTTTTCCTGAATTTACTTCTCTTACCTATAAAAAATATAGCGCACATCGCTACACCAAACGCCACCCCCACAAAGTATACTTTATAAACCATGAAATTCGCATATATACTCATATACCCAAACACACATAAAAACGAATATACCGAAATCTTATGCCAGACGCGATTGAACAACACGGCGCTAAAACCTAGCCCTTCGGTTTTATAATTAGCCTTTGCAGACGGCTTGTATTCGGGCAGAGCGTTTATCTCGGCGCATGCCGAAGAGAATTTGCTCCCCAAAATGTCGCCATCATAAATATAAAAATTCCTTGCAAAATACCATCCTGCAAGTATCATAAAAATACCAAAAACCAATCCGGTTCTTTTTGCAAGAAAAACATGTTTCATTTTTATCGAGTCATCCATAAAAACAGACACAATAGGCACTACAACACTAAGGACAATCCAAGCGTAAGAAAAATAATATGTCATAGACTCAAACGCAATGCCAATCCCCAAAAGAACGCAGGACTTTAAATCCCAGTGGCTTTTCATGCCTTTTACCCATGAAAACAATATTAAAGCGGAAAAACAAACCGATGGCACGTCATTGTTTAAGTATGAACTTAAAAAAGCAAATTGCGGCAAAAAGCCAACCAAAACGGCAAAGAGGAACTTTGTGCCGCTTCTTTTAAATAGTTCCCGACCTATGAACAAACACAACAAAACAGTCAAAGTTCCGCAAATAACGCTCACCAAACGCGCCGCATGCAACAACACATTGTAGTCATTGGAAAAACAAGCCGCAATTTTCATAAAAAAAACGGCAACAATAGATGGAAAATATGGAGAAAACGCGTATGAAGTGCCCCAAATTGGATTCAAAAGTTCAGTTTCGTTCCCTATAGGCAACCGATGATTCCTCAATATCCAAAGCGGAACATCAAATCGCATATACTCATCTGGGCATAAATTCATAGGAATATGCATCGACCACAAAAGGTAAAACAAAAAAGCAGAGCCAACAATCAAAAGCCAAGCCCAATATTTCTTTATAAATTCATAAAAAACTGCTTTTGTTATCATAACTACCGTCCCAAATCGAATTATTATTTTATACAATGACCACTAGGATTCCAGCAACAATGGCAAGAGCCCCTAAGACCTTAAACTTAGTTAGTTTCTCGCCAAAGAAAAACATGCCGGTAAAAAAGGAAATCACCAATGGGAGCGATTCACAAACAGGGTTGGCAATGTTCACGGGAACATATCGCAAAATCCAAACATTTACCGCAAGAACGACAAAGAACAGAGAGTAGCCCAAAACGACATACGCATTCAAGTATTGTCGAATGAACGAGCCCCACTCTTTTTGGGCGGCCTTTTTTAAGAGCACCTGGGAAAAAGCGCAAAGAAAGCAATTGAACACCAAAACAGCGATGTAAAAATAATTTTTTTTCATGCAGCGCTCTCTTCCCTGTCGCCAATGCTTACGATAACAATTCCCGCAAGAATAAGGAGAATGCCCAAAGCCGTTTTGACGTCAAATTTTTCGCCAAACAAAAAAAACGCCCAAAACAGAGCGCAGACAAGCGCGAACGGCTTGTTGGCCATAGCGACCGAAAGCGGCAGTTTTTTTAAGACAATTTGCCAAAGAGCCGCATACAAAACCATAATAAAAAGAATCGCGCAAAAACACAAAATATATGCAGCCGAAAGGAACTTTTGCTTAGAGGCAATTTTGGAAAAAATTGTCGAAAGCGAATATATGAAAAACGCGCCGTACATCAGAATGAACGAAGACTTATTTTTCATCAATATTTACCGTATTCCTTATCACATATTGCGGAGCTTTGTTCAGACATATGTAAATACGACCGATGTATTCGCCGATTAGCCCCAACATAAGCATAAGCATTCCGCCGATAAAAAGAAGCACGCACATCAACGAGCTGTACCCCATTTGAATGGCAGGGTTCATTATTTTTTTTATGAAAATGTATACAGCGTACAAAAAACCAATCAGAGCTGTAAAGCCGCCAGTAAAAGTAGCAAATCTGAGCGGCTTGACGGAAAAGGCGGTAAAGCCGTTGAGCCATAGGTTGAGCAACTTTTTTAGCGTATAACCAGAACGGCCGCTAGTCCTTTCATGGTGCTCAATGTCGACATTTTTTAATTTGCGGGTGGCGCGAACTTGAAGGCCGGCAAGATAGGGGTATGCGTTTTCATAACGTATCATCTCGTCCACAACAAAGCGTTTGCAGGCATAGTAAGAATTAAGCACGACGCCTTTTGGAATTGAGCAAAGCCATTGCCCCATTTTTGTCGCCGTCCATGAGCCAAAAAGGCGGAATGGATTTTCTTTTTTGGCGGGATACTTTGCATACACAATGTCGGCGCTCTCATCCAAAGCATCTATCAATTTGTAGCAATCTTTTGGATCTGTCTGTCCGTCGTCATCAAGACAAACAACGACATCGCCCGCAACTTGCCTAAATCCTGCCATAAGGGCGTTATGTTGCCCAAAGTTTCTGGCAAGGTTCACCACTTTTAGATTTTTGTCCTTCTTTGCCAACTTTTCCAACACCGAATAAACGCCGTCCGGCGAACAGTCGTTCACGCAAATTATCTCGAATGGATTTTTGTCCCCAACCGTTGACTCAATGCCGTCAATCACTTTTTCAATCGTCTTTTCAGAACCATAGCAAGGAATTACAAAAGAAATTCTATTGGTCTGCATAAATACTCTCCATCCTATGAACGAGCCTTGAATAATATTCCAGTGCGACGGAATAGTTTATAATGTCCGAATCTTTATAAACCATGTTGGTGACAAAATCAGAAAATTCTTTTTCATAAATCGGATCAGCCTTAATCTTTGAAAGCGCGGCGCCTGCGAATTCCTTTAGCAAAAGAGCGTTTGCCTTGTCGCCCCTGTTTTTGTCATCGTCGTAGATTTTTTGAATCAGATTATAAAACGCGGCCTCATTCTCTGCAATAACCGGTTGAAGCTTGTATAAATCATACAAGTGTCTTACAATTGTCGGGTCGTTTTTTTTCCTGTCTTCCGAAGTCCTGTCTTTGCAGTCCGCTCGCCACAAGAACGCGCTAAATTTGTTGGCCGCAGTCTCCCACGGAGAAAGGCTGTTGATTTTGACCGTATTGCCGTTAGAAAGATATTCGTCCACCCACGAGGCAATGGTTCTTTCTTTGGGAGGAAGCCTTATCGCTTTTGCGGATATTTCAATTTTTACCTGCTGTCTTAAGCTTTTGTCGTCAAAAAGTTTTGGATAATCAACGTAAAAAGAAAAAAATCTGCTTTCGTTTCCAATTGTCATTTCGTCCGCAGATACTTTTAGAACGTCGGATTGGTCAATTTTGCCAAAAAGCTCTTTTCTAAAATTGCGATATACAGAGCGGGAATCTTCATTTTTTGCCAACACCATAAAGTCGATGTCTTCTGAAAATCTGTTTATGATTTTAAAGCCCTTTGACAAAGACGTTCCGCCTGTAAAAATCACATCAAAAGAATCTGTCTGAAAGCCGGCAATTATCTTTAGCAATTCGACAATATAATAGTCCTTTTCGATGTAGGCTGGATTTATGTCTATCGCGAGAGAAGTTTCTTGTATAAGAGTTTTATCTAACTTTTGCATACTTGATGCTTGCGTCCCCATAAGAAAGCTTTCGGTTTACCCGTTTGTCAACTCCAATAACAAACCCATTTGGAACCTGCGTTGACTGTCGCGTGTTATACGCAATTTCATATTTTGTCGGCAAAACTTCAACGCCCAATTTTCCAAGCGTCGCTTCGGCAATGCTTCTTAAATCCGAAAAAGGTAAAATTCTTCCAGTGTATTGCGACACTCGTGTCTTTACATACACGCCGTAGCCGATTTTTACAAGAAACTGTTCCCTTGTAAGCTGCCTGAGCGCCCTGCCCACTTGGTCTCTGTCGGAAAGGTCAAAAAAATCGCCCGGCATAAAGACAAATTCTTGAGATTGCGAGATTCTAGATTTTATTTGACTCCTTAGCGTTTCTCTTGACATATCGCGCCCCTTGCAAAAAAACGACACTTCTATTTATATTATATTTGGAAAAAATTTTTGTCAAGTTTATTTTCAATTTATACATCAGAATTTAAGCTAAGTCCCTCTATTCAGGGATTTTGCCTGAAAAAAAATGAATTTTATGCAGCCATCCTTTTTATAATTGCAGAAGGAAAACTTTCTCCTCTGAATATTTCGTCAGGAATTTTGTAATCCAAGCCCTGATGAAGTCTTTCATTGTTGAAGAACCAAACAAATTCTCCAAGCAGTTTTCTGAATTCTTCTTCAGATCTGCAATCACTTCGAATTTGTACCGTCTATAAAATTATAGTTAAAAATAAGCCTTCTCTCAAGAATTATTTCAATTCCATTTTAGATTGGAAATCCTTTACCAAACTCTTTGGTAATTGAAGGCATCTTATTGAAATCTGTGTAATCAAGAACAACATCACCGTTTGTTGGCAATTGCCGATTTATTTCAGATAGCAATCTATTTCCAATACCATTAATGAACTTTAAATTTTCTTCAACCATTTTAACGGCTTCTTTCATAAATTCTTCATTAAAATATTTTATCGGATTATAAATCTTATGTTTCTTGATATAACCAAAACGAAAATTTATGTAAAAGTTCATTATGACATCATATTTTATCTTATCATTCAAACCTGTTTCTGAATTAAAATCTTTCCAAGCCTTTATGATATCAACTTTATTAGTTGCTGAATTTAAAGCACCGGCAACAGAACCAGATAAAAGTATTATACAACGTTTTTTACAAAAATCGACTAAATCTCTTCGCTTTTGATATATAGTATAATATGTCACTTCACAACCACCGGAATATCCATATGTTACTTTATTATAGGTCAGACTAATTGTAGTCGGTACATAGCCAAATGCTCTATTTACAATATAATGCCCTGCTTCATGTTTTGTAACTCTAGTTTGCTCATCATTTTGACTTTGAGATATAATCATTTTACATCACAATTGTCTTACAGAATTCCAACTTGCCAAGTTCCATTACAATGGCAGCCCATGTAAGTCCAACGCCAAAACCGCTAAAGCAAACTTTCTGTCTTTCCGACATTTCTTTCCCCTCAAACGTCAACACTGTAACTGCCGGAACTGTCGTGCCAGAACTGTTGCCATATTTCTCAACAACATTTGATGGCATCTTCTCATACGGAACTTCAAGTTTTTCGGCAAGTTTTTGAAGCATAAAACGATTTGGCTGGTGGAACAAGAACCAATCAATATCATCTTTTGAAACATTAGCGCGCTTGAACAAGTCAAAGAGCATAGGCGGAACATCCTGCATCACGAAGTTGAATACGGCCGTTCCATCCATCACGAGGTTGTCCAAGGAACGTTCATTTCCTTCTTCATCAGCATGAAGAACTGCTGTTTCTGGTGAACAAGGCATTCTAAATCCGCCGGCGGGAATCTTCAAAGCATCTGAACGAGTGCCATCATTCAAAATAACAGCTTCTATATTATTTTCAAGCTCGCTTTTTTCTACAATTGTAATAGAAGCTGCGTCGCCAATCAAAGGGTAGCTGTTTCTGTCTTTGACTGAAACCTTATGGCTTAGAACATCAGTGGTAACTACGGCAACTTTTTTTATTGTCGGTTGGTCGAGCAAAAGAAACGCCTGTATCAAGCCTTCTTCAAAAGCGCAACATCCCTGCGTTATGTCAATACAATAAGCGTCTTGCCTTAGGCCAAGTTTGCCATGAAGAATGCGGCTTGTTGGCGGAAGAAAGTGATCTGGAGATGCCGTAATATAGATCAAAGCGTCCATGTCATCTTTCTTCAAAGAGCCATCTTCAAAAAGACTCTTAAAACCAAATTCCGCCATATCGCTTGCGGCGACATTCTTTGGCGCGATGCGATGCTTGTCATAGCCCATCACTTTTGCAAGCCGCAACGAACGTTTTTCGTCAGCATTGAACAATTTCATATCATCCAAAAACGAACGCTCGACTTCCGGCAAAATGAGAGCCGCGCCTGTTATTTTCTTGTTCTTAAAAGAGAAATACATTTAGTTTACGCCATTCTTTTTAAGAAGATTTTCTATTGCATTAACATTCATAAAGTTCTCCGGCACAATGTCCATGCCGTCAATATGAATGTTAAAAGCCTTGTCCAGTTCCGACACCAAAGTCACAAGATCAAAACTGTCCAACATGCCCTCGTCAAAAAAGTCCTCAACGCCTTCGAATTCAAACTCAGGCCTGATTTCTTTTAAAATCTTTAAGATTTTTTCGTTCATAAAAACAACACTCCTTTATCAACCATTTGAAACATAAGTATAATTGCTTAAAGCTTCAAATTTATAACCAAATTTCTTATACAAGTTTATCGCAGGTTCATTTGAATTGATAACCCACAGAATAAACCTTACGCATCCCCTGGAAAGGAAGAAAGCTTTTTTTAATAATTTTTCCGCAATGCCTTGTCTTCTAAAATCAGAAGCCGTCAACAGATGTTTTAAGTACATATTCTTTTTCTGTATTTCCACGACAGCAAAACCAGCTATACGCCCCGGTTTTTTGCAAACAAGGATTGACTTTTGCTCAATATATTCTTTTAACCGCTCTCTTGCAGGAATTCGTTCTGACACAGGATCAAAAGCCAAATTGAACATCTCAAGCAAAGTATCAACATCTTCTAATACCGGAAAAGTAATTTCTTGTTCATCTTCAAAAAAATTTTCTTTTAAAACGAAAGACATTCGTCTTAATGAAGCACGCAACTTAAAACCACAAGACAAAGCGACAGTTTCAATGTTCTTTCGTTCTTCATCATCCTTGCAGATGTAGTCAAAAGCGACAACAGCCGTTTGCAACTCATCGCGAATTTGCGGCAACCCAATTTTTATGTCAGCTAAATCTTTTACAAAGAAGTAAATGAAATTTGCAATTTCTGTTTTATGAACAAAGAAATAAGCATACTCTCCAATACTTTCTGTAAACAGTTCGCCGTTTTCAATCCAAACAGTCATTTCTGATTCATTCGGATAGAAATTATTTATAAAGCAGCCTTTGTTTCTGAACTCCGAAACAAGTTTTAAGAGTTCATTCCATGAAGATATTTTTTGCATCACAAATTTAGCCTTGATTCACCTGCTTGTTAAGCAAAGCTCTGTCAATCTTTCCTGTACCGCCACGAGGCAATTCTTTCATATAAATATACGCTGTTGGCATCATATATTTTGGCAAATCCAAAGCAAGCTGCTTTCGCAAGGCTGCGACATCAAGTTCTGTGTCATTTTCATAAATAAGCGTAATTTCTTTTTTACTCCAGTTGTAAACAACGCAACAGTTTTTTACCAACTTGAGTTTATTCATAATGATATGTTCTATTTCGGATAGCTCGATGCGGTAGCCGGAATGCTTTATAAGGGTGTCTTTTCGACCTTTAAAAATGATTTCCCCCTCATCATTTACAAGAGCGACATCGCCTGTTCTATAAATCAATTCCGGATAAGAACCGTTCAAAGGATTCTGAACAAAAGCTGCGGCAGTTTTTTCGAGGTTGTTATAATAGCCCATTGCAAGTCCTGTGCCGCGAACGCAAAGTTCGCCTTCTTCATTTTTACCGACAAGTTCATTTTTGTCGTTCAAAATAAGAATGTCAGTATTCTTGCAGGCAAAACCAATTGGCAATGGCTTGTTCTCGTCATATTCCTTTGTTATTTCAAACCAAGTGCAATCAAGCGTGATTTCAATTGGGCCATACAGATTAACAAACCTTGCTTGCCCCTTGAATTTCCTATACCAAACATTGAACTGCTTGGTTGGGAACACTTCGCCAGCAAACCAAATATGTTTAAGGCTTGGAATGTCAACTTTATCAAGCAAGCCCATATTAGCAATATTCACCATAATGGTGGGAACCCAGAACAAAAAAGTTGCCTTATGCTTGTTCATCAGTTCAAGAATGCGAACAGGAAACATCGCAAAGTTTTCCGGCACAATCATAATTGCAGCCGATTTAGCCATCAAAAGCGTAAGTTCATAACTGAAAATATCAAAGATTGCAGGAGAAAGAGAGCTTAAGATTTCATCATCTCCCAAATTCCATGTTTCCACAGAGCAATCAAGAAAGTCATAGAAGCTTCGATGATTTAAAACAACGCCCTTTGGCGTTCCTGTTGAACCAGAAGTATTGATAAGACATAAAGGATCCGTGTCTATTAACTTTGATAGGTTGTCTGAAAGCCTTTTCTCTATTTCTTTTGAAATTGAATTATTTGTAATTTCATCAACAACAATTAAAGGAATCGTTGCGTCAATTTTCTCAAGAATTGCCTTATATTTGCTTGATGTAACAAGGCAAGAAGGTTCAACAATCTTAAAAATATTGCTTAGCCGTTCTTCGGGATATTTTACGTCAAGATTCATGTAAAAGTTGCCCGTATGAATTATGCCAATATCGGCGGCAATTGAGTCAGTGGATTTTTGCAAAAAAACGCCTACAGGAGTTTTTATTTTGTTGCCATTTGCATTACTAATACATTCAGCTAGTTTTAATTCTCGTTCATGTAATTGTGAGAATGAAACTGAAGCATCACCGTCATACACGGCAATTTTCTGAGGTTTATTCTCCACTGTTTTCGCAAATTCATTATAAAAATTGATCCGCATAAACAAAAACTCCTAGATTGCGATTAGTTCATTGCGTTCATAATGTCCTGAACAGTAACAAATGTTTTTATCTGGTCGCCTTTTAATGTTTTTCCAAATTTTTCGCCAAAAACAGAAACCAAAGAAAGCTTTGACATTGAATCCCAGAAATCAGATTCCTCAAGAACTGTTTCAGGCGTTACATCCGACACATCGGCGTCAAACACATCTTCTGCCAAAAGCGCAATTTTTTCTTCGTTAGTCATATTTTCCTCCGTCACTAACAATGTGTTACAGGCTTCCCGTCCTGTTTCATTACATATTCATGCGTTAAATCCGCATCAGTATATGGTCGTTCAAGAAAATAGAATTTATCTTTTTCTATATTTTCTTGAATTGATTTTCTTGCATCATCTTGCGCAATGCAAGAAAGCTCCTTATCTCCGAATGGCATCCAAAGAAGTTTTTTATCTTCTATGAGCCGCTTCTTAAAATGCTCATTTTTTCCGTAAAGTTTAACGCCTCCGCACTGTGTGCTTATAGTCCAGTCAGTATTATATGTTTTGCCATCGTAATCAGTAATATTTCCGTTAAAAGTCATATCAAAACGATACGGAACATTTATAATGCGCTCAACATAATGCACATAAGTAAAACTTTCTGCCAAATCCGCTCCAAAAAACAGGTATTTGACATCACTTTGCTTATCAAGGAAATCATAGCAGGAATTTTTTCCAAGCGCGTTATTCTCGTTTTTAAACGCTTTATAATCCTCGCCAAGTTTTCCTTTGACAGCAAAAGAACAAATTGGGTCTATCGTTCTATAAACTCCTTCCATTTTTCTGAATGCCTCAGAAAGTGTTCCCATAAGTGAACGGCTTTCTTTTACATCAAAATCTTTTCCATTGTTGAATGAATAAGAAAACACCGGCATTATGACATTCTCGACATTCAAGCAATCAAAAATATTCAAAAGCGACGAAGTAAACTCCCGGCGCTTTATTTCTGGGTTCATTGCACAAAACATTACATCGCTGTGAACAAACAAAGTCTTGCAATCGCAAGCTCCTATTTGTCTCAACGCACTCACAAAATCATCATGGCAAAGTTCCTTGCCTTCTTGTGTCTTAAAGAGGTACATAACTACTTCAAACCTCCTGAAACATCCAATAAATGCGCTGTAGTAAACGATGACATATCACTTAGCAAGTAAGCGCAAGCAGACGCCACTTCTTCAAGAGTTCCCCATCGGCCTATCAACGACTGTTTGACCTCATTATCCTTTAACTCTCTATTTCCATACTGTTCCAAAGTTCGCTCAGCCATCTCTGTCAGAATATTCCCCGCAAGCACTCCGTTTATGCGTATATTCTTTTTTGAAAGTTCCGTTGCCATAGAAAGAACAGCGTTGTTCAATGCCGCTTTTGCAGTACTGTAACCAACTTCTCCAGCTACCGGCTTAACTGATGTTACAGATGAAATTGCAACAATGCTTCCTCCGTCACAATATTTCGTCTTGCTGTACTGTCTTACAAGTTCTACAAAGCAGAAAAAGTCATTTTTGAAACACTCCTGCAATGCAGTTGGAGTCAGACTTCTCAATGGCATTACAAACGGAATACCAGCAGAATGTACCATTCCGCTAAGTTTTACGCCGTCTTTCACGGATTCCATGAAAATATTTTCAATATTATCCAAATCTGTAAGGTCAAAAGATACATAACTATGACCTTCACCTTCAAGCATCGAAAGAGTCTGTTCAAGACGTTCTTTGTTACGACCGGTTAGGACAACTTTTGCGCCAAGTTTGGAAATGTAAATTGCGGTTGCTCTACCTATTCCGCTTGAAGCACCTGTTACGAAGATTTTTTTTCCTGATAAATCACATGGATTGAATGACATATATTACAGTTCCTTTTCTGCAAGTTTATTAATCATGTTTCTTGCACGTTCATAATTTTTTTGAAGAGTCAAAAAGTCCACTCTATATTCATAAGCAGGAACACCACTTCTAACTATTTCAGCACAAGGTTCTAAACCAAGTTTTGTTTGTAACTCAATTTGCTTTTTATTATGCTTGTAAACAACACCTATTTTTGTTTTTAATTTAAGAACATTTACGCAAAAATCACACAGAAGGATTTCTGCTTCCATAGTTTCATAAGGTTCGCCAACATTAACCTCTCGGCCTGTTTCTGCAGAATCACCATCTAAACCATACACGCCAATAAGCCCTATTCGTACACCCAATCGGTTCAAAACTACAAAATAATAGTCTCCAGGCTGCCCCATCTGCCGTTCTATAAATTTTTTTTGATCTTCCAATGTGGCGGCAGCCTGTCCCATAACGGTTACAAAACGCGGATCCTTTCTAATGTTGTATGAAAATTCCGCATCGTCAAGCGTTATGCTTCGAAGAGTTACGAAATGTCCTTTTATTACTTTGTCGTAAATCAAATCAACTGTCCCAAAACATCCGAATATCAAGCGGCAGGCTTCCGCTTTGTCCCATGAATATTTATTGTATCATAACACGACAAGAAATGCTAGCACCATTCCCGCGCTGAACGAATGCCCATACACAATTCTCCTACTCAATATTTCTCAAGAAAACAATTCTATAAAGATATATCACACCAAAAAGAATATGGAAGCAAAGGATGACGTCTGCCATTTTACAAAGAAATCTTGAAACGACAAAAATTTTTAGTTCCATAGCGATTCGTGCAGAATTTTTTTTCATTACAAGAAAATTCTTGGCAGACTCCACCCAAAGAACCATAATTGCAATCGCCATCCCCCAACCAAAATTGCCGTGGCTAGGCCTTGCTGGCTCGTATAAAAGCGCCGCGAACAAAAAAGAAAACAAATACATAAGCCATGAAAATTTTGTTGAGTCTAATAATTTTTGTCTCTGTACAAAGGAAAGTGCCAATACACATATAGGAAAAGCAATAGTCAAAAGAGGACTTAAAAACACATTTGGAGAATGAATCTTCATTACATAAAACAGCTTAACTCCAATACTTGGTCCAGACTCCGCAGATGCTCCAGAAATCAAAAAGCATAAAAAAAACTGCGACAAAAGAACAAAAAAAGCGGGCAGGCAACAAAAGAACAAAATTAAGGCGGTAGAGAAATATTTGCCTTTGGAAACTAAGACTTTTACGACGCACCAAACAAAAATGGCAGGAAAAAAAACTTGAACAAACGCCGGCTTTGCAAGCGCCGAAAAAAACAATAAACCCGTTAGCAAAAGCAAGTCTTTTTTACAACTTGAACAATCTTTAAAAGACACCGTTGTCTGCATAACCCGCATGGCGACTATCATTGCAGACAGCGCAAAACGCTTTGCCATTATCAAAGTTGGGTTGTGCCATATATTAGGACTACTCTGTCCAAGATAAATGTTCTTATTATACCATGGTAGATACAATGGCCCAGCCAAAAGCAAAGCAAAAACCGCTAACTGCGCATGCTTGCAATGAGGAGAAAGATATTTGCGAATAATTTCATATAGAATCGCGTTGCACAAGCCGGAAACTATATATGCGGCCCAATCAACAGGAATAAAGAAAATTCTGTGTACAACTTTTGTCAAAACATGCCACAAGGGCTCACAATTTTTGGAAAAATACACAAACGGATGCAAAGCGTCAGAAAGCTTTGGGCAAACACTTATATGAACGTCATAATCAATGCCGCCATAAATCGCGCACAAAACTGTGATTAAAAAAATTGCTGCGCAAAAAAAATAATTTACGATGTTATTTTCTTCATCGGCGCGCGCCAAGTCTTGTCCTTCCAAAACTAGTTACTCTCCCGCAAAGAATTCTTTCACCGCTTCAACAACAGCTTCCACATCCCCATCACTCATTCCATACCACAAAGGAAGCCTTACAAGTCTGTCGCTTTCTTTTGTGGTGAACTTGTCCTCGCCATCAAAGCGGCCAAATTTTTGACCAGCAGGCGCGGAATGCAACGGAATGTAATGGAAAACGCAGCCAACACCATGCTCTTTCATATAACTTATGAACGCAGTCCGTTCTTCCAAATCGCGGCATTTGATGTAGAACATATGCGCGTTGTGGATGCAATCAGCGGGAACTGTCGGAATTTCAATCTTTCCGGCATCCGCAAGCGGCTTGAAGGCCTCGTAATAACGATTCCATACAGAAAGACGAGAATCATTTATCTTATCAGCCACCTCAAATTGCGCCCATAGATAAGCCGCGTTGAGCTCGCTGGGAAGATAGCTTGAGCCGTAGTCGACCCAAGTGTATTTGTCTATCTGTCCTCGCCAAAATTTCGAACGGTTTGTGCCTTTTTCACGAATTATTTCTGCCTTTTCAATATCTTCTGTATTTGTATTGATAACTACGGCGCCGCCCTCGCCCATACTGTAGTTCTTTGTCTCGTGGAACGAATAACAGCCGTAGTCGCCAATTGTTCCCAGCGCCTTATCCTTGTAATAGGACATCACACCTTGAGCTGCGTCCTCAACTACTTTAAGATTGTGCCGGCGGGCTATGTCCATAATCGCGTCCATCTCGCAGGCCACGCCCGCGTAGTGAACGACACAAATTACTTTGGTTTTATCAGTTATCGCTTTTTCAATAAGATTTTCATTGATGTTCATTGTATCTGGGCGAATATCCACAAACACAATTTTGCAACCACGCTGCACAAAAGCGTCCGCTGTGGAACAAAAAGTGTAGCTGGGCATTATAACTTCGTCGCCGGGCCCTACGCCACAAAGAAGCGCGGCCATTTCCAAAGCGCTTGTACCGCTTGTGGTTAAAAGAACTTTTTTGGCTTTGAAGCGTTTTTCAAGCCATTCGTTGCATTTTTTTGTGAATTCGCCGTCGCCGCATATTTTGTGAGCTGCGATGGCCTTAGATATGAATTTTTCCTCCGTGCCAACATAAGGCGGAACATTGAATGAAATCATTTTTTTTAGCCTCAAACAACTATATAATACAACAATATAAAAAAAACTTCAAGTTTGTTACAAACATGTCACTTTCCTTGCCAAATCCCCAAAGCAGCGCTATAATACCCAATATGAAAGGAATAGTACTTGCGGGCGGATCTGGAACCCGCCTTTACCCGATAACAAAGGCCGTGTCAAAGCAAATTTTGCCCCTTTACGACAAGCCGATGATTTACTATCCCGTCAGCGTCCTCATGCTGGCAGGAATTCGCGAAGTTTTGATAATTTCGACGCCGCGAGACATTAGCGTCTTTAGGGAGCTTTTTGGAGACGGCTCCTGGCTGGGAATGCGCTTTGAGTACGCCGTGCAGGAAAGCCCTCGCGGCTTGGCCGACGCCTTCATTGTGGGCGAAAAGTTCATCGGAAACGACTCCGTGGCTTTGGTGCTCGGCGACAACATTTTCTACGGCCAGTCCTTCAGCCAGTCCTTGCTGAATTCCACCAAAAAGATAGAAAAAGACGGCGGAGCGGTGATTTTCGGCTACTACATCAAGAACCCCACCGCCTACGGCGTCGTCGAATTTGACAAGGACGGAAAGGTTTTGGGCATCGAGGAAAAGCCCCAAAAGCCCAAGTCCAACTACGCCGTTCCGGGCCTATACTTTTACGACAACTCGGTCGTCCAAATCGCAAAGAACGTCCAGCCTTCCGCCCGCGGCGAGATCGAGATCACCAGCGTCAACAACGCTTACCTGGAAAAGGGCAAGCTAAGCGTGGAGCTTTTTGGCCGCGGCCTTACCTGGCTTGACACTGGCACCTACGACGGCCTTTTGGACGCCGGAAACTTCATCGCCACGATTCAAAAGCGCACGGGCCTTTACGTCAGCTGCCTTGAGGAAATCGCCTACGCCAACAAATGGATTGGCCGCGACGATCTTTTGAAGCTGGCCGCCGGCTACAAGACAACTTACGGCGAATACTTGCGTTCCCTGGCGGAGTAAAACAAAGGAGTTTTTTATGGCTTTTGAATTTGTAGAGTGCCCCATAAAGGGCTTGTTCCAAATACAGCCCAAGGTTTTTGGAGACGCGCGCGGCTACTTTTTTGAGTGCTACAGCGAGCGCGACTTTTTTGCCGCGGGCCTTACAGAGCGCTTTGTGCAGGACAACCAGTCCTCGTCAAGCAAGGGCGTCTTGCGCGGCCTGCACTTTCAAAAGCGGCATCCGCAAGGCAAGCTTGTCCGCGCCATACAAGGCCAGGTTCTTGACGTGGCCGTGGATTTGCGCGACCAAAGCCCCACTTTTGGAAAGTCTTACGCGGTTCTTTTGGACGCGCAAAAGCAAAACCAGTTTTACATTCCCCGCGGCTTTGCCCACGGCTTTTTTGTCCTTAGCGATACCGCCGTCTTTGGCTACAAGTGCACCGACTTTTACCATCCAGAGGACGAAGGCGGCCTTATGTGGAACGACCCCGCCATCGCCGTCGACTGGTTCGGCTCGGCCCCCGGCGTGCAGCCCCTTTTGTCCGACAAAGACAAAAAGCACCCCGCCTTTGACCCAAACGCCAAGTACTTTAGCGCCGACGGCTCCAGCTGGCTGGGAGAGTAGGCAGCGGACAAGCCCCTTACGCCGCTTCCTGATACTTGCAAATCTTGATGTCGCCAAAAAGCCTGCTTTGGAAGATTGTGGCCATTTTGAACTTGACGGCTTCAAGCAGGGCCATAAAGGCGCAGATTACGTCCATTTCGTTGCCGCGGCGGGTGATTAGGTCGGTGAACATGCAGGAGCCGGCTTCGTCAAGCTTTTCGTTCATCAGGGTGATTTTTTCGTTGACGCTGATCTCTTCGTACATGTTCAAAACTTTTTCGTTGGAGTACTTTGAGACCATGTTCCTAAAAATCTTTTGCATTTGCTGCAAGAGTTCCCAAGTGTCCACGCGTTCCCACTGGCTTTCGGCGTCGTCAAAGGGCAGCATGCGCTGGATTTTTTTGCGCTCAAAGGTGTAGGCGCTGTCGTCTTCCTGCTCCTCCATAAGCTCAGATAATTTCTTGAACTTTTGGTATTCAATAAGCTTTTCGACAAGCTCCTGGCGGGGGTCTTCGATGTCGTCGTCGTCGTCGTAGGCAACTTCAACCGGCAAAAGCATGCGGCTTTTGATGTAGACAAGCTTGGCCGCCCAGCTGTAAAATTCGCTAAGGTCGGTAAGGTCTGTGTCCACGATGCTGTCAAGGTAGTCCAAATATTGCTCTGTGATCTGGGCGATCGGAATGTCGTAAATGTTGATCTTGCTTTCGCGAATCAAGTTCCAAAGCAAGTCAAGGGGGCCTTCAAATTGGCCGGCCGAAAATTTTTTGCCGGGGCGGGCATCCGTCACTGTCTCAGGGGACTTTGTTTGTTCCAACGTTTCTTGTTCCATATGGTTCCTCTTTTATATAAGCGTAGAAAGCGTCCGCGTCCAAATGTTGCGCAATCCCCTGCCCGCGCAAGCTTGAACAAGCGGCCCTTAGCTCCGCGATTTGGGCGGAACCGAGGCCTTTCCACTTTATATTATCGGCATCTTTTGCCAAAATCTCCACTATTGGAACAAGAACAAAGGCCCTTTCTTTGAGCCTTGGGTGCGGAACGGTCAAAGCCTCCGCGTTTATCGTTTGCCCGCCGAACAGCTCTATGTCTATGTCAAGCGAGCGGGGGCCGTTCCTAAATTCTTGGGAACGGTCGCGGCCAAAGCGCGCCTCAATGCCTTGCGTTTTTTGCAAGAGCAAAAGGGGGTCCAGCGCGTCGGGCGCAAAGCCCAAGACGGCCATATTGTAAAAGTCGTCTTGGTCAGTGTAATACATCGCGCGGGTCTTGTAGACGCTTGACCATTCAAGGCCTTCCAAAACGTCCGCAAGGGCCGCCACCGCTCCGCCCAAAATTTCCAAGCAGGAACGGCCGCCAAAGCCCTTGTTGCTTCCAAGGCCCAGCGCGACGGGAACCATTAAAACAATTCCTCGGGCGGGTTGGAAGCGCCAGATGCGGCGCCGGCCGCTTTTTTGGCCGCAGGTTTTGCTGCCGCCGCTGTCGTGGCGCTTGCCGCACTTGCCGCCGCCTTTGCGTCAGCCGGAGCTGTGCTTGGAGGCATGGCGTCAGTCGGAGCGTTTCCTGTTCCAACGCCCTTCTCTCTCATCGCCTTTTCGTAGGCGCGGATTTGTTCCTCGGTGACTACCTCGCCTTCCTTGTTGCGGAGAACTTGTCCTGGGAACAACTTTGCGCGCAAGTCTTTTTCAAGCTGCATCTTGTAGTCGGGATTGTTCTCGATAAAAGAAACGGCGTTCTCTTTGCCCTGGCCAACTTTTTCTTCGCCGCGGGTGTACCAGGCGCCGCGCTTGTCGATAAGGCCGTGCTTTACGGCGCTGTCCAAAAGGCTTGCCGCGCTAGAGATTCCCTTTCCAAAGTAGATGTCCAGTTCCACCTTGCGGAACGGCGGAGCCACCTTGTTCTTGACAACCTTTACGCGCACGCGGTTTCCGATTGCCTCTTCGTCGCCCTTTCCGTCAATCGTCTCGATGCGGCGGATTTCCAAGCGGACGCTAGAATAAAATTTGAGGGCGTTTCCGCCGGTGGTGGTCTCGGGGTTTCCGAACATCACGCCGATTTTCATGCGGATTTGGTTGATGAAAATCACCGTGCACTTGCTCTTTCCTACAATCGCGGTAAGCTTGCGCAGGGCCTGGCTCATAAGGCGGGCCTGCAAGCCCATCACGCTGTCGCCCATCTCGCCTTCGATTTCTTTTTGCGGAGTCAGCGCGGCAACCGAATCGATTACGATTATGTCAACCGCTCCGCTGCGCACAAGGTTTTCGCAAATTTCTAGGGCTTGCTCGCCGGTGTCGGGCTGGCTCACCCAAAGCTCGTCGATGTTGACGCCAAGATTTTTGGCGTACACAGGGTCAAGCGCGTGCTCCGCGTCGATAAAGGCCGCGATGCCGCCAAGCTTTTGAGATTCCGCCACAGCGTGCAGCGCCAGCGTTGTTTTTCCCGAACTTTCGGGTCCGTACATTTCGATTACGCGGCCGCGCGGATAGCCTCCGATTCCAAGCGCTTCGTCCAACAAGATGGAGCCGGACGGAATCACGTCGATTTTGGCCGTGTCCGTCTGAGTCCCCAATTTCATCAGCGAGCCCTGGCCAAACTGCTTTTCGATTTGCAAGCGCGCCGCTTCCAAAGCCTGCAACTTTTCGTTAGCGGCCGCCGCCTCTTTTTTTTCTGCCATATATTATGACCTCCACCCATAAGGTATAAATTTTTGTTGAAAGTTTGTAATATTTTAAGAGAAAAGTGAACAATTTTCAAGACTTTCGCGATAAAATACTCGTAATTTGTTACAAAAAACAAAAAAAACGCTCCCAGTTTCTGTGCGGCTTTGCGAAACCGCTTGATTATCTCGTTTCCGTTGGAAACGAGGCCTTTTAAGGTATTGCAGTCGCGCTTACGCGCTCCGCACGGCTCGGCGCTACATACGCATTGCTCCTTGAAACTATTCTACCTGCCGCTCGACGCGGCAGGAGCAATGCGAATATTTTCGCAAGCCGCCCAGCGCCTTCGCGCGTTTTTTTATTCTTTCTACCAGTAACGGATGGCGGCGGCACTCTCACCCATTTTAGTAAAACATTCTAAAAAACTTTCATACAAAAAGCGAGAAAAAATGCGTAGGGAGCAGGCCGTCCCGGCTGAGCGTTTTGTCGGAGCAAAACCGTTATAGTAAAACATTCTAAAAAAACTTTCCAAACAAGCCCGCAAAAAAATGCGCGAAGGAACGGTTGCGACGGCGGCAGCACTCATATTGCGCCTGCCGCGTTTAGCGGCAGAGTACAATAGTTTCAAGGCGCAATATGTGTGAAGCGACGATATCGAGCGGTGCCGACCGGCGCAAACGTGACTGGGAGCATTTTTTTGCGGGCGTTTTTTGGGGGGGATTATTTTTTTAGAATTCTTTTACGCTTTGGTAGAGGGATCTTCCGCGCAGCACGATTTTTTTGCCGTCTACATCTACCTTGCCAAGGACGCGGAGGGGCTTTTCGGGGTCGAGGGGGCGGTCGGGCAAAAAGTCAAAGTAGACGCGGACGATGCCTTCTAGGTCCTTTAGGTCTTCGTAGCCTACAAGCAAGTCAAAGCTTAGCGAGCTGTCGCCCTGAACGATGTTTGAGGCGCGGCCCGACCAGTCAACGTAACAGTCCAAGTAGAGCGCGGTTTGCTCGGCAACTTCCTTGTAAGAAAAGTTGTCCTTAAGGCTGTCAAAGCCCGGCGCTTCAAAATACGACATCAAGGCGCGGGCCTTTTGCTTTAGGCCTGTGGAGGCGGCCGAATTGAGCACGCGGTTGACTTCGTGCCGGGCGGCGTTGTCGCGGCGCTCCTCAAAGTATTGCAAGGCCTGGTTGTAAGCCTTTTTGATTCCGCGGGCGTTGCCGCTGTCCTCGATGGAAAGCACAAGCGAAGACAAGTCGGCCCTGTCGCTCTTTGCAAAGTTGCGCGGCCAAAAGTTGACCAGCAAAAAGCCTGCAAGGGCGCCGCAAAGCAAGGCAAGAGCTATGTTGCGGACCTTTTTGGGATTTACTCCAAGCGGCGGATAGTAGGCCTCTATGCGGCCGTCGTCAACCCAGCGGCAAATTTCTTCGTAATCGCCGTGCGCGCGCACCAACTCCAGGCAGCGCTTGGCGTCGGCGTTTTGCGGATCAAAGTCCAAGATGTCAATGTAGTATTGCACGGCGCGCTCTGTGTTGCCGCGGCGCAAGTGGATGGCCGCTTGCGACAGCAACAAGTTGACGTCGTTGATTTTAATTTTTCGGGCCGCCTCAAAAGAGGCCGCCGCGCTTCCAGTGTCGCCTGCGTACAAAAAGGCCAGGCCCAAAGTGTAGTTAAAGTCAAAGCTTTCTTCGTACACTTCGCGCTTTTCGTTGAGGACTTGAATCGCTCCCGCAAAGTCGCGCCCTCTCATGAGCCAACGAGCCTGGTCTATGGCGCTTTTCACTTGCGGCTCCTTAAGACTTGCAACACTTCGTCAACCTCGGTCTGAAGCTGCTGGATTTTTGCCGCGTTAAGGCTGGGGTCGCTGCGCTGCAAAGAGTTGATGTGGTTTATAAGCTGCTGAACGTATTCCATGTTTAGCTTGGTCGAATCAAGGCCGCCGACTGATTGCATCGCGCCTTTTTGGCCCTGCTCCAAAGCGCCGTCATTTGATTCCTGATCATCCGCGGCGGCCTTGGGGTCCTCAAAAATTTCTTTTCCGGAATTTTGAAAGTCGGAGTCCGAAAAATTCACCACAAACGAATAAGTTACATTTGCGTCCTTGGCCAATTCCACCGGCTCCCAAAACAGGGCCATGGCGGAATCGTTGTAAGACAAAATCGAGTTGAACGTGTTGCCCGGATTAAAGAGCGTTATGGGCGTGGCAAGGTCGATGACGTCCTTGTTGGCCATCGCCGCTTTTTTGGGCGGAGTCACGCCCTTTCCGTAAAGGACAAATTCAATCGCGTTCTGGCCGTCGCTTGAGATGACCCAGCCTTCTTCCCTTGAGGGAACCAGCACGTACTCCGAGCCGATGGCCTTGTTGGCCGCGGTTGAGTAATGCGCCTGGCGGTTTTCGCCAAGGCAAAGGTTGTACACGGCCTTGAGCGCCAGGACCGCTTTTTTGTCGGCCAAGTTTCTCATCTTAAGCTTTACGCGGACGCAGTTTGTCTGGGTGTCTTTGGGCGAATACTTGTCCAGCTGGTAAGTGGCCACAACTTCAACAACGTCCTTTACTTGCAAAGTTTCGGTGATTGAATTTGAGTTGACGTCGTAGCTGTAGGAACAGTGGCCGTTCTTGTTAAGGCGGTATTCCTTGGCTCCCGAAAAAATCGAAATGTAGTTGCTCTGTCCGTATTCCGACGTCTTTAGCGCGGGAATGTTTTTCTTTCCGTTGACAACGTAGAACAAAACGGCGCCGCTTGCCCTTACAGTTTCCAGGCGGACAAGGCCGTCGTGCAGAGCCACGTCTCCGCCGATTCTCTTTATGACCGCCGACACTCTTGTGTCCTGCGAATCGTCTTGGTCTTGCGCGGGAATAAGGGCAGCCCTTGCGGCGGCGCCTTGCTCGGCTGAGCCGGCGGCAGAAGCGGCGGAACTTTCGGCGGCTGCAGGAGCGGCTGCGCTTTCGGGC
>JAFZLA010000067.1 GCA_017551705.1 Treponema sp.
CTTCTTCGGTAAAGTCGGCCTTTTCGTAAATGGCTTCACGCGCCTTGGCGGTCTCGTAAAGCTTTGGGTGGCCCTGCATCACAGTGTCCTTTACGCTAAAGGCGTCAAAGGCAAAGTGGTCCTGCTTGAGCACGGCCATGCGCTCGCCGGGGGTGATCGTGATTGTTCCCGCGTCGTGCTCCAGCTCTCCCGAAAGCACTTTTAGGAACGTTGATTTTCCCGCGCCGTTTGCGCCGATTATTCCGTAGCAGTTTCCGCTTGTGAACTTTAAGTTTACGTCTTTAAAGAGCGGCTTTTCGCTAAATTTTAAGGTTACGTCTGCAACTGTAATCAATTATTTCTTTCCCCCGAACAATGACTTGAAGAAGCCCACTATGCCGCGGCTCTGCAAGGTCTTCTTTTGCGTTTGCGAGGCGTTCTTTGGTCCGCGCCTTTTGTCAAAGCGCTCTCCGCCCTTCTTGTTTCCGCGGAACTTGTCGCGGTCTCCGCGCTTGTCGTAGCGGCGGCCGTCCTTTTTGTCAAACTTCTTGACGCTGTAAGAAGGAGCGCCTTCGCCGTACTTTTTCTTGTAAAGAGCCATGCGCTCGTCAAACGAAAGATTTTCAAGGTTCTTGTCAAACTCTCGCGCGCCGGCTCTGGGCTTTCTGTCGGAACGGTCGCCCCGCTCTCCCCGCCGTCCGTCGCGCCTTCCGCCCATGCCGCGGTCTCTGTCGCGTCCGCGTCCGCCATGTCCGGTGGAATGGCCGCGTCCTTCGCGCTCGTCGTCGCCGCCCCAGCCGTAAGTGTCAAGCTTGATGTAAACGCCCTTGCTCTTGTCTTCGGCCAACTGGTCGTCGGAGCATACGCTGGACGGAATTTGCTTGTCGATGTAGCGCTCGATTACGGGCAAATCGTAAACGTCTTTTTCGGAACAGAAGGTGTAGGCCTTGCCGCTCTTTCCGGCGCGGGCCGTGCGTCCGATTCTGTGAACGTAGTTCTCAGGCTCGTTGGGAAGGTCGTAGTTGACAACCATCGCCAAGTCGTTGACGTCAATTCCGCGAGCGGCGACGTCTGTGGCCACCAAGATTGAAAATTTTCCGGCCTTAAAGTTGTTCAAAGTTTCCAAGCGCTTTGACTGCTGCATGTCGCCGATGATAAAGCCGCTTTCAAAGCCGTTTATCTTGAGGCGCTTGCCAAGGATTTCGCAGCCCTTCTTTGTGTTGCAAAAAATCAAGACGCTCGCGGGCTTGTCGCGGCCCAAGATTCCAAGCAAGAGCGGCAATTTTTTGTCGCTGGAGACGTGGATCAATTCTTGGTCGATTTCGTCAACCGTGATGTTCTCGGCCTCGATTGTGATTTCCTTTGCGTCGCGCGTGTATTCCCACGCCAAATTTTTTACGTAAGTGTTGAGCGTGGCGCTAAAGAGCATCGTCTGGCGCTCTTCGGGCTTGGGAATGAATTTAAGGATTTCGCGCAAGTCCGGGTAAAAGCCCATGTCGAACATTCTGTCGGCTTCGTCAACGACAAGAAAAGCCACGCCGCTTAGGTCAAGCTGGCCGCCCTTCTTGAGGTCGATGATGCGTCCGGGAGTTCCCACGATAAAGTCCACTCCCCTTGTAATCGCGTCAACCTGGGCCTTGTAGCCCACTCCGCCGTAAAAGCTAAAGGCCTTAAGGCTTGTTCCGCTGATAAGCTTTTTTGCTTCGTCCTCAACCTGAACGGCAAGCTCGCGCGTCGGAACCAAAATCAAGGCCTTCTTGCCCTGATTTTCCGCTTTTGAAATCATTTCCTGAATGATGGAAACCAAGTAGGCGGCCGTTTTTCCAGTACCGGTTTGGGACTGCACGTACAAATCGTCCCCGGTAAGAGAGGTCTTTAAAACCTGTTCTTGGACAGGAGTGCATGTTTCATAGCCGGCCGCGGCTATGCCTTTAAGAAGGTCCTCATGCAAGGCAAATTCTGTGAAATTCATAGGAAAATATACTATCAGAAACGCGCGCGAGTGTCTAGATATTGCGCAAAACGCCGTTCTCGTGTAGTTTTAAGTTATGGAACAGGCGGAAAAGACACAGGCCCAAGCGGAACTTCTCAAAAATCGCGTGACAAAAAACAGCAAGGCGCTGCGAAAGTGGGCGCGCAAAAATCTTGTGGCCGCCTACAGGCTCTACGACCGCGACATTCCGGAGATTCCGCTTGCCATCGACCTTTACGAATTCTTGCCCGACGACGTCCTCTCGCCAGCGCAAGCCCAAGACTTTATGCAAGAACAGGCCGCCGCCGAAAGCGCCAACATTCCCGGAGCCGCCGCCCGCCGCCTTGAACGGACTTACCTTAAAGTGTTTTTGTACGAGCGGCCTTACGAAAAGCCCCAAGAAGAAGAGCGCGCGTGGCTGGCCGCGATGACAGACGCTTTGGCCGACTGTTTGCAAATCGACCGCGCGCATATCACCACAAAAACGCGCCTTCACGACAAGGGCGGCTCGCAATACGCGCAAAATGACGCAAACCAAAAAGCGCGGAAAGACCAAAACGCAGGCGGCCCTTCTTTGGCTTGCAACGCGTCTCTGCCACAAGCCCAAAACTTTTGCGGCCGCGTGTTTGAAAACGGCGCGATTTTTTACGTTGACCTTGCAACTTACCTTGACACCGGCTTGTTCCTGGACATGCGCGCCGCCCGCGCAATGATAAAATCCAACGCGCAAAATAAGCGCGTCCTCAACTTGTTCTGCTATACTTCAAGCTTTAGCGTAGCGGCGGCGCTAGGCGGAGCGGCCGCAGTCCAAAGCGTCGACCTTTCCAACACTTACCTTGACTGGTCGCGCAAAAACGCAGCCCTAAACGGCTTGGACGATTCGCGCCTTGAATGGACCAAGGCCGACGTAATGCAATTTTTGGATTTGTGCAAAAAAAAGTTTGACCTGATAATTTTGGACCCGCCAACCTTCAGCGCGTCCAAGTCGGCCAAAGAAAACCTTGACACCAAGCGCGACTGGATTAGTCTCTGCAAAAAATGCTTGGCGCTTTTAGACAAAAAAGGCGCCCTTTATTTTTCGACCAACGCAAAAACCTTAAAATTTGACGCTTCCCTTTTGCCCGGCGCGCTCGCCCAAGAAATCACCGAGCAAACGATAGACACTGACTTTAAAACAAAAAAGAGCCACAGAATGTGGCTCCTTCAAAACGCTCAATAAAAGCCTTATTTGGCTTCCTTGATTCCGTAGCGCTTGTTAAAGCGGTCGATGCGTCCGGCTGTGTCAACGAGCTTCTGCTTGCCAGTGTAGAAGGGGTGGCAGGCAGAGCAAATTTCAACGTGAATGTCCTTTACTGTCGAGCGTGTTTCGATGACGTTTCCGCATACGCAAGTAATCTTTGTGAGCGTGTACTCGGGATGAATGTCTTTCTTCATCATTTCCTCCAAATATATTTGAAAAGTCTTGCCCTGCGGCGCGGAAGCGGCTGTTTTCCGCATCAAGCCGCCGCCACAAAACTAACCAAATTCAAAATAGTGCGACAATTATAACGAAATCGCCGCATCTTTGTCAACTAGCGGCAAAAACAAACGAACGAAAAACCTCAATCGATTGTTAGCCGCATAAGCCGCAACATTCGCGCTCGCGGCCAAGCTCGCGCGAACAGCGGACTGTTTATCAGTTGGCAGCGCTGCCGGTGTTCATCGAGGCCAAGAAGGCCGCGTTGTCCTTGCTCTTCTTCATGCGGTCAAGGATAAGCTCGGTGATTTCGGCGTCTTCCATCGGGTTGATGACCTTGCGCAAAATCCAAAGCTTTTGAAGCTCTTCTTCGGTGAGCAACAATTCCTCTTTGCGGGTGCCTGACTTTTTGATGTTGATCGCGGGGAAGAGGCGGCGCTCGGCCAGCTTTCTGTCCAAGTCGATTTCGCTGTTGCCGGTTCCCTTGAACTCTTCAAAGATTACTTCGTCCATGCGGCTTCCGGTCTCTATCAAGGCTGTCGAAATGATTGTCAATGAGCCGCCCTCTTCGATGTTGCGGGCCGCGCCAAAGAATCTCTTGGGCTTGTGCAAGGCGTTGGAGTCAACGCCGCCCGACAATACTTTTCCGCTAGTAGGAACAGTTTGGTTGTAGGCGCGCGCCAAACGTGTGATGGAATCCAAGAAAATTACTACGTCGCGCTTGTGCTCTACAAGGCGCTTGGCCTTTTCCAAAACCATCTCGGCCACGTTTACATGGCGGGTGGCCTGCTCGTCAAAGGTCGAGGAAATAACTTCGGCCTTGATGGAGCGCTCCATCTCGGTGACTTCCTCGGGGCGTTCGTCAATCAAAAGAACGATAAGGTAAACCTCGGGATTGTTGGCTGTGATGGCGTTGGCCACCTTTTGCATCAAGGTTGTCTTACCGGCTTTGGGCGGAGCGACAATCAAAAGGCGCTGGCCCTTTCCTATCGGGCTGAACAAGTCGACGATGCGGGTCGAAAGCTCTGTTGAGACAGTCTCAAGCTTGAACTTTTCGTTGGGATACAAGGGAGTCAAGTTTTCAAACGGAACGCGGGTTTGCGCCACGCGGGGGTCGTCAAAGTTCACGCTCTCTATGCGCAAAAGGGCAAAGAAGCGCTCACCTTCCTTGGGGCTGCGGGTTTGGCCGTAAACGGTGTCGCCCGTCTTAAGGTTGAACAAGCGGATTTGGCTGGGCGAAATGTAAATGTCGTCGGGACCGGGAAGGTATGAGTTTTGCGGGCTGCGCAAAAAGCCGTAGCCGTCGGGCAAGATTTCCAAGGCGCCGCTGGCGAATATGATTCCGCCGTGCTCGGTGTGGGCCTTGAGAATTACAAAAATCAAGTCCTGCTTTTTCATCGGGGCCAAGTCGTCGGCGCCAAAGCCGTATTCGGCCGCCATCTCGCGCAGCTCTATCATTGATTTTTTTGTAAGCTCGTTGATTTCAAGGCGGGGCTTTTGGTCGTAGTCGGGAGAGTTCTCCGGGGTCGGAGTGTTGTCGGGCGCCATGTTCTCTTTGTTGGGCCTAAAGTTTCCGCGGCGGCCGGCAGGATTAAAGCGGCCTCCCCTGTTGTCGCGGCTCTTGAATCCAAAGTGTCCGCCCTTTGAGGCCGCCTGCTCTTCGCCTTCGGGCGCGGCGGGCGTCTCGGCAGCTTCTGCTGGGGCCGCGGCTTTTTCTTCAGCGGCGGCGGGCGCGGCGGCTTTCTTTACAACGCGGCGGCGCTTTGGCTTTTCTTCGGCGTTTTCCTGAGTCTGGTTTTGGTTTTCTTCGTCCATAAAAGATGGTCTCCAAATAAAAATAAAGTAATTAAAAAATATTCAAAAACTAAATATAAGTGATTTTATTCAAAAAAAGAAAATAAAGATTTCCCACAAATCTTTATATGCATTTTATATCAAATAATAAAATTTGTCAAACAAATTATTCCGTGTCTGAATCGGACTTCAACAACAATGTTTGCTTGTATTCTTCGCTGGCCACGCTGAACAAGTCAACGTCGGGCTCGCTCTCCAGCATTGTGACTTGGCCTTCAAAGTCAACGTTGTCGGCAATTCTAAGGCGGGCGGTCTCGACGTTGCCCTTTACCTTGCTGCCGTTGCACATCTCGACTCTTTCTGTGGCCGAAATGTTTCCTGTTACCGAGCCTGAGATTACGATCGAGCTTGCCGACATTTTGTCAACCGTGCAAACAGCCGATTTGTCAATGTCAAGGTTTCCGTTGGAATTGATGGTGCCGTTGAATTTTCCGTTGATTTTAAGGTTGTCGGTAAATTCCAAAACTCCGTCAAAAGAAGTCTCTGAGCCAAGAATTGTGTAATTTTTTGATTGTTGTTCCATCTTTAGCTCTCTTGAACGGGCAGCTCGCCGAGCGTTTTTTTGATTTCCCTTCCGGCGCGGAAGGCGGCCACGTAATGCGCTTGCATCGAAGACGTTTGGCCGGTTTTGGGATTGCGGACAACTTCGCGGCCCTTTCTAAGGCGGGCTTCAAAGGTTCCGAATCCCCTAAGTTCAATCGTGCAGCCTTGCGAGATGGATTTTTTGAGCTCCCCCACAAAGGCCTCGATCACTTCTTGAATTTGACCTTTCTCATACTTTGAATTTTGGTAAACCGCTTCAACCAAGTCATACTTTGTAATCTTTTTTGAAAGCATAGGTTCCGCCAAAATTCAAATGAGCTTAGTTCGCGGCAGCCTGCTTGACGAACGTCGCGTTGTAAAGGCGAGTCATGCGGCTCTTTTTGCGCGAAGCGGCGTTAAGGCTAATGACACCCTTAAGGCGGGCTGAGTCCAAAGCGCTCTGAAGCTGCTTGAGCTTAGCGGCGGCCGCTTCCTGTTCCTTTTTAAGAACCAACGCTACGAATTGTTTTGCGTAAGTGCGGCATTCTGATTTAATTGCCTTGTTGCGCATGCGGCGCTTTTCGCTCTGAGCGTGGCGCTTTTCTGCAGAAGTCTGATTTCTAGCCAAGATATCCCCCAAAAAAATATTTAAGAAAATGTAAAAGGTATATTAGCAAACCAATAATTTTTTGTCAATACGATTGAAAAAAAAGCCGATATATAGAAACGTGAAAAAATTTATAAAAATTTCATTCTTTGTATATATAACGCTCGCGGCAGGAGTCGCGGGCGCCCAAGTCACCGACGGAGCCTTTTTTACAGGCGTTCCCGACGCTTTTAAGGGAGTTTGGGAGCGGGACGACCGCTACGTAATTTTTTCATGCAACCAGGACGCGGACCAGCCCAAGCAAAAGGAAGAGGCGGCCATTTTGCTCAAGACCTTTTACAGCTGGTACTTGGACCGGACCGCAGAGCCCGAGGACTGGAACTCGGAACGGACTTTGAACGATTCCACAGTGCCCGACGCGGAACGGATTTTTGTCGAATACAGGCCCTTGGTGACAACAAGGCACTCAGCCGCGGACGCATCCGTTTGGGAAATCTTTTTATGGCTGCCAAGGCTTAGGGAAGCCAGCGTGATTCCCGTGGCCATAATCGGCGGGAACCTTTACTTAAATTTTGCCGTAAAGCTGAACACTCAAGGTGAAGAATCAAGCGAAAGCGAAGGAAACGCGCAAGGCCAAAAAGAGGCGGATCCGCTGGAAGGCTTTTGGGCGCGAATGTCGCAGGCCGACGGAGTCAAGGTTTGCCAGCCGGTGACGTCAACGGACATCTATTCCACCTACATAACAAGCGACGCGGTCTACACAATCCGCTACTGGCGCACCGACATGGAATACACAAACGAAATGGCCTTTTTCTCAGACGGAGGAAAAACCTTTTCTGTTGTAAAGCACATCCAGTCAGCGGGAAAGATTTACACTTGCGCAAACGGCCGCAGCGTGACAATTAGGAACGTTCAAAAGACAAACGACAGGCCCCAAGTCTACGAGCTTGACGGAGCCGCGCAAATATGCGGCCTAGGCGAGCCCTACCTTAAGCGGGTCCAAGAAAAAGCAAGCCAAGAGGCTGTTGTGGCCCTTGCAAAAAAATACTTTGCCCAAAGGGCTCCCAATCCCGACCCGCCCTTTGCGCCGTCAAACTTGGACTGGCACATGGACGACATAAACCGGCTTGAAGCGGGCAATCAAATCATTCAGGCTGTCAGAAAGCGCCAGCGCGAGTTTGCCGAGAAATACCCCGCGCGAAAAGCCTTTTAGAGAGACTGTCTGGCGTCTATAATGACCAGCTGGCGGCCTTCGTGACCGTTAAAGGTGTTGCGCTGAAAGTTGTAGGCGACGTCTATCAAGTCGCCCTCGTTGAATTCGGTTTTGTAGCGGCCGGCTTGGTCCCACCACAAGGCAGGCCATTTTTGGCTTCCGATTTCCAAATATAGTTTTAAGTGCTGCCTCTCCCCTTTTCCCAAAATCTGGGCGCCGGCGATTCGGGCGCGCTGGGTCATAAAAATCAATTCGGGGTTTTCGTTTCCGTAAGGCTCGAACATATCTACGATTTTCATCAAGTCGTCGTTGACGTATTGGGCGGTAAGCTCGGCGTCTATGTCAACGGTTTGGTCTTCGTCGGCGCCCAGCTTAAGGTCTTGGACAAGGCCTGCGATTTTTTGCTGGAACTTTTCAAAGTTTTGGGCGGTCAGAGAAAAGCCGGCCGCGCCCGCGTGCCCGCCGTGGTTTATGTAAATGTCTCCAAAGCTGTCCAAAAAGTCGGTGCAATTGACGCCGCGGGCGGTCCTCATCGAGCCGATGTAAATGTCGTCAACCTTTGTCATCGCTATCGAAGGAACCTTGACGCGCTGAACAAGCTTTGCGGCAATGCGGCCCACGACTCCGCGGTGAATTTTTTCTTCGACAATCAGGCAAAATTTTCCGTTAAATTTTTGCAAGGACTTTTCGGGGCGGCCGCCAAGATATTCCCAAGAAGAGTTTTCCAAATCCTTGCGCCGCTCGTTGTGGTCCAAAATCTTTTGGGCAAAAGCGTCGCGCTGGTCTGGGCTTTGCGCCAAAAAAAGTTCCAAGGAATCTTCGGGGCTTCCGATGCGGCCGGCCGCGTTGAGCGCGGGAATCACGTTCCAGCCCAAGTCCTTGGCGCAAATCTTTTTTCCCAAAAGGCCTTGCCGCGCCATAAGCTCCAGCAAGCCGGAACGGGGCCGGCCTGTGTTCATCGTGTTCAAGGCGCGGCGCGCGAAAATTCGGTTTTCGTTTTTGAGCGGCATGATGTCGCTAAAGACGCTGAGGGCCACAAGCTGCATGTCGCGCTCGTCGCATTCCTTTATCGTCGGAAAGCTTTGCGCGATTTTCTTTTCTAGATAAGTGATAAAAATATTGTAAAAGGCGTCCAGTTCCGTTCCTGCGTCTTGCGAATAAAGGGCGATTTTAGAAAGCCCCGCAAGCTTTTGCAAAGTGGCGTTGGAAACGTAAGGAATGATTTTTGCCGCCTCGGGCCTAACGTCAAAAAGGTTGAACTCGACGCCGCTTCCAAAAAGATTTTTGAGGGCGGCCGAGACAGCGGGAGCGTCCCAAACAAAGATTTGCTCGCCCCGCAAAAATTCTATCAAGCCGCTGGAAGAAAGGCTTTGCGTTCCGTCCGAAAAATCTTTTTCAAAACTCTTGCGCTTGACCATGTTCCTAAGCTTGAGGCATTCGACGACGCTTTGGTCGCGGACGTTCAAAAGGCAAATGTCCTGCTTGTAAAGCTCGGTTTGCGAAAAGCGCAGGGCTTGCGCAAGCTTAAAGGCCACCGAGCATCCGGAAATCTCGGCAAATGGATAGCCCGAGTCCGAAAGCTTTGGGTTCAAAATTATGTCCGCGGCGGGAAGCGTTTCCGGCGGATTGTGGTGGTCGGTTACGATTACGCTTATGCCAAGCTCTTGCGCTCGCTGGATTTCGGCGTAATTGGAAATTCCGCAGTCAACGGTAATCAAAAGCGTTCCGTAATTTTTGGCAAAGTCTTCCACCGCGGCCATGCTCAAGCCGTAGGAGTCGTCGCCCGAAGGGAGGCGCCAGGAAACGTCTATCTTCATCCGCTTTAGCTGCTCGTAAAGAACGGCGGTGGCAGTTATTCCGTCAACGTCGCGGTCTCCGAATATCAAGACTTTTTCGCCTTCCTCCGCCGCGGCCAAGATGCGGTCAACGGCGTCTTCCATTTGGAAAAACTCAAAGGGCCTTGTCAAAAAGCGCGCGTCGTCCTCCAAAAAATACAGCAAGTCGCCGCCGGAAGTGACTCCCCTGCGCGCCAAAATAGAGGCCTCCAAGGCGCCCAGCTTGTACTTGTTGTGCAAGGCAAGCGCCTGGTCTCTTGATATTTCTTTTTTGTTCCACGTTTTCAAAATCGCCACCGTTCGGGATTACAAAATCCCCTTTCCCGATTCCAAAGTTTTTAGTTTTATGCCCAAGGCGCCTTCAATCAATTCGTACAAAAACGCCTTTAGTTGGGCAAAGTCGCGCTCGGACAAGCTTGCCTTGCGCGCGGCGGTCATGTCGGCTTGGCTTGTTCCGCCAGATATTTTAAGGTAATAAAGAGCGCTCTCGCCAAGCCTGATTCCCTTTTCTTGCGGCAAAAAGCAGTCCGCGCACACAAAGGAAGCCTCGCTTGGCGAATACAATGCAAGTCTTTTTCCACCCGCTTCCGATTCTAGCGCGCTTTGAATAAAGTTTAAAGCGCGCCCCCCGCTTTGTTCAAAAGCCCCCAATTCCCCAAAGCCAAATTCCTTTTTGCAGCGGGGGCAAGAGTCCACTTGCGGCCTTACTCCCAAAAGGTCCACGTAGCGCCACAAAAAGCGCAAAAGGCCCAGCCGCGCCTCGTCCTCGCCAAGCAAGTCCATTCCGTCCAAAAAGCCGTTTGTCAAAACAAAGCACTGCTCGGGGCTGCCCGCGCATTTGGACTTTTGGACAATCTCTCCCGCCAAGGCCGCGGCGAAGGACTTGAAAAGGTTTTCGCGAAAGGTGGGATGGTATTTTTGGACGTCAAAGTCAGTGATTTTGGCGGAGCCTTTCTCTTCGTTCTTGTATATGTAGGCCAAGCCCCTGTTCCAAGGGCTCACCGCCCCCCGCAGCTTGCTCTTGGGGCCGCCAAAAAGAGTCGCCCATTCAATCCCGTCCTTTGTAAAAAGGCACACGGAACGGTTGTCCTGCGCCGTCGCTTTTACGGAGAGAACCAAGGCTTCCTTGCTGATGTTTCGGTTCAAAATTTTCCTCACCTATAAGATACACTTTTTTGAGGAAAAATTCACATTTTTTTGAAGAAATTTTGAAAAAAAGATGAAAATTTAAGCGTCCAACGGCCATTGACACATTTCCTCTTATTCTATATAATTATTTATCAATTTTTGGGAGACAAAGATGATTTTTCCTTTGGAACAGCTTGTAAAATTCACGGACAACATTTACGAAATAACAGTGGCGGCCAACCGCCGCGCCTACCAGATGTCGATGGTAAAGGACCCCTTGATTGAGGAGAACCACGACAAGGTCGTTTCGCTTGCGGCCAAGCAGCTTTTCACTCAAGAAGTGACATACAGAATTGCCGAATAGCCTTGCCGCAAAAATACCCGCGCTGGTGATTTTCGCGCCGACGGCTACCGGAAAGACCGACCTTTTGCTCGGGCTTTTTGGAGGCGGCGCTCACAAGTCGCGGGTCATATCCGCCGATTCTATGCAAGTGTATAGAGGAATGGACATAGGAACGGCAAAACCCACCCCAGCGGAACAAAAAATCCTTCCGCACTATCTAATTGACATTAAAAATCCAGACGAACAGTTTTCGGTGGCCGAATTTGTAGACCGCGCCGACGCTCTTTGCCAAGAGTTTTGGGCTGAGGGCGCCCTCCCCATCATTTGCGGGGGAACTGGCTTTTACATACGCTCCTTTTTGCTGGGCTTGCCGGCCACGCCGGAGGGCGACGAGGCTTTGAGGGAGCGTCTTAGGGAGGAACTTGAGAAGCGTGGAGAGGCCTCGATGTGGCAAGAACTTAAGGAATGCGACCCCGACTCCGCGGACAAAATCGCTCCCAGCGACCACTACAGGCTTTTGCGCGCGCTTGAGATTTTTAGGCTTACCGGAAAGCCGCGCGCCTGCTTTGCCCAAGAGCCAAAATTGCGCGACAAATACGACTTTACCACAATAATATTGGAACGCCCCCGCGAAGAATTGTATTCAAGGATAGAGGCCCGAGTCGACAAAATGTTCGAGCAGGGCTTGGAGTCCGAGGCGCGCGGCCTTATGCAAAAATACGGTTCTGACGCTCCCGGAATGCAGGCCATCGGCTACAGGGAATTCTTTGAACGCTCCCCAGACGGCGGCCCCCTCTCTACGGAAGAAATAAAGGCAAAAATCAAGCGGGACTCCAAAAAGTACGCCAAAAAGCAGTGCGTCTTTACCGCCGGCATCCCCGGCGCCCAAACAGTCCCGATAGCCGCCGCCGCCACCGCTATAAAAGCAGCGTCCTTAAGGACGCGGTGAACCCGCTCGAACAAAAAGTTAAGGTTTTGCGTTCAAAAACACGAGCGGCTATTGACTAAATAAACAAAAAAGCGCATAATGTGTGCCGTATCGATACTAAATCTAATAGGAGCCAAAGCATGCCTTGTGGTAAAAAGCGAAAGCGCCAGAAGATGGCGACTCATAAGCGAAAGAAGATGCTTAGAAGAAATCGGCATAAGAGCAAGTAATGCCGCAAAAGACTGCCGCGTCTAAACGGCGGTCTTTTTTTTTACGCAAAACCGTTTTGGAGAAATTTTGCTCGCTCAAATCAAATCGCCTGCCGACATAAAGAATCTTTCTCAAAAGGAACTGCGCATTCTCGCGGACGAAATTAGGCGGACCATAATCGACACCGTCGGAAAAACCGGCGGCCACCTGGCCTCCAACTTGGGAATCGTGGAGCTGACAATCGCGCTGCACAAAGTTTTTTCTTCGCCCAAGGACGCGATTGTATTTGACGTGAGCCACCAGTGCTACGCGCACAAACTTTTGACCGGCCGCTATGACCAATTTTCAAGCTTGCGACAAGGCGGAGGAATCTCGGGCTTTACAAAGGAATGCGAAAGCGAGCACGACTTTTTTGACAACGGCCACGCCTCCACTTCAATCTCGCAAGCGCTGGGACTTTTAAAGGCGCGCGAGCTTCAAGGTATTGACGGAAAAGTAATCGCGGTCATCGGCGACGGAGCCCTTACCGGCGGCTTGGCGTATGAAGGACTTTTGAACGCGGGCCGCAACGCAAAAAATTTAATCGTAGTTTTAAACGACAACCAAATGTCGATTTCGCCAAGCGAAGGAAGCCTTTCGCGCTACCTTTCAAGCCTTACGATGTCGATTCAATACCAAACGGCGCGGCGGGCGATTGACAAGATTGTTTCCAAGCTGCCGGGCAGCCGACTTTTTCAAAAAATAATTTTCCGCTTCAAGCGCGGACTCAAGGGTCTTTTGCTCAGCGACAACATGTTCGTAGACTTTGGCTTTGAATACGCAGGCCCTCTCAACGGCCACGACATAAAGGAAATGACAAAAGTTTTTGAGCGCGTCCAAAAGCTCAAAAAGCCAGTAGTGGTTCATGTCATCACAAAAAAGGGCAAGGGCTACTCGCCCGCCGAAGACAACCCCGAGCTTTTTCACGGCATAGGCCCATTCAACATCGCGGACGGCTCGATGGAAAAATTTGACGCCGAAAGCTTCACAGAAAATTTTTCGCGCTCAATCGTGCGCTTGGCGGAGAAGAATCCCAAAGTGGCGGCCATAACCGCGGCGATGTCCAAGGGAACAGGCTTAGCCTCCTTTGCCCGCCACTACCCCGACCGCTTTTTTGACGTTGGAATCGCCGAGGAGCACGCGGTGACATTCGCCGCAGGCCTTGCAAAGGGCGGACTTTTGCCAGTCGTCTGCATTTACTCGACCTTCATACAGCGCGCGGTGGACCAAATAATCCACGACATTTGCCTTCCAAACCTTCACGCTATAATCGTCCTTGACCGGAGCGGCGCCGTTCCCAACGACGGAGAGACACACCAGGGAATATTCGACATCGCATTGCTAAAGAGCGTTCCAAACCTTTCGATTTTGGCGCCAGCGTCCGCCAAGGAATTGGACCTGTGCTTGGAATGGGCGGAAAGCGCGGAGGGCGCGGTTGTCATCCGCTATCCAAAAAAATCAAGCCCTTCCGAGCTGCCAAGCTTTGGCCAGCCGCTTGTCCAAGGCCAAGGCGTTTTGGTCAAGGCCCAAGAATTCGCGCCCTCGCTTTCGGCCAACTTTGACGACGGAGCGGCAGTCGCCGGCGAATCAAGCGACTTCAAGCGCGTCCTAATCGCGGCTACAGGCTCGATGCTGTCAGAGTGCATTGTCGCCGCCCGCTCCCTCTTGCTGCAAGGAGTTTGCGCGGACATTTACAGCTTGCGCTTTTTAAAGCCCTTTGACTTTGACCTCTTTTTTGAAACTTGCAAAGACTACGACGCGCTTGTCATCGTCGAAGACGCAATCAAGCAGGGCGGCTTTGGCGAGGAGTTGGAGGCCGAGGCGCTCAAAAGAAATTTTGGATCGGTCCAAGCGCTGGCCTTTGGACAAAAGTTCCCCGCGCAAGGAAGCCGCGAGCAAATTTTGGAGAACGCCTTTTTGTCGCCCAACGACATAAGCCGCGCCGCCCTTGGCTTGTTGAATCAAATCAAGAGCGGACCAAAACAAGGGGGCCAAAAATGACTGGCAAAACGCCAAGCCTGCCTCTTGCAAACCGAACAATAACAACGCAAAACCCCGCCTTTGTTATGTCAATCGTAAACGCCGACCACGACTCCTTCTTTGCCAAAAGCCGCGGCGGATTTGGGCTTGCCAAAAAGCACATCGAGCAAGGCGCCGACATAATCGACGTAGGCGGAGAGTCAACGCGGCCGGGAAGCCGCTACATAGACGCCAAGGAAGAGATCAAGCGCGTAGTTCCAGTAATAAAAAAAATCCGCCGCTTCAGCGACATACCGATATCGGTGGACACGCGCAAGTACGACGTGATGAGCGCGGCCTTTGACGCCGGCGCCGACATATTGAACGACGTTTCGGCGATGGAAGACGATCCCCGCCTTATAAAATTTTGCGCCGAAAAAAAAATTCCCGTAATTTTGATGCACAAAAAGGGAATTCCTGCTATAATGCAAAACGAAACCAACTACGACGACGTGTTCAAGGAAGTCAGCGGCTATTTGGAAGAACGGGCCGAAATCGCTTTGCAAAACGGAATTTCTTCCGATAAAATAATAGTGGACCCGGGCGTCGGCTTTGGAAAGAACGTCGAGCAAAACGCGGTCTTGATAAAAAGGGCCGGAGAGCTTTGCCATAAAAAGTTCATGGTCTTGATGGCGCTTTCGCGCAAGAGCTTTTTTGGAGCGGTTTGCGGCCGCAAGGTAGGCGACCGCCTTTGGGGAACAATCGCCGCCGACGTTTATTCGATATTGAACGGAGTTTCGATGGTCCGCGTCCACGACACGGCCGCCGCCGTCGATTCGGTAAAAGTTATAAAGGAAATATTGGATGCTGGCAGTTGAAAAATTATTGGCCGTCTACAACATTCTTAGGCCATTTTTGGACATAGGAATTCTCGCCTTTATTTTGTACAAGGCCTACCAAATTGTCGTGGGCGCAAACTCCATCCAAATTTTGCGAGGAGCGATAATCGTAGCCCTCGCCTACGCCGCCGCCGCCATTTTCCGCTTGGAAACCCTTCACAGGCTTTTGCAATCACTGGCGCCAGGCTTGGTCGTAGTTTTTGCAATCGTCTTCCAGCCCGAAATCCGAAAAATCTTTTTAAAGCTTGGACAAAAGGAATGGTTCAGCTTTGGCAGCCGATCGAAGCATTCTTACGTGGACTCAGTTTTGATGGCGGCCGAAATTCTTTCAAAGCAAAGGCGCGGAATGCTGGCGGTTTTCATGCGCCACACAAAGCTTGACGACATCGCCAAAACAGGAACAAAAATCAACGCCGACCTGTCGTCAAGCCTTTTGGTCACAATCTTTAAGTACGACACTCCCCTTCACGACGGCGCCGTCTTGATTCAAGGAGACAAAATAATCGCGGCCGGCTGCTTTTTGCCGCTGAGCGAACAGTACGACATCAAAAAAACTTTTGGAACCCGCCACCGCGCCTCGTTAGGCTTGGCCGAGACGACTGACGCCGTGGTATTGGTAGTGTCCGAAGAGACCGGCGCCATCAGCCTTTCTTACGACTCAAAGCTGCACTACGACTTGTCGATGTCCGAGCTTACAAAAACCTTGGTTGCCTTGCTCAACATCACGCCCGACCAATACAAGATAGAGGATTCTGTAGATGAGAATAAAGCCCTTATTGGAAAAGCTTAGGCACAACTGGCCGGTCAAGGCCCTTTGCGTCGTAATTGCCTGTCTCTTTTATCTTTTCAACCGCTACACTTCCCTTGAACAAAAGAGCGTTCCCGTAACGCTGAAGGTTCTGCAGGACGGCGAGATGGTTTCTTCGACCCACATTCCATCCAGCGTCAGCGTCACGATCAGGACTTCCGCGGAGAACATAACAAAAATAACGGCCGAAAACATTTTGGCCCAACTTGACCTAAGCTGGATAAACCAAGAGGGCGACTACGACGTTCCGATTTCAATTGACTTGCCTTCAAACATCGTCGAGATGAATCCGCTGCAGGTCACGGTCTATCCCGAAAAAGTCAAGGTTCACTTGGAGCGAAACTTTTTCAACGCGGTCAAAATCGCTCCCCAATTTGCGGGAACGCCGCTCGAAGGATACGTCGTCGACTCCTACCAAACTGAGCCTGAATACATTTCCATCTACGGCCCCCGTTCCATTGTGCAGAGCGTCGAGTCGATAACGACAGAGCCGATTGTCGTCGAAGGAAAACGCGCTTCCTTCAAGCAAAAGGCAAAGCTGATGAACATCAACCGCATGATAAAGGTAATGGAGCAAGAGGAATGCGAACTGCAAGTGAACATCGACTACCAAGACGGCATTCAAGAATTCCCCAACCTTTCGGTGTTCCTAAAAAACATTCCCGCCGCCTTTGAATGCGAAAGCAAGGCCACGGGATCAATCACGCTAAAAGGCCCCCGCTTGATTATGGAAGACTGGACCCCAAACCCGGACACGCTCAGCGCCGACTTGGGAGAGATAACGGAGCCTGGCGAATACACGCTGCCGGTTTCTGTATTGATTCCCCAAGAATTCCACTTGGAGAGCGTGAGCATAGAAACAATCCGCGTCGTTGTAAAGGAACGGCCGCCGGCGGAAGTCGTCGACGACTTATTCCAAGGCGCGGTCTTTAACCAAACAGAGGGCGGCCAATGATTTTTGGCATAGGCCTGGACTTGGCAAAATGCTCCCGCTTTGAAAAATGGGTCAAAGACCCCAAAATGCTGGAGCGCTTTTTTAACCCCAAGGAATTCTTTGAAAGCAGGAACGGAAGCGCGCCCGCAAGCGCGGAAGGCCCCGCTGTTCCCCAAAAACAAGCCGCCCTGTCCGCAGCCTGCCAGCATTACGCCGCCCGCTTTGCCGCAAAAGAGGCCTTTTCAAAAGCCTTGGGAACGGGCTTGGCCTTTGACCTTAGGGACATTTACGTGCAAAAGGAACAAAGCGGAAAGCCAAACCTTGTCCTAAAAAATTCCGCCTTGGAAGCGCTAAAAAAGGCCTGCCCGTCCTGGCAATCGGCCAAAATCTTTGTGTCGCTCACCCACGAAAAAGAATACGCCGCCGCGCAAGTTATAATAGAAATATCCACTTGCTTTTAAACAAAAGGCGCTGTATAATGTTCCTTATGAAAAAGATATCATTTTTAACAGTTGCGGCCACGGCCCTTATGTTGGTTTTTGCCGCTTGCGAAACAACAAAGCAAGAGCCGGCTCCCGCTCCCGCCCCTGTGGCAGAAGAAGACGATTTGGAATATCAGCGCTCAATCAACAAGATTGAGGGAAAAGTCGTTTCAAAAGAGACATTCAACGCCGACAAGGCCGCAATTCTCCAGAAAATTTCAGAGCTTAACGAAATCATGGCCAAAAAGGACTACAACTCTTGGCTCAAATACATTTCCGAAGACTCAAAAAAATATTGGTCAAATTCTTACACGCTTTTGAAGGCGTCGGAAAAGCTTCCCAAGGAGCTAAAAGGCCTCAAGCTCAAGAATCTAAACGATTACTTCAATTATGTTTTCATTCCGTCAAGAAAGGGCCGCCAAATAGACGAAATCCGCTACAATTCGGCGGAATCTGTAAAGGCTGTCCAAGTGACAAAGACCGAGGAAAACAAAACAAAGATTACGGTTTACTACAATTTTGTCAAGGAAAGCGACGACTGGAAGGTCGAACTTCCTCAAATGTAACCAAATTGTTATTGATTTTTTTTATTTTTGACGATAATATTGTATAGGAATATACGAGGAGTTATTATGAAACTTAAGAAAATCGCGGTTCTTCTTGCCACAGCGGCTCTTTTTTCTTTCGCGGTTTACGCGCAAAACGAAGAGGAGTCTACAGTAGAAGGCGAATACATGAGCACGATGGAAGACGTCGTTGTTCAGGAACTCTCAAACTCCGACGACTTGGAGAACAAGGTAATGGCTCTCCAGTTCTTGGAAGAAGCCGCCAACAACGGCAAAGTTTCCCCCGACATGATGGCCGCTTTGGACCACTTGGCCGGCGAAGGAACCAACACACAGAGCCGAACAAAGGGCCGCGTAAGCAATAACTTCCCTGAAGTTCGCCGCGAGGCTTGCCGCATTTTGGGAAAGGTTGGAACGCCCGAAGCCGCAAAAACATTGAACAAGATTGTCCGCGCCGACAACGAGCCTATGGTTCTTTCGGCCGCCATCAACTCTCTTGGCGAAATTGGCTACAACGACAACGACGAGACGACAAACACAATCGCCTTTTATTCTGACCGCTTTGAGACTTTGAACCCGACCAGCTCTTTGGCGCTCGAAATCGTCAACGCCTACGAAAAGTTGGCAAAGACAACAAAGGACAGAAAGCCGATGCTTTCTTCTTTGCAGAGAATCGCGGTAGACTACCGCTTGGCCAAGCCGGTTCGCAACCGCGCCAAAGAGGTTTTGAACAACCTCCGCGGATCCGATGATTCAAGCAACAAAAAGAACGAACGCTAGTTTACGGCGGGAATAACAAAAGAGGCTGCCCTGTGGCAGCCTTTTTTGTTTTGAGAGATGCGGGATTTGAACCCGCAGCCTTCGGCTCCGGAGGCCGACGCTCTATCCAGTTGCGCTAATCTCTCTTCTGGTTTATTATAGAAAAGTTCGCTAATTATAAAAAATAAAATTCTTTTAGTCAAGGAAAGCGTATGGAAAACATAATTTTGGCGTCATCGTCTCCTAGAAGACAAGAAATCCTAAAGTCTATGGGAATCCCCTTTCAGGTCATCATGCCCAACATCGACGAATCGTCGTTCTACTCAAGGTCGCCGGCGGATTTGCCTGAAATTTTGGCCAAGGCAAAAGTCCAGGCCGTTGTGCGCTCAAGGCCGCCCAAGCAAGTGATTCCTTGGGTATTGGGAGCGGACACCCTTGTAGTGATGGGCAACAAAGTTTTTGGAAAGCCCAAGGACTACCAAGAGGCCTACGACTTTTTGAACGCCTTGCAAGGCCGCAGCCACCAAGTGATAACGGCCTTGGCTCTTTACAACGGACGCACCCACGTCACCAGCGTCAGGACGGCCGTAACAAAAGTTACCTTCTCACCCATGACCGACGAAGAAATTCAATGGTACATCGAGACGGGCGACTGGCACGGAGCGGCGGGCGGCTACAGAATTCAGGGAATGGCCAGCTGCTTTATCTCAAGGATTGACGGAACAAATTCTTGCGTGGTGGGCTTGCCTATTTTTGAACTTTATGATATGTTAAAAGAGCAAAAATACTCAATCATCAGCTAGATGGTTGCGGCGCGGCAAAAGGCCGCCGTCAAAATTTCTGCCGGAAGACGCAAGGGCCGTCGGCTTGAACGTTTCCCGAAATTTTTCCGCGGACATAGTTTCCGCGAGTAACAGAGTTGGCGGGAAAAACAGCGGCAAAAGGCCGCGACAAGTTTTTCCAGTGAAGGAGAAAATCATGGCTGTTGTTACCATGAAGAGTTTGCTTGAATCTGGCGTTCATTTTGGCCACCAGGTTAAGCGTTGGGATCCCCGCATGTCAAAGTACATTTTTGGCTCGCGCAACGGAATCCACATTATCGACTTGCAGAAGACAATCGCTGCAATCAAAGAAAGCTACGAAGCGGTTCGCAAAATCGCCGCGTCTGGCAAATCAGTTCTTTTTGTTGGAACTAAAAAGCAGGCCCAGCAGGCTATCCAAAAAGAAGCCGAGCGCTGCGGACAGTTCTACGTAAACAACCGCTGGCTTGGCGGTATGCTCACAAACTTCTCTACAATCAAAAAATCATTGCAGCGCCTCAAGAAGATTGAGAAGATGGAAGTTGACGGAACTTTCGAAAACCTCACAAAGAAGGAAGTTGCCGGCCTCCAGAAAGAAAAATCAAAGCTTGAAAAGAACCTCGGCGGCATCAAAGAGATGAAAGAATTGCCGGGAGCCATTTTTGTAATCGACACCCACAAGGAAGCCATCGCCGTCGCCGAAGCGCGCCGCATGGGAATCCCTGTTGTAGCCGTTGTCGACACAAACTCAAACCCCGAAGGAATCGACTACCCCATTCCGGGCAACGACGACGCCATCCGCGCCATCACATTGTTCACTTCTATCATCGCCAACGCCGTTATGGAAGCCAACAACGAAGAAGGCCTTAAGATCATCGAGAACCTTGGAGACGAGGACGAAGTTCAGACTGACGCCGCCGTCAAGCGCGAGGACGTTGAGATTGACGACTACTCAAACTATCAGCCCACAGAGCAGAAGGACGAGGACTCAAAAGACGACGATGATTCCGCCGACCAGATGGTTGACGAGGACAAACTCTACAAATAATTAAAAGGAAATAATGTTATGGAAATTAAAGCATCTGACGTAAAAGCTTTGCGCGAAGCCACAGGCGCCGGTCTTATGGACTGCAAAAAGGCCTTGACTGAAGCCAACGGAGACGCCAAAGAAGCTGAAAAGATTCTTAAAGAAAAAGGCTTGGCCGCCGTCGCCAAGCGCGCCGAGAGAGCCACATCAGAGGGCCGCGTTTTTGTCCGCACACAGGACAAGAAGATCGCCCTTATCGAAGTTACTTGCGAAACTGACTTTGTAGCCAACAACGCTGACTTCATCGCCGCCGGCGAAAAGCTTTTGGACATCACATTCGCCAACGGCTACACACAGGTTGAGCAGGCCCACAAGGACGTTTTGCTCGACTTGGCCACAAAGACACGCGAGAACATGACTGTTGCCAAAGTGAACGTAATCAACATTCCCGACAACGCTGTCGCCGAAACATACGTTCACTCCAACTTCAAGACAGCCAGCGCCGTCGTGGTAAAGGGCTCTACAGCCGACGCCGTAAAGCAGTTTGCCCACGACTGCTGCTTGCACTTGGCCGCCTTCACTCCGGCTTACATCTACCAAAAGGACGTTCCGCAGTCTTACATCGACGAGCAGACAGAAATCTTCAAGGGACAGATGGACCAGGACGAAAAAATGGCTTCCAAGCCCCAGAACATCAAGGACAACATCCTTAAGAGCAAGGTCGCCAAGCACGTGGCCGAAATCTGCTTTGTTGACCAGATGTTCGTAAAGGACGACAAGGTTTCTGTCGCCAAGAAGCTTGAAGAAGTTTCTAAGGCCGCCGGAGCCCAGTTGGAATTTGGCGAGATCGTCTTGGACGTTCTCGGCAAGTGAAGCAATTAAACAAAATCGCGGCGTTTGCCGCGATTTTGTTTGTAAATTTTTTATTTAAGGGGAAATGACATGGCAGAAAACGAAAGAATGGAAAAAACAATCGCGGCTCTCAAGGAGTCTTTTAACGGAATCAGAACTGGCCGCGCGTCAGCCTCTATTTTTGACAGAGTGCGCGTTGACTATTACGGACAAAAGTCTCCGCTCAACCAAGTGGCGACGGTTTCAATTCCCGAAGCCCGCTCGGTCATCATCAACCCCTTTGACAAATCATTGATTACAGAAATCGAAAAGGCCATTTTGACGGCCGACTTGGGACTCAACCCTTCAAACGACGGAAAAGTAATCCGCATCGCGATTCCGCCGCTAACAGCCGACCGCCGCAAGGAATTGATCAAGCAGGCCAAGGCCACAGCTGAAAATTCCCGCACGTCAATCCGCAACATCCGCCGCGACGGAAACGAAGACCTTAAGAAAAAGCAAAAGGCCGGCGAAATCACCGAAGACGACCTCAAGAAAATGACCGACGACTTGCAAAAGACGACGGACAAATTCATCGCCGAGATTGACTCAATCTACGCGGCCAAAGAAAAGGAAATAATGGAGTAACACCTTGGATTCCGCTTCTACCCTTCCAAAACATGTAGCGATTATCATGGACGGAAACGGCCGTTGGGCGCAACAGCGAGGACGCGCCAGAACCGCCGGCCACAAGGAAGGATTGGAAGCGGCCAAGAGAATAGTCCGCGCCGCCGCCGACTTGGGAATCAAGTACATCACTCTTTACACATTCAGCACCGAAAACTGGAAGCGTACGCAAGACGAAGTCGGCTACTTGATGGGACTAATCAAATCCCATCTGCGCGCGGAATTTGAATTTTACAAAGAAAACCAAATCCGAGTCGAGCACATCGGCGACCTTCAAGGCCTTCCCAAAGACGTTCAAGAAGAAATCTTGAACGCAAAAGAAGACACAAAAAATTTTACAGGAACCACTTGCGTCTTGGCCATCAATTACGGAAGCCGTGACGAAATTGTCCGCGCGGCAAACAAGGCATTGGCCGCCGGCGCGACAAAATTTGACGAAAAAGATTTTTACAAATACACAGACCTTCCGGAACTGCCCGACGTCGACTTGTTGATAAGGACCGGCGGCGAAAAGCGCTTGTCCAACTTTTTGCTTTGGCAAACAGCCTACGCGGAATTTATTTTTAGCGACACGCTATGGCCGGATTATTCGGCCGAAGAATTTAAAAAAGACATTTTGGAATTTGAAAGCCGAAACCGCCGCTTTGGCGGAATAGAAAATAAAAAGGGATCAAATACGGAGGCGGCCAAATGAAAAAACTTATTGAGCGGCTGATCATCTTTTTTGTAGGAGTGCCTGTTGTTTTGGCGCTTGTATACCTTTCATACCTTTGCCATTTGCCGCTCAATATTGTGATATGCGGTTTTTCAGCCTTTGCCGCATACGAGCTCTCGCTTATGTTTGGAACAAACGGCCAGACTTTGCCCCGCCCGCTTTTGATGGTTTTGACACCCCTTGTTCCGCTGGCGGAATATTTAAACATAATTTTGGGACTTGACTATTTGTCGACTGTAGCGCTTGTCGCCGCGTCCATCGCTATTTTTACGGTGGAAATTTTCACTGCAAAAGAGTTCGCGATGTCAAATGCCAGAATAGCGCGCTCGCTTTGCGTCGTTTTATACGCCGGCTTTTTGCCGTCTTTCATCACGCGAATAAGCGGCTTGGAATTTTCTTTCGCGCGTCTAGCCACATTTTTGGTCCTAGTATTTATCAGCGACAGCGCGGCCTGGCTTTTTGGAATGCTTTTTGGAAAGAACAACCGCGGCGTGGTTTTGGCCAGCCCAAACAAGAGCGTCGCCGGCTTTTTTGGAGCCTACGCAGGAAGCTTTGTATTTGGCCTCTTGATGGTCTTGATTGTCTTTAAGAAAGAATTTTCTTCGGGCGCGATGGGAACCGATTATTTAATCGCAAGAATCGCCGCGCTTTCGGTTTGCGTTTGCAGCGCGGCCATTATAGGCGACTTGGCCGAGAGCGTCTTTAAAAGAAGCGCCGAAGTCAAGGACAGCGGAAACGTCGTGCTTGGACGCGGAGGCGTTTTGGACAGCGTCGACTCAATCTTTATGGCCGCGCCCGTTTACTTTTTCTTGGTCTCGCTCTTGTTCAAATGAAAAAAATTCTTGTATTAGGAAGCACAGGCTCAATCGGAACAAGCGCGCTTGACTTGGCGCGCAGACACCCGGACCTTTTTACAGTTGCCGGCCTTCAGGCAAATTCTTCAAAAGAACAGTTGGACTCGCTTGCGGCCGGATTTAAATGCCCTTGCACGCTCACAAGCATTGACGGCCTGGATGGAATCGCGCGCCTTTTGGACACAGCAAAGCCCGACATCGTGGTAAACGGAATCGCCGGAGCGGCCGGCCTTCTTCCGTCAAAACTTGTTGTCGAGCGAGGAATCGACCTGGCGCTTGCCAACAAAGAAACAGTAGTCATGGCTTGGCCGCTAATAAAGGCGCTGGCCGACAAAAACGGCGCTCAAATCATTCCGGTTGACTCGGAGCATTCGGCCATATTCAACTTGATTCACTTTTGCGGAACAAAAAACATCGCCGAGATTGTAATCACAGCCAGCGGCGGACCTTTTAGAAATTATTCCCGCCAGCAACTGGAGTCAGTCACCCTAGCCGACGCCTTAAAGCACCCCACATGGAAGATGGGACAAAAAATTACGGTGGATTCGGCAACCTTGGCCAACAAAGGCCTTGAAGTCATCGAGGCCCGCCGCCTCTTTGACACAAACGTCCAGCAAATAAGCGTCGTGGTCCACCCCGAAAGCCTGATACACTCTTTGGTAAGGACAAGCGACGGAATCCTTTACGCGCAAATATCCGAGCCCGACATGAGGCATCCGATTATGGGAGCGCTTTGCTGGCCGCAATACGTTGACAGCGGCTTGGAAAAATTTTCTTTGGCCGGCCACAGCATGAGCTTTTACGAGCCAAGGCGCGACGACTTTCCCCTTTTGGGCTTGGCGGAGCGCGCGGCTGATAAGGGAGCCTCTTACACGATAGCATTTAACGCGGCCGACGAAATCGCCGCCCACGCCTTTATCGACGGCAAAATCGGATTTTTGGACATAGCGCGCGCGGTTCAAAAAACGCTTGAGGCGGATTGGACAAACGAGCCGCGCGACTTTGACGACGTGTTTGAGGCCGACAAAAAGGCGCGCTCCATCGCGGAGGCCGCGCTTTGACGATTGTCCTTGGACTTTTAATACTAAGCTTTTTGGTTTTCTTTCACGAGCTGGGCCACTTTGCCGTCGCGCGCCTGTGCGGAGTCGAAGTCGAAGCCTTTTCGATTTTTATGGGCCCCGTTCTCCTTCATAAAAAAATAGGAAAGACTGACTACAGGCTTTCGCTTTTGCCGATTGGCGGCTACTGCCAAATGAAGGGCGAAAAGGACTTTACAAAAGCGGTCGAGGACGGGCTTGGCTACATTCCTGGCCAAAGCGACTCCCTTTACGGAACGCACCCCTTAAAACGCGCGCTCATAGGCTTTGCCGGCCCCTTCTTCAACTTGCTCTTTGCCTTTGTCGCGTCAACCGCAATCGCCATGATTGGCTACAAATACTACACAAGAAGCGCGACAATTCAAATTCCGCAAGACCAAAACGTGGCCTCGCCCGCGCGCGAAGCGGGAATAAAAAGCGGAGACACAATCACAAAAATCGCGGGCGTACAAATATCTGACTTTTCGGACATCTACGAGCAGGTGGCGCTAAAGGGCGACGAAGACCTTGAGGTGGAAGTTCTTAGAACAAACGACGACGGAAGCCAAGAAACTCTGTCCTTTACAGTTCACACTATGATAAACAAAAAAGAAGGGAACGGAATTCTTGGCGTTATGGCAAGCGGAGAAAGCATAGAAAAAATTGTTGAGCCCCTGCCGTTCTTCCCCGCCCTAATAAAAGGCTTTTTTGACACAAGGGACATTCTGCTTACGACATTCCAAAGCCTAAAAATTCTTTTTAAGGGCGTGGACATAACAAACGCGGTTTCGGGCCCGGCCCGCATTTCAAGCATGCTGGGCGAAAGCGCAAAAGAAGGCTTTTCGGAAGGGCTTAAAACAGGCTGGGTTGTCGTGCTGCAATTTATGTCCTTGATAAGCGTCTCGCTTTTTATAATGAACTTGCTTCCGATTCCAATTTTGGACGGCGGCTTGATTTTGTTCGCGCTGATTCAGACTGTGACAAAAAAACAAATTCCACCCAGAATCCAATATAAAATCCAAGTCGCGGGCTTTGCGATTATAATGCTTTTGTTTGTAATCGGAATTGGCGGCGACATAAAATATTTTGTAAACAAGGCGGCCGTAGCAAAATGATTAAAAAGTTTTTTATTTTGATCGCAGCGATTATATTTGGAGGAGCGGCCTTGGCGCAGCCCCGCTTTTCAAGCCAGGGCCACAAATCAAAAGTTGTGGCAATTGTTCCGGAATTAAATTCTAAAGCGCAAGCCTTTTACACCGTCGGCCAAGACGGCTTTATCATACGCTGGGAGAACGGAATCGGCGAGCACTTCCAAGTTTCTGACAAAAAAATAGAGCTTGCGGCGCAAGCCCCCAACGCAAAAGAAATCGCCTTTTTCGAAAGCGACGGAGCGGCATACCACAGCGTAAAAGTTTGGGACGCCGCTTCCAAAAAAGTAAAAAAATCAATTTTGCTCAAGGCGCAGGTCACAAGCCTTTGCTACAGCGCAAAGGGAACGTACATCATCGCGACCACAAACGAACGGAACGGCGTATACTTTTATCTGGCCGCGACAGCAAAGCCCTTTGTAAAAATCAAGGACTTTGGCATGACGGCGTCTTGGGCAAAGACAAGCGAAAGCGAAAAAAGCCTGATGCTCTACTCTTCGGCGGACGGAAGCCTTGCCTACTTTAGCCTAAAGACAGGAAAGATTATAAAAAAACTTTTTTCGGAAGCGGGCTTGGAGCGGCCCTGCTTGTTCGCAAAGAACGCGCTCTTTGCAGGAATAAAAAACGGCTCCCTTTGCATCATCAACGCGGAGAACGGAAGCAAGGCAAAGACCGCCGCCGTAAAGGCGCCAGCCCTTTTTGAAAACTCAGACTCTCTTTATTACATCGACGGGAACGCGGGGCTTTATTCTTGCTACAAAGTTTATGTGGCCGACAACGCCGTAAAAGGCCCCATAATTTCCAAAAACGTCAAGAGCGAAAGCCCCAACCAATTTACGGCGGCTTTTTTGCAAGACCAAACATTGTATTTGGGAGCCGCGGACGGAAACATTTACTCGGCCGACGCAAGGGACAACTCGCTTCCGGCGGAGCTAACATTAATCTCAAACCAAATTTATCAAAAGATTCACGGCATTTGCTCGGACGGACAAAGCCTTTACATTTTGACAAACACCGCGATAATAAAAACTGATTACGAAAACAAGGCGCCGCAAACGTTCAACAACAGCCGCTATTGGACAAAAATTTCTTGCGCGCACGGAAAGCTTTTGCTCCGCTCCGAAAACCGCTTGGACGGCCTTTATTGCATGGACCCGCTGACTGGCGCGACAAAGCTTTTGTTCAACCCGCAAAATAGAATCAAAAAAATCCGCGAGGCGGCAATTAACAAGCAAAAGGGATTTTTGGAAATCGAAAATTCCAAGGTAAACTTTTACTCGTTTGACAGCTCCGAATTGACCGAATTGTATTTGGGAAGCGGAATTCAAGACGCCGCCTCGCTGGAGGACAACACGCTTGCAGTGGCTAAGACAGCCTCGTCAAACCCGACGTCGGCCTTGGTCTTGGTCAACATAAAGACGCGCGAAACCGTTCCTGTAAAAATGGACGGAGACATAACCGTAAGCCTTGAAGAAAGCGGCGGCTATCTCTTTGGCTCGCGCTTGATTTCAACCGGAGAAAGCTACACCACAAGCGCCTTTTGCTTGGGTTCCAAAGCCTTGACCTTAAAGGAATTTGCCTCCTCAGCAAAAGAAGAAAGCGAATCCTTTGTCCGCCCAGCGTTCCCCCTTGTATTTACAAACATCGGCGCAAAAACCGTCAGCGTCATAAACGCAAAGAGCCTTAAAAAGTATTCGCTAAAGAGCGGCTCGTCGCTTGCCGTCGACATAGTAAAATGCCAAGGGCAGCTGGCCACCCTCAACGAAGACTCAAGCATAACTTGGTACAACGTGGAGCAGCCGATTCCCTTGGCGGATTGGTACATCGACGACAAAAATCAAATAGTGGAATTTTAGCGGCGTACTTATATCACTTTCGCGCCAACGCTTCCTTGTAGACGTCAAGATACTGCTTGGCGGAATCTTCCCAGCTAAAGACGCTCTTCATTCCGCGTTCCTGCATCTTCTTTATGTGGTCCTTTTTGTTGTAGTAAGCGTAAACAGCCCAACCAATCGTGTTGTAAAGCGCGCTGGGAGTGATTTGGTCAAACATAAAGCCGGTTCCTTCGCCGGTCTGCTCGTTGTAGTTTTGGACGGTGTCGGCCAAGCCGCCTGTGTTGCGCACAATCGGAAGCGTTCCGTAAATCAGCGAGTATATTTGGTTGAGTCCGCAAGGCTCGTAATGGCTTGGCATTACAAAGAAGTCGCTTCCAGCTTCAATCAAGTGGCTCAGAGCGTCGCTGTAGCCGATGTAGGCGCGGAAGTTTGGCAGCTTTGACTGCAAGACGTTGATTTCGTTTTCGCACCAAGCCTCGCCCGAGCCTAGCACTACAAATTGAATGTCCATGTTGGCGCAAAGGTTGTAGACGCAGCCGTAAGTGGGAGCGAAAAGTTCGGCGATTCCCTTTTGGTCAACCAAGCGGGTAACAACGCCGAAAATCGGAACGTTGGGATTTACGGGAAGTCCCATTTGCTTTTGGAGCTCGGCCTTGCAAACAGCCTTGCCCTTCATGCTCTTTACAGAATATGTGGCGGGAATCTTTTTGTCAACGGCGGGATTCCAAGCCTTAAGGTCGCAGCCGTTCAAGATACCTTTGACGACGTCGCTGCGGACGCGCAAAAGGCCGTCCATTCCAAAGCCGCCCTCGGGCGTTTGGATTTCGCGCGCGTATGTCGGAGATACTGTGGTTATCATGTCGGCGCAAGAAATTCCGGCCTGCAAAAAGTTTATGGCGCCGTTGCGCTCAAAGCCCGCTCCGTAGTAAAGGCCCCAATCGATTCCCAAGGCAGGAAAGCTGTCCTTGGAATACTGGCCTTGGTAGCCCAAGTTGTGGATGGAAAGAACGCCTGCGGTGTTTCCAAAATCCTGCCAGCGGTAGACGTGCTTTAGCAAGGCCAAGGCCAAGGCGGCCGACCAGTCGTGGGCGTGGATTATGTCGGGCATCCAGTTGATTTTTCGGCAAAGCTGGAAGGCTCCGTGGCACAAAATCGAAAAGCGGTAGGGGTTGTCGTGAAAGTCCGTCTCGCCAGGCACTCCGTAAATGCCGTCGCGGCCAAAACTTTGCTCGTGGTCGATAAAGAAGACTTCGCACTTGGGGCAGCCGGGCATCGTTGTCTTGTAAACTTCGGTCCAAGCCTCGCCTCCTCCGACGCCAACTCCCATCGCTCCGGCAAGGGGCGTCAATGTCTTTCTGTCAATTTTATAATAGCGGGGAATCACGATTTTAACTTCGTGGCCCATGTTGGTCAAAACCATCGACAAGGCGCTGACAGCGTCGGCCAAGCCGCCTGTCTTGGCAAAAGGAACCGCCTCAGAACTTACCATTAAAATTTTCATATTCTTGCCTCCAATTTAGTTGCAATTATCGCGCCGCTTTGGCGGCCTTGTAAAAGGCCTCGCGCGAATTTACAATCGTTTTTTCGTCCACGCAATAAGCGATTCTAAAATAGCCCTTCATTCCAAAGCCCTTGCCGGGCGCGCACAAAATCAAGTTCTTTTCCAAGACTTCGACAAAGGCGGAATCGTCGTCGCCAAAGGCCTCTGGAACTTTTGCAAAAATGTAAAAGGCGCCTTGCGGCCGCTCGTACTTGATGCCGGCGTTGTCCAAAACGTCCATAAGCAAGTCGCGCCTCTTACGGTACGACGAAAAGTCAACCGGCGCGTCCCAACTTTTGGCGACAACTTTTTGGAAAAAGGCCGGAGCGTTTACGCAGCCCGAAATTCTAAAGGCCATCGTCGCGGCCGCGATAAACTCGGCCTTTTCGGGATTGGCGGGATTGCAGCAAATGTAGCCGACGCGCTCGCCTGGCAAGCTTAGATTTTTGGCAAAGCTTGTAACTACGACAGAGTATTCGTATTCGGGAAAGACGGGCGGAACTGTGGCGCCGTCGTAAACTATGGCCCTATACGGCTCGTCGCAAATCAAATAAGGGTAGCGGCCGTTTTTGGCGCCAAATTCCTTGAGCGCGGCGCAAAGGGCCTTAATCTCTTGGGCGGAGTAAATTTTGCCCGTCGGATTGTTGGGCGAGTTGATTATCACAGCCACAGTCTTTTTGTTGAGCGCGGCCTTTATCGCGTCAACGTCAAGGCTAAAGTCCTTTTTTGTCGGGACGGGAACAAGCGTTCCGCCGTGATTTTTGGCGTAATGAGTGTATTCGGCAAAGAAGGGAGACGGAACCACGACTTCCTCGCCAGGCATTATCAAGGCCTTGATGGCGCTGGAAATCGCCGAAGCGGCTCCAACGGTCATAATCACGCAAGAAGCGTCCACCGCTACACCCTGCTCCTGGCTTTCTTTTTTGGCCATGGCCGCGCGGCATTCCTCGTAGCCGGCGTTGGACATGTATCCGTGGGCGCCGTGGCTTTGGTCTTTGGCCACTTCGATTATCGCGTCCAAAACTTCTTTGGGCGGATCCAAGTCGGGGTTTCCAAGGCTAAAGTCGTAAACCTTGTCCTCTCCGTATTTTGCTTTTAGGATTTTCCCTTCCTCGAACATTTTTCGTATCGCGGAAGCGGTTTTGTCGTTCAAAAGATTTTTAAAATATTCAGAAATCATGCCAATAATTATAGCGCAAATTCGATTTTTACGCTATAATTATTTTATGGAAAAGAAGGTCAAAGCAAAATCTAGCGGCCTAAAATCAGCGTTGACAGCCGTCGTGGCCGCTACGGCATTTTGGGCGCTTTTTTCAAGCGTTGGAGCGTTGCAAAAGTTTGAGCTGCGGGTTTACGACATGCTCTTGTCCACCCGGCCCATCACCCAAAAAGCCGAAGATTTGGCCTTGGTCGAAATCGACGACGCCTCCCTTGACAAACTAGGCCCCTGGCCTTGGAGCCGTGACATCATCTCAGACGTCCTGCTCCGCCTAAAAGAAGTCGGCGCAAGGACCGCGGTCTTTGATATTGAATACCTTTCGCCCTCAAAGATAGTCGTAAACCCCGACATGGTCCAAGAACTAAAGGATAACGTGGGAACGCAAAGAGGAAAAGAAATAACCGATGAAATTTTCCAAGACAACGACGAGCTGTTTTCAAAGGCAATACAATTTTTTGGCAACACTTGGCTCACCGTCAACACGGAACAAATAATTTCTGTAAGCAAAGAAGACGACGAGTACGCCCGCAAACGCTTTTTGCTGGCCAATGTCACCGACCCCGACGACTTGGTAAAAAAAGGAAACGAGGCCGAAGCTAAAGCCAACGGCATCACTCCTGGATTTTCTCCGGCCCTGAACCGCTTTATCAAAATGTCACAGGGAGCGGGCTTTACAAACATAATCGTTGACAAGGACGGAACCAGACGCCGCGTCGAACTTTTAAACTGGCAAAAAGAAGGCTGCCTGCCCCAATTGGTCCTTGGACCGCTCTTGAAGGAACTGGACGTAAAAGAAATACGCAGGACAAAAAGCAATCTTATTCTAAAAGACGCCCTTAAAAAGGACGGAACGCGGCAAGACATAAAAATTCCTCTTGACCCAAACGGCTGCATGCTGATCCACTGGACGCCAGGCGAATATGTAGACAACTTCAAGCACGAAAGCGTGATGATTGTAAACCAGCTTTTGGAATGCGAAAGCGCCATTTTGGCAAACCTTTCCGAATTCACCCGCGTCGATTTGACGGACGCCGAGGGCGTTCCCCTCTCTTACATCGCCGAAACAAAGGCGATTTTGGAGGACGCTGATTACATCAACAATTTCCGCTCCTACATTTTTGACGCTTGCAACGGCTACGACATTGAAGGCGTTGCGATCAAGTCGCCCAACGGAATGGGAGAAAGCGTCCAAGAATTGCAAGATTCCTACTTTGAGGCAAGAAAAGAATTCTTTGGCAGAGTCCAAAACTTTTACAAAGGCGCCTATAAGTCCGAGATTCAAATCGCCATTGAAAGTCTCTTGGGAACAAAAGCCATAACAAATGACGACGCGCAAATGCTATCCGCCTTCTTTGACAACTCATTTGACGGCTTGCAAAGCGCTACGGAATTGTATTTTGACACATTTGAAAGCATCCGCAAAAAACTAAACGGCGCCTTTTGCATAATCGGAAACATGGCCACAGGCTCAACCGATTTGGGAAGCACTCCATTCAAGAACTTCTTCCCAAACATTGGAACGCACGCCAACGTTTACAACACAATCATGTCAGGCGAATTTGTCGCTCAGCTTTCGGCATGGTGGTCCGTAGTCGCGGCCTTTGTCCTGTTCCTGATATTCGCCTTGGCAACCCTTAAGGCGCGCCCCTCGGTTCAAAACATCACGGGCGGAATATTGATAGCGGCGTCAATTGTCGTCGCGGTTTTGTTGATGACATTCTTTGGCATCTACGTTCCGATTGTAGCGGGAGTGTTGATTGAGTTCACCGCCTACTTGGCGCTTATGATAATACGCTTTTCTTCAAACGAAAAAGAGCGCGCCTTGATCAAGTCCAAGTTCGGCGCCTACGTCGCTCCCGAAGTCGTAGAGCAAATCATCCAAAACCCAAAATACGCGCAAGTCGGCGGCGACAACAAGGAGCTTACCGCTCTCTTTAGCGACGTCCGAAAATTCTCCAAGTTCACCGAGATTGTCAACAACATCAACGGCGAAGAGCGCGGCGCCGAACAATTGGTCGCGGCCCTCAACAACTACTTGGGCGCCCTAAGCGACGCGATTCAAAGCGAGCGCGGAACAATCGACAAATACGTCGGCGACGAAATCGTTTCCTTCTTTGGAGCGCCGATTGACGACGCGGAGCACGCCTTCCACTCATGCGCGGCCGCAATCAAAATGCGCGAGGCGGAAGAAAAAATCAACAAAGAATTCTTCAAAGAATTCAAGTACCCCAAGTGCGCCGAGCGGCCTTGGCGAGAAGTGGCCTTGGAAGAGTCTTGGGACGACGCGCAGACCAAAAAGTATTTGGCCTACGTAGACGACTACAACTCAAACGGCTGGATTCCGATGCTTTTGCAATCCCGCGTAGGCCTCAACAGCGGCCGCATGGTCGTGGGCAACATGGGAACCGAAAAAAAACTCAACTACACGATTATGGGAAACAACGTCAACTTGGCCTCGCGCCTAGAAGGAACCAACAAAGTTTACGGCTCATGGATAATGTGCTCCCAGAGCACCTTTGACCTGCTGCAAAAATCCAGCCACGCCGACCAAATCGTAACCCGCAGCTTTGACGCCGTCCGCGTAATCAACGTCGAAAAGCCCGTCCGCATCTACAACATCCTTGGCTTTAGAAACAAAATGGGCGACGCCCAACTTAAGGCCGCCGCCATCTTCAACAAGGGAATGGAATACTACATGAAAGGCTGCAACTCTCCAGGCTACCAAAAGCCCGCCTCCGAGTTGGAAGAAGCCAAAAAATACTTTGACATGGCCGCCGAGCTCTACTCCGCCGACGAATCCAGCGCCGTCTTCTCCCATCGCTGCTCCGACTTTATCAAAGACGGCATCCCCCCAGTCTGGGACGGCGTGTATACAATGCAGACAAAGTAAACTTCTTAACCGCAATGTCATTCCCGCGCTTGACGCGGGAATCTTTTTTTTGGGCGTTTCCCCGCTCTCGCGGGGCCGGGCCGCTACAGATTCCGCTATCACTCCATTGCCGCTTTTCAATTGTTGTCAAGCGGCAACACTCCGCGCCTTCCGCGTCCCTAACGCATCCTAGCGGAGATTAGTTGGAAATGCACAGGACGGGAACAACACCGAGTTTACTGAGGCTTACGCTGACGTTGAGTTCAGCATAGCCATCGTCGCTGACGTTGTGCGCACTGAGGCCGCTATTAAAGCTGGGAGAGCGCAGCCACCAACAACCGCCCCTGCTGGCGGTCGAGTTCTGATAAGCGCCAGTTGCCTTTGCAAAGTCCGTGGTGACGCGGATGCGCTTATTGCCCGCTCCGTAAGAGTTGTATGCCTCAAAGCCGTAGGCATTTCTCGTAACCTCTTGCTCGCTCAGCAAAAAAATTTTGTCGCTTGTAGGAGTGTCGCTGGCGTATTGATTGTTTCCGCTGTTCAACTCCGTGGCGTTTGCGTCGGGGTTTGTTGAACGCGCGCTGTTGTCAACAGTCGTTGTCTTTATCTGCCCCTGCTGGGCGCTGGTAAATGCGCTTTGCAAAAAATCGCCGATAAGCCAGGCTCGAATTTCAGAGTCTTTATAGTTATTCTTGTTGTCGTCGTAACGTTTGCCAATAAGAATGCTTTCGGCCAGCAAAAGCTTGTTGCCGCCGTAGTTGTCAGTAAGAACACGCCACTTTATCGGCTCCACCTTGAACCACTTTTCGCTTGTTCCGCCTCGCCGCACAGTCGTTCCGTCGCTGTACTTATAGCCACTTTCCCAGGCTTTTTCCGCCTGTTCGACATACCACTCACCGTCGCTTCCCTTGCAGTAAGTAAAGGCACCGTGGTCTTGTTTTTGACAGGTGTTTTTGTCCACCGTAACACCAGCGGCTATGATTGTTTGCGGCCACAGGCCAAAGGTGACTAGGTCGTAAGTTGTCGAGCCGATTGTTTCCGTGCCAACCTTTGTGTATTCCGCGCTCGCTTCCGTCGCGGATTGGCCGCCGCCGTTGCCGGTCCCGCTTCCAGCGCCGTCTTCAGGTGTCTGGGTTGTTCCAGTTCCTGTTCCGCCTGCAAGCGTTTCAGTTCCAGCTTCCGCACCGTTCGCATTATTTGAGCCGCTGTCAGAACTGTTCGAACAACCCGCAAGAAACAGCGCAAAGCCAAGAGCGGCAACAAGCGCCGCAATTTTTCCAAACTTTTTCATAAATATCTCCTAGCAAATGTTTTGAACTGACCCCATAAATTAGGACACCCACGGAGGTGTAAAAATGGGAAACAATCAAAAGTACAGCATTGACTTTAAGCTGCAAGTTGTAGGAAAATACAGGCAAGGTGCCTGTGGCTACAAAAAACTGGCCCGCGAATTTAATCTTTCCAGGGATATGGTTCGCGACTGGTGTTTAAATCCAAGGCTGCAGTCTGCAACTGAAATGGCAAAGAAAAATAAAATTAATGACGACAAGGATCTTGAATACTACAAGACAGCTGCGATTTTCTGGCAACAATACGCCCAAAATATTGAAGCAGAGCTTGCAAAACAAGGTAAAAAAAAACTCCTTTTGAAAACAATGAAGGACTGTCTGAAAAAGAATCCAAAACTAAAGACACGGAAACTTTGTGAAGTCACGGGCGTTTCAAAATCGTCATTCTATTACAACAGGAACAATAATTCGCAAAAAGTGAAAGACTCGGAGGCTTTGACTCTTCTGAAGCAGCTTCCGCAAAAGATTCTAATCCGTCGTGGAAGCAAAGCTAAGTCGAAAGAACTTAAGACCCGCTTCGGAATAACTGTAAATCACAAGCGTGTTGAAAGAATCTGCCGTGAAAACGGACTTCTTGCCAAAAACAGGCGCAGAAAGTTCCCTAAGGACTACTATAAGCAGCAGAAGGAAAACAATAAGAACCTTCCAAAGAACATCTTGAACCGAAACTTTGAAAGTACAGAGCCATTAAAAAAGTTTTGCACAGATGTTTCATATTTCAAAACAAAAACAGGGTGGCTGTATTTAAGTCCTGTACTCGATTTATGTGGTCGCAAGGTTCAATGCCATTCAATTTCCCCGCATAATGATGAAGCCCTTACGGAGGAAACTTTGAACAAGTTTTTCGCGCTTGGAAATGTAAAAGGTTCAATACTCCATTCAGATCAGGGCTCTCTTTATACTTCAAAAAAATGGCGAAAGCGCCTTAAAAAGAACGGCGTCATTCAAAGCATGAGCCGTAAAGGAAACTGCTGGGACAATGCCTGCATGGAACATTTCTTCGGAACACTAAAAGTTGAAAGCGGTTATGACGACTTGCTGAAATCTGGCCTGCTTTCTTACGAAGAAACAAAAAAACTTATTGACAATTTTATTTATTAC
>JAFZLA010000068.1 GCA_017551705.1 Treponema sp.
AAGAAAAGGCCCAGTACAAGTGCCGCGCCTTTGTGGAGCAATTTGAGCCGCCCAAGCCAAAAGCGAAAACAAAAAAAGCCGTAAAAGCAAACGCAAAAAAGGCGTCCGCCAAGAAAGCGGCTCCTGCAACAAAAGCGAAAACAGTAAAGGCAAAAGCGAAAAAAGCCGAAAATAAAATAACAAAGAAAGCCGCGCCAAAAAAGAGCGCGGACACAAAACAGTCCAAGGCAAAGCAAGCCGCAAAAGCGGCGAAGACTTTGGAAAAAAATAAAAAGGCTTTGAAAAAAGCCGGGGGAAGGAAAATGGCAGAAACAAAAGCCAAGAAAGCGCCCGCTAAGAAAGCGGCCGCCAAGAAACCCGCTGCTAAAAAGCCGGCCGCTAAGAAAGCGCCCGCCAAAAAAGCAGCTGCTAAGAAACCTGTAGCCAAAAAGGCCACAGCCAAGAAAGCGCCCGCCAAAAAGACAGCGGCTAAAAAGCCCGCCGCCAAGAAGGCGCCCGCCAAAAAGACAGCGGCTAAGAAACCGGCCGCCAAGAAGCCTGCTGCAAAGAAGGCTCCTGCAAAAAAATAAGCGAATCGGCGCCATTTTTGGCGCCAATTGCTTGGTTTTAAAAATCCGCTTCTTCATTGGAGGCGGATTTTTTTTTGCCCCGCCGACCTTTTTTCCGCCCTTTTTGCCGACCTTTGGGGCGTTTTATCCGCTCATTTTTAGAGAAAAAAATCAAAAATTTACGAAATTTAACTAACTTTTCCCTTTACAAAAGCCGCTATTAGTAGTATTATATGAGAACCTAAGACGCTATATCTAGTGTTTTACGCAGTTTTGCTATAAAAAAAGGGAGGAAATCGGCAGGCTTTTCAACAAAACCGCGCCGAGCGCAAAAAGTTCAATGAAAATCATCAAGAGAAACGGCGAAGAAGTTCAGTTTGACGTTCAAAAAATCGAAAATGCCATCCGAAAGGCCAACGAAACCGTGCCTGTGGCCGAGCGCATGAGCGAGGACACGATTCACAAAATCGGCGCGGAAATCACAAAGAGCTTTGAGGAGCGCGGCCACGAGCCCAACGTTGAGGAAATCCAGGACTTGGTCGAAACCAAGATTATGGAAGCGGGAGCCTTCTCCATCGCAAAAAAATACATCACATACCGCTACCAGCACGCCCTGAACCGCAAGGAAAATTCAACCGACCAGCAAATTCTTTCCTTGCTTGAATGCAACAACGAGGACGTAAAGCAGGAAAACTCAAACAAAAATTCTACCGTAGTGTCGGTGCAGCGCGACTACATGGCCGGCGAGGTAAGCAAGGACATCACAAAGCGCTTTTTGCTTGACGAAGACTTGGTCAAGGCGCACGAGGAAGGCTTGATCCACTTTCACGACGCGGACTACTTTGCCCAGCACATGCACAACTGCGACTTGGTCAACTTGGAGGACATGCTCCAAAACGGAACAGTCATCAGCGGAACAAAAATCGACCGCCCCCACTCCTTCTCCACCGCCTGCAACATCGCCACGCAAATCATCGCGCAAGTGGCCTCTTGCCAGTACGGCGGACAGAGCATTTCGTTGACCCACTTGGCTCCCTTTGTCGACGTAAGCCGCAAAAAGATTTCGGCCGAAGTTCGCGACATCGAGCAAAAGACAGGAATCAAATACACGCAGGAACAGTTTGACTACATCGTTCAAAAAAGACTGGGCGACGAAATCACTCGCGGCGTCCAGACGATTCAATACCAGGTAGTCACCTTGATGACCACAAACGGCCAGTCTCCGTTTGTCACAGTGTTCATGTATCTCAACGAGGCGGAGTCCGAGCAAGAAAAGGCTGACTTGGCTTTGATTATAGAGGAAGTGTTGCGCCAGCGCTACAAGGGCGTTAAGAACGAGAGCGGCTATTGGGTAACGCCGGCCTTCCCCAAATTGATTTACGTTTTGGAAGAGGACAACATCGAGCCCGACTCAAAGTACTACTACCTTACCGAGCTTGCCGCAAAATGCACCGCGCGCAGAATGGTTCCCGACTACATTTCCGAAAAGAAAATGCTTGAGCTTAAGATTGACGGAGCCGGACGCGGAAACTGCTACCCCTGCATGGGCTGCCGCTCGTTCCTGACACCTGACTCAACAGCCAACGGCTACGACAACGTGGCTGGCGCGCAAAACTGGGTCGCCGGAAAGTCAAAGTATTACGGCCGCTTTAACCAAGGCGTGGTCACAATCAACTTGGTTGACGTGGCGTGTTCCTCCAACCGCGACCTCAACGCATTCTGGAAAATCTTTGACGAGCGCCTAAACTTGTGCTACCGCGCCTTGATGATCCGCCACAACCGCTTGATGGGAACAAAGAGCGACGTGGCTCCGATTTTGTGGCAGAACGGAGCGTTGGCGCGCTTAGCCAAGGGCGAGACAATCGACAAGCTTTTGATGAACGGCTATTCGACAATCTCATTGGGATACGCGGGCCTTTGCGAGTGCGTCCGCTACATGACGGGAAAGCCCCACACAGACCCATCCGCCACTCCCTTTGCCCTTGAGGTGATGCGCCACATGAACGCCGCTTGCAAGGCTTGGAAAGAAAAAGAGCATATCGACTTTTCTTTGTACGGAACTCCGCTTGAGTCCACCACATACAAGTTTGCCAAATGCCTCAAAAAGCGCTTTGGCGAGATTCCCGGCGTGACCGACAAAAACTACATCACAAATTCTTACCATGTTCACGTGACCGAGCAAATGGACGCCTTTACAAAGCTTACGTTTGAATCGCAGTTCCAAGTTTTGTCTCCGGGCGGCGCGGTTAGCTACGTTGAAGTTCCCAACATGGAAAACAACTTGCCCGCCGTTATGGCGCTCTTAAAGCACATCTACGAGAACATCATGTACGCCGAGCTGAACACAAAGAGCGACTGCTGCCAAAAGTGCGGCTACACAGGACAAATCCAAGTAGTGGCCGACCAGGACGGAAAGCTTGTTTGGGAATGCCCCAACTGCCAAAACCGCGACCAGTCAACGATGAACGTGGCGCGCCGAACTTGCGGCTACATCGGAACCCAGTATTGGAACCAAGGCCGCACGCAAGAAATCAAAGAGCGCGTCCTGCACTTGTAGTATGTTCTACGGCGAGATAAAAAAGTTTGACATTGCCGACGGCGAAGGCGTCCGCGTGAGCGTCTTTGTCAGCGGCTGCAAAAACCACTGCAAGGGCTGCTTCCAGGCGCAGACTTGGGACTTTAATTACGGAAAAGAATTTACAATCGACACCGTGAACGAAGTTTTGGAAGCCCTTGCAAAGCCGTTTGTTCAAGGCCTTACAATACTTGGCGGCGAGCCTTTTGAGGTGGAAAACCAGCCCGACGTTTTGGAGCTGATTCAAATTGTCCGCGCCAAGTTCCCGCAAAAAGACATTTGGTGCTTTACCGGCTACGTGCTGGAAACAGACCTGCTGCCCGACTACGGCCGCCGCCACACTCAATGGACCGACGAGATTTTGCGCTCAATCGACGTTTTGGTGGACGGCCCCTTTATCGAAGAAAAAAAAGACTTGCAGCTGGCATTCCGCGGCTCATCCAACCAGCGCATTATCAAGATGAAGGATTTTTGGGCGGAAAGGGAAGCAAACAGCTAAGAAAATAAACGCTCAGGCAGTGAGGCAAAGAGGTCTTGCGCTCCGGTAAAGTCGTGGTCAACGCCGTCCAAAATTTCAACCGAGACGCGCGGATTGCCGGATTGGGCAAGAAGGCGCGCGAGGCTTGCGGAAGGATCAAGGCTTCCGACGACAATGCGCATGGACTGGTCGATAAAATTTTTTACGCCGTTTATCGCGCCCGGCATGTCCAGCCCAAGAGGCGGGTTTAGCAAAAGCGCCCGCTGGACTTTTGAGCTCCAACACTGGCGCAAGCACCTAAGCGCGCCGTCGGAGTTCCCAAAATAATAAAGGTCAAAGTCATCAAGGCCGCGCTCCATTACAAAGCGCTCAACAAAAAGCATGTCGCCTGTAAAGGGCAAATGGTCTGTAACCGGAACATCGAACAGGTTGGAAGAGCAAATGACCGTGCAGCCAAACTTTTGACGCAAGTTTTGGGCAATCTTTAAATACTTGTCGTCGCGGCCAGCAGCAGTTCCGCCCCTGCCCGGCTTTATAAAAACTATCGTTTGGCTTCCATAAAGCCCCGCATATTGGCGATGTTCTCCCTTGTTTACAATAAAATCAAACACTTGCCGTCTCCTTAGTCAAAGCGCAAAGAAAATTCTTGCGCGTAATAATAGCCCTTTTCAAAATAGTCATATTCCAAGGGCGCGTAAAAACGGTTCCTCAAAAACTCAATGTCGCGGTTGATTGTGGCCGTTCCAAAATCAAAGCCAAGTTTTTCGCAGCACGCGCGCCGCAATTCCGCAAGCGTCGGAAATCCGCCCGCCTTGATCCTGCGGTGGATTATTCCGATGCGCTCCAACTTTAGATTTGTCAACTTTTTGGGCTTTTGCTTGTGCGTGTCCTTGCAAACAATTTCGCGGCCGTCCTTGTGAAAGCCCGCGCACATAAAAAACGCCCAAGGGTCAACGTTGAGATCTGTTGAAAGGCCTTGGTAAACAACCTCCTTTAGCGAGCCGCAGTTCATAAAGGCAAGGCGCGCGATTTTTTGGACGCTGGCGGGAAGAATGATTTTTTGGGCGGGAAGCATATCGCGGGCAAGCTTTGTGTGTTGGTAAAATTCATAAAAGGTGTTTGATCCGATTTCTTTTATTCCTTTGGGAACGCGTACTTGCGCCTTGTCGCAGTCCAAGCGCAAAAGCGTGGTCTCGTGAATTTTGTTCACCAAAAAGCCGTCAATTACAGCGTAAGCGGGGTTGGCCAGCAAAATGTCGGCCACGGCTTTGGGCGTTATGGCCTGCATTTTCTTTCCTTTTTGAAAGACGGAAATCTGGACTGCGACGATATTGGGGCCAACTTTGATTTTTTTTAGCGCTTTAGAGGAGCAAAGGTTAGCGACTTGCGTCACGCTGTCTGGAACCGTCACTTGCGCGACGGACGGGCAATGGCAAAAGTTTATGTCAAACTTTTCCATTCCGTCGGGAAAGCGAATTTGTTCAAGAGATTCGCAATAAGAAAAGGCGTCGCAAGAGATTTCTTTTACTGTATCAGGAATGACGATTTTTTTAATCGTCTCATTAGGCTCGACATCGTCGGCAAAAACAAAGTCCCCGATTTTTTCCACGCCGTCAGGAACGGTCACAACAGCGCCCGCGTTCTTGCAGCGGCGGAGAACTTTTTTGCCGCCCTGCTCCTTTATTATAAAGTCTGTTTTCTTTTGAGGCATATTCGCTTTTTCTTCCGTATATATTTTAGCGCAAGCGCGGGCATTTTTCAAACATTTTGTAATAGCAAAATTCCGGCAAGCGCTTGGCGGGAAGAGACGGCTTTTTTGCAAGAGAGCTACAGCCATAAAACATGTGGTTGTAGCACCATTCCTCAAGCCTTTTTGCGGGAAGAAGCGGCGCGGCCTTTAACGAGGTACAGCCTTGGAACATAAAGCCGTAACAGTTGCTGGCAAGTCTTTTGGCCGGAAGCGCGGGCGCTTTTGTAAGCCCTGTACAGCCGCTGAACATATACCTGTAACATTCGCTAGTCAACTTGGTGGCCGGCAAGAATAGCTCCGCGCCCTTTTTGTTCCTTATAAATTCGTTGTCCTTAAAAAGTCCGTAAAAAGTTGCGTCGCCATAAAGCCCTTTTACATACTTAAATATGTCATGCCTAAAAATGTCGCAAGCAACAAGGCTCATGATGTTTCCGTAAACATAGCAGGGCGCGGAGCAAGCGATGTTGCTGTAAACAAAGCGCTTTCCGTTCCAGCCGTAATAGCTGTCGTTGTTACCGTAAAAGGCAGCCTTGTCGCCCGCGCGCTTTAGAGTTATGGTCCTCGCAGCGCCTGCGTCAATTCTTACGCAGGCCCCATCGCCGCCGTTAACCGCGCAAATAACAAAGCTCTTGGCCATGTTCCTAAACTTGATTTTGACGCCGTCTTGCGCCGCCTCCAATGTCAGCGGCGTGGCCAGCGTCACCGCGGATTTTTGTTTTGTCATGCGCCCGCCTTTTCCGATGGATTTACATTAATTTCATTCATTAAACTTTCAAATTCTTTTTCTTCACGCTCTAAAAACCGCTTAATAAAACTGACATTTTTATTTGCTAAAATCGTTTTTGCAGACAAAGCGTCGGCAAGATAACTTTCATATGCATAATTAATATATTCATCCAATTCTTTTTCTGACAATGTATAGCATTGAACCATAACATCTTCGTCCGCCTGCTTTGGAAGAGGATACGGGCAAGGCGCTGGCTCTTCAAAGTTGTACCGCTGTACACGGGTATATTCAAGCAGTTCATTTATATCGTCACCGATCTTACGCGTAACTTCAACTTGGCATATACAAAAATCTAAATCGTATTCCTTAAAATTTTTAAATATCCCCCTCTCCACAAAATCACTCGAAGAATAATATTCAACGGCATCGCTTAAAATTTGATGGTCATCATAATTTTGAGATTCAGTCAATTTGTCTAAATTCAAAATTTCAGATTTTTCTTTCTCCGTTAATTCAGCTGATTTTTTAATCAGGTCAATGAAGATTTTATTTTCATGAACGCGATGTTTCCTAATTGATTCACAGCAATCATTTAATTTACCTGTTTCTTTTGCCTTTAGAACTATTGTATTGATAAAATTATGAACGATATTTCGATACTGGTATGAATGCAGAGATTCTATTTCTTCATCCGTCAACAAAGAATACGCAATCCAATAAGACTTGTTTTTTGTCACTCTCCAAGCTTCCATATATCCATTCAAATCATTCTGCTTTCTCCATTTTTCAAGAAGATGAATGATTCTTATAATATTGCCATCTTTTAAACACTTCGTCATTTTAGCATCTAGTTTGAAAAGTTCCTTAACTTGCAATAGTTCTTTTTGATATTTCAGAATTTCTTTTTTTGTTGCCATAAAGTCCTCCCATAAAAAGTCAACAAACAAGTCAACTTTCTAAGCTATTTAATTTATGGCGGCCAGAGCTTGATCAACAAGATTCATGGGCTTGTATTCGCCCATCATCTTTTTTGCATCGAAGTCCTGTCTTTCCGTGAGCAACGC
>JAFZLA010000069.1 GCA_017551705.1 Treponema sp.
ATATCTACAGCTTTGTAATAATGATAAGAAGAAGGCCTCTAATATTCTTGGAATTTCTGTTGAAAAGCTCGATAGTTTTCTCGTTTTGGACGGAGCTGACTATATTGAAAAAAAATTAGGCACTGAAGATTCTGATTTCGAGTTAGGTGATACGCTAAAATCAAATTTCTTGTCGATTGAAGATAAAATAGATTCTGTGGACGCTTTTGATAATGTCTTGAAAAATGTTGATGCAATATGGATGTCTATGAAACCCATTCACAAGGATATTATTTCAGACTGGCTTACTAATCAAACCCTAGCAGCGGTTGAAAGCTCAAAATCTGTTTCATTTATGGAAGGCCCAGAACATGCTTTCAAATTTTTCGGTCGATACGGATTTATTAACAAAAAAATTGTTCAAGCTTTTTTCAATGACAAAACTTTTGAACTCTCTCTAACTTATGATTCTATTGCGGAAAAATACGGTATAACGAAATCTGCGGTATATAAGAAAATTTCAATCTTTATAGAAACGTATAAAAAATCAAAATAATCTTGATTTTTGGAAACATTTTTATCTGACTTATCCCTTATATATTTAGGACACAATATAAGGGGGCATAAGAATGAAAACCATCGGTTTAATTGGTTGTAGCGCGACCAAGCAGGGCAAGGACAATCCGGCGCAAAAATTCAAGGCTCAGGATATCTATCAGGGCAACACATTCAAAATTTCTAAGACAATTGGCCTTAAAAAATTCAAGTGCGACGATTGGCACATTCTTTCTGCAAAATATGATTTGTTGGACAAGGAAGATGAAATTTCTTATTACGACATGTATTTGGGCCATCAAAGTTCAAATTACAAAAAGGAATGGACTCAAAAAATTATTCAAAAACTCAGGGCAAAATATGATTTGAAAAACGACATCTTTTACATTTTCGCAGGTTCGGATTATTACACAGGGCTTCTTCCTTATTTGCATTGCGTCGTGTTTGGCTATAAAAGCAGCAATGCGATAAACCTTGACGCTCCCACAGAGTATGTATTCGGAGTGAAAAAATGACGCAAGCTTCAAATTTACGCAACAAGGAAAATCTCAGCGCAATCGCAGCCGCTCCTGGCTATTACAAATGGTGGGCGGCAAGGCCTGAACTTGACGTGATTCTAAACGCGCTTGGCGTTTCGTTCAACGAGGTCAACTTAGCTTTGGAAACTAACGGAGACTTGTTTTGCATTTATGTCGGTATCGCCGTAAAAGAGTCTGTTCGCGCTCGGCTTGATTGGCATGTAAACGACCCGCACACCGCGTCGCGGGTAAAAAACGGAACGCTGTCTACATTTCGCCAATCCATCGCAAGTGTCGTCGCCAGAAACCAATATGACAAGGCCGCTACAGATTCATTTATTGATAAACTCTATGTCGAATGGTTTTGCAGTGACAAAGCTATAAAATCTGAGGAAGCGAAGATTGAACTGCGTGATGTGGAAAGACGTTTGCTTTTGGAGCATTTGCGCGTTTTGAACATTCAAGAGAACAAGCATCCTTTGGCGAGGCTTTGCAAAAAAACATTAAGAGCTTTGCGAAAACAAAGCAAGCAATAAACAAACAAGGAGGACAGAAATATGTTGTTAGGACTTTTACTTGAACTTATCGGTGAACTTGCGTTTGGAACAGCGTTGTGTGGCGCCGGGGCCGCATACGCCATTGACGATTTTGTAACCAAAGACAAAATAATAATGACCAAGACTTACTCGAATCAAGATATTGAATGGCTATGGGGCGACAATCCGAATGAACTCAATTTTCAAGACTTTATCGGACTTTCTGTTGAAGAATTAAAAGCGTTTATTCCAGATGTCAAAGAGAAAAAAGAAAAAGCATGGCGCAAACTTGATTATTATGAAATGAACTGGCTGTTCAATGACCAAGGCCTCTGCGTTTCTGTTGAATACCTTAGGCCAAAAGACCCAAAATGGCCGTATGCAACAAATGGCGTTTTTCCCTTGGAAAATTCTTATACCGAATCAGAATTCTTAAAGATAAAGTCTACAAAGAAATATCCCGTATACATTTACAGGCGAACTTCAATTCAAACTGATAATGCGGATATTTTTTACGCAGAAATAAGAATGCCGGAGGAATGAAAATGTTAAACTTAAAAACATTGAGAATAATCTTAAAAGAAATATTTGAACTCGATGATGAGCACATAGTTCCAATCACTGCAAATTGGTTTGTTCCGTCTGTAAATCTTAAAGAAGAGGATGAGATTTATCTTGGTTATAGAATAATATCAAAGAAACAGTTCTCTCTTAAAGATGATGAAAATGCGGGGCCCGATTTTATAAAAGTGTATTTCAGATTAAGTTTTTTAGGGCGTAATTCCGAACAATTTGCAGAGCAAATTTATTTTTGGAAAGACAACGACAAGGTCAAAAATGTTTTTGCGTCTTTTGATTTGGAACTAAATTTTAATGACATAAGTTCTTTCACCTATCCAATTAGCTCATCTGTAAAGAATGGTGAGATGTCGTGGATTTTTGATATGTCAGCTATGTCTGATTATGAAAAGGAACTAAAGTTGATAACTTATTAGAATTGGAGGAAACAGAAAAATGATTAGTTCGTGGCATCCTTATTATGATGACATAAAGCCTTATCGCGATATAAAGACAAAAGCGGAAGAAGAACTCGATAAAATTTACGGTTCAGGTTATTACGATTTTGGGCCGGAACCATTTCCTTTTCATGCTTTTGAATCAGAGGACGATTACGGTTCTGACTCGTGGCCGTGATTTGCTTTGTGGCAGTTTTTGTTACAACAGAAAGAATTTCATCATAAGATTTTATTTCGCAGCTCCCGGCGCAATTTCCCAGTAGCCGCCTTTATCAGCGCCAACACGGCGAATAAAGCCTTCTTCCTGCATCGCGCTGAGCATCTTTTTAATTGTTGTATGTCCTATGTACAAAAGAGTTTCCAATTTTGCAATAGTCACGTACTTATCCTGGCTTATGGCATCATAAATCTGCTGGCATTTTTCTGGCCATTTTTCTGGCCACTTTTCTGGCCACTTTATTCTTTTCTGGTCAGTTTTATCGGCAATTTTGGGAGATAAGGAGACATTTTCAGTCTCTTTATGCTCATTCATAAGAGCCAAATACGCATCCGAAGCAAAACAGCGGGCTGTAACTCCGCCAAGAGAAAGGTCAATTTCTGGCAGTTTTGCGTTTTCTTCTTCGCAATATCTTTTGATTTTATTAAAGCCGCGCGCCCAGCTTTCAATCATGCCGCACTTAAAGAATACATTTGCAAGGTTTGGATTGCATGGTTTTGATACATGTTCTTTGAACAAGTCTTCCACAGGAACTTCTTTTGGCAAAGCGCCGTCATTCCAAAGTCGGATTTTATCTTTGTAAATGCGAATTTGAATCGGAGTTGTAGAAAGATAGTCCTTGTGAATCACGGCGTTCAAAAGAAGCTCGCGGAACGCTGCGCGCGGAAAGAAAAACGTTTCCTTTCTGTATATGTCATCATAGGAAATGAGAGCCTTCATATACTTGGTGTAAATCAACTCCATCGTCTTTTCCACTTGCAAAATAAGCGGGCCGTGAATTTCGTCCTGATACAAAATGTCCGCGTCATTTTCAAAATACGCGACTTTAATGTAGGCGCCTGTCACCCACATCTCCGGGTCTGGATGAAAAGCCAGCATGCAAGCGCGGGTCAAATATTTTCCCTCTGTAATATGAAGGTTCTGAATAAGAGTTTTGTTCGACACATTCAAGGCGGCTTCGTCAAGACGGCCAGAGTCCAGCGCCTTTTTCTTGAAAAGTCTGATTGCGTCATTTTCCAAATCGTCAACTGTTATATGCGGAACAGGAACAGAATCCCAAGTGCGGCCTTGCACGGACAATATCATTTTGTCAAGTTCAACGCCGCTCACTTCCTGCACTGTCGAACCAGTCCGTCTGTAATATTTCCCGTGATAGCTTACAGGGAACGGATATTTTTCTGTAATGATTTCAAAATAATCAAGGCCGTTTTTTGAAAGAAGGTTGACTGTACAAATCAAGCCCATAGTGTCACGAATTTTATTTGGAATGTCTTCGCTAAGTTTATGGGCGTCATCAACGCCAACAACAACGCCGTCATCTTGTATGCCAATATAAAGCTTTCCGCCGTCGGTGTTAGCAAAAGCGCAAACCCATTTGAGATACTCATCACGCCATGTTTTTTTATACTCTATGTTTTGGCTTTCCATTTATTATTCCCTATTTCGACGCAGAGCGTTGGGTATTGAACCCTCCGCACGAATAAATTTTCCGTCGCCGGTTGGCAAAACTGCTCGCGCGGCCCTTATCCCCTTATCTGTCCGTCGCCGTCAATCAAGTACTTTGTGGTTGTCAGCGCTTCGAGGCCCATGGGGCCGCGGATGTGGAGCTTTTGGGTGCTGATGCCTAGTTCGGCGCCAAAGCCAAATTCGCTGCCGTCGGTAAAGCGGGTGGAGGCGTTGACGTAAACGCAGGCCGCGTCGACTTTGTTTTGGAAGGCGCGGGCGCGCTCGCGGTTGTTGGTGACAATGCACTCGCTGTGCTTGGTGTTGTGGCTGTTGATGTATTCTATGGCGTCGTCAACGTCATCGACGCATTTTACGACGCACTCGTAGTCCAAAAATTCGTAGCCGTAATTGTCAGCAGTCGCCGCCACGACGCAAGACGCGCGCCCGCTTTTTTGCGCGGACTCCATTAACGGCTTGTAGCAGCTTTCGTCGGCGTGCAAGACGACGCGGCCTTTGAATCGTTCTTCCAAACGCGCAAGGAATTTATCCAAAATGTTTTTGTTGACCAAAATCGCTTCTATGGCGTTGCAAACGCCTGGGCGCTGAATCTTTGCGTTCTCCGCGATGTTGAGCGCCATGTCCAAGTCGCCTTGGTCGTCAACGTAAAGGTGGCACACGCCGCTTCCTGTTTCTATAACTGGAACGCGCGCGTTTTGCACGACGCTTTGAATCAATTTGTTTCCGCCTCGGGGGAGGACAACGTCAATCAATCCGCGCGCATTTAAAATCGCGTCAACGTCGTCGTGGCTTTGGCTTTCCAATAGTTCCACCGCGTCGGCGACGCCGCAATCGCAAGCGGCCAATCCTTCTTTTATGGCCTTGCAAATCGCCTTGTTGGATTCCAGAGCGGAAGACGAGCCGCGCAGCAAAATCGCGTTTCCGCTTTTGTAGGCAAGGCAAAAAGCGTCAACCGTCACGTTGGGGCGGCTTTCGTAGATTATCGCCACGACTCCAAGGGGAACGCGGACGCGCTTTATTTGAAGGCCCTTAGGAGTGTCCCAGCCGCCTTCGACTGTTCCGATGGGGTCTGTGTGGTCTATTACAATTTGAACGGCTTGGCAAATCGCGTCAAGGCGCTTGTCGTCAAGGCTAAGGCGGTCAATAAGCGGCTCGCTCATTCCGTTGGCGCGGGAGCGGTCAACGTCGTTTTTGTTGGCGGCCAAAATCGAGGCGCGGTTTTTGTTTAGGGAATCAATTACGCTTTTGAGCGCGGCGTTTTTTTGGGCCGCGGTTTGAAGGGCAAGAAGGGCCGAAGCTTTTTTGAGCCCGCCGCAAATTTGTTTTAAGTCCATAGGCGTTGGCGGGCGGCCTAGTAGTTGGCCAAAAAGAACATTCCCAAAAGCATGGCAACGCGAGCCTTGTCTTTTTGCCAGTCCTGCTCTTTTGGAAGGCTGTTCATGTAGAGCCAGAAAATTCCAAACTCCGGGTCGATGCGCAATGAGTATTCCTCAAAGTCTTCGCCCTTGGATTGGTTTCCGAACATAAGGTAAACAACGTCGTCTACGATTTGCAAAAGCTCGGCGTATGATTTGTTCCATTCGCCCTTGCTTACGGCTTCGCTGTACTCATTCAGTTTGTATAGAACGTTTTCTTTTAATTCAGCGTCGGATTTTTCTATCCAAGTTTTTTGCACAAGGAGAGAAAGGTTTTTTTGGAAGCTTGGAATCAACTTGCTTTCAAAGTCGGAAGCTTCTTTAGAAAAAAGACTTTTGTCAGAGCCAAAGGCTTGCGCCAATGTGTCCGCGGCCGCGACAAAATTTTTCCCCTCAACAAATTCACTGATCGCGCTTAGAATTTTTTTATCAACATAACTGTTTATTGTCTTGTCAAAAGTCATAGCTTATTTTAATCGGTATAAACGATTTGTTCAAGTAGGCGGCGGCTTCAATAATTCATTCGCGTAAAAGTGACCGCGCAGGAATTTTCGTCGACGGTGACTAGGCCGAATGTTTTGTATTGCAAATAAGCGCCCACGACTTCTTCTTTGAATTTTCCAAAGTCGTAGCTGTTGACGGAATGTTTGTGGCCCTCAAAAACATACTTTACGTTGGCGCTTGCAAAGTCGGCGATTAGGCGCGAGCGTTCTTGAACGTCGTCAAGGGCAAAGTAAAAAATTCCTCCGGCATAAAGAGGGTAGTGCATAAAAATGATTTTTGGCCGCGCGCTTTTTTGCAAGCCGTCTTCCAGCGCTTCGATTTGCCTTCCGCCCAAAGTTCCGTTCCCTGTGTCCAAAAACCAAAAGTCAAAATTGTTGGATCCGCCCGCGTTCAAGGTGAACGTGTAAAAAGAAGTTTTGGGATAGATTCTTTCTTTCCAAACTTCCCAGCCGTTGTTGTAGAGGTCGTGGTTTCCCAAAATTGAGTAGACCTTGTAGTCGCTCACGCCCAATTCGCTTTTGCCGGTTTCTATCCAAACGGCGCAAACCTTTTCAAATTCATCCGCCTCGCTTTGGTGGCCTCCGTCAAGGGTGTCGCCAATGTTTACGATAAAGCGGGGCCGCAGCGTTGGGTCGGCGTCATTCAAAAGCTCCTTGAATTTTTTTAGGAAAGCTTCTTCTTTGCGCGAGTATTTTTTTTCGCCAAAGTGCGGGTCTGTCAAAACTATAAAACTGTATTTGCCTCCGCTTGTTATTTGCGGCAAGTCGGCCCCTGTCAAAGTCTTTAGCGAATCAATGCGGTCCTCGACCCCAGTCTCGGCGTACAAAAAAATCGGAAGGCCAAAATTGCAGGCGGCCAAGGCAAGAGAAAAAATTGCTATCGGAATCAAGGCCAAGAACTTTTTCAAAAGCTAAACCTCACGTTCCACCTGACTAGGATGTGGTTAAAGTAAGCCGCCGAAGCCCAAAAGTCTGTCATGCTCACATCCAAAAGAACTCCGAGACGAACGGCGTCCTTTATGTTGTAGGCCGCTCCAAAATTCCATTGGGGGCAAAAAAATCGCGGATAGCGGTAAAGGTTGTAGCTACCCAGTGAAGTGAAAAGCTCCAGGCCGTTTGACCATACCTTGTCCACCTCGGCAAAGACGCAAAAGTCGTGGTCCGTTATTTTAAAATCATTCAGCGCGTCAAAAGTTGTCAGCCTAAAGACGTAGCCGTTGCGAACTGTAAAAGTTAGGCCTGTGTTCGAAATCCAGCGGACTTCAAACTCTTCCAAGAGGTCGTGTTCCCAATAAGAATTTTTGTAGCGCTGCGCGTGGTATGTCGTGGCCGCGCCAAAGCGCCAAACGCCGTTTTGGTGATAGCCCGCAAAAGGAAGGTAGTCGCTGCGCAGAGTCCAGTCGCTGGTCCGCGAATCCAGCTGAAAGGCGGCAAAAAATCCAAAGGGCTGCCAGTCAAAGTTGTATTCCATTCCAAGCCAGTTTTGATTGCGCTCGATTCCTCGGTTTGTGGACGCGGCCATGTCAAATTGCAAGAATTGCTTTGGCCGCTGGGTTTGAGGAAGCGTTTCTATTTTTGCAAAGGCTGGCTCCGCCAAGAGCCAAGCCGCAAGCAATGTAAGGCTTAAAACTTTTTTCATTTTGGCAAAAAAAAACGGCGTTTTTCAACGCCGTCTTGTGTGAGTGGAGATGATCGGACTTGAACCGACTACCTCTTGCATGCCATGCAAGCGCTCTAGCCAGGTGAGCTACACCCCCAAACAGTAAAGGCATTTTAGCATAAAAAAACAAATTATGTCAAGTAGCGGCAAGAAAATTCATATAAGGCCAATATTGTTAGTTAGCCGCATAAGCCGCAACATTCGCGCTCGCAACCAAGCTCGCGCGAACAGCGGATTGCTGGTTTAGTTAAAAGAGCCGCGGGTGTAGGGGCTGCCTATCCACATATAAACGTCTTCGCCGCTTCCTAGGTATTCCTTGCGCTGGCCGTTCACCAAAAACTGGACGCTTTCGACTGTGGCAAATTCTGTCGCTGTAAAGACTATTTGCATAAGCTGCGCGCGGTAGCCGTCCGCTCCGACTTCATTGAACTCGAAGGCTTCGTTAAAATTAAGGGCCGCTATCCCATCGCGGACTCTGGCGCTCAAAAGCCGCGTTCCCTGGGGAATCAGGGTCATCGCTTTTTCGGAGGATTCGGGGCCGGCCAAAAGGGCCTTTATTGTGTCGGTCAGCGGCGAGTCGCTTTTGGGGATTTGGCGGACTACGCTCTTTCTATTTACGTTTCCGTCCGCGTCCACTTGAACAAAAAAGAGCTTGGCCTTTGTTGTGACGGTTGGCTTTGGCTTTTGGGGCGTTTTTTCCTCTTGCTTTTCGGCGGGCTTTTCCGTCTCTTGGGGCTTTGCGCTTTCTTCCGGCTTTTGTTGGCTCGGGCTTTCGGCGGCGGCCTCTTGCTCTCCGTTCAGGTCGTCCAAGTCGTAGGTGCCGGGGTCTTGGGTTTCTTTTTGTCCGGGAACGGGAGCCACGTCAACGTCCAAAAGTCCGTTGGTCTTGTTTTCTTTTTTCTTGGTCTCGTAGTTTTGCAGGAACTCCGGGGTGGAGCCGACGACGCGCTCAAAAAAATGCGTGGACTTGAGGTTTGCGGCAAAGTCGTCTTTTTTGACCAAAAATACGATTATAAGGATTATGATTAAAAGCAGCCAAATCGCGGCAAAGACTCCGTTCCTCTTGGCTTTTTTAGAATTTTTCCCACTCATACAAAACATTATAGAACAACTTGAATTTCTTTTCAAGTTGCGCTACAATTTTTGCGTTATAGACAAATTCTCAAACTTTGTCATTTTGACATAATAAAATAAGTTTGACCAAAAGAGGCCCAATTATGATGGACGTAAAAGACAAGACAGTGCCGCGCTTGATTAGCCAAGTTGTAAAAAACAATCCCGACGCGCCGGCCCAATACTACAAAAACGCAAGCGGTGACTTTGAATGCCTTTCTTACGCCCAAATGTGGCAGAACGCCAAAGATTTTGCCGGCGGCTTGCTTTCTTACAACGTCCAGCGCGGCGAGCGCTTGGGCCTAATCAGCGAAGACTGCAAGGAATGGCAGCAGGCCGACTTGGGCCTCTTGTCTATCGGAGCCGTCGACATTCCCCGCGGAACGGACGCAAGCCCTTCCGACCTAAAATACATTTTGTCATTCACCGAATGCCGCATTTGCATTGTCGAGACAAACGCCGCGGCCAAAAAAATTCTTGACCTCAAGGCCGATCTTCCTGCCCTCAAATATTTTGTAATGTTCAACGAGCCGACCCAAGAAGTCTTGGACGCGGCAAAGGGCGCCGGAATCGTCGTTCACCCCTTTGAAGAAATTTTGGAAAAGGGCCGCGCCTACAACAAGGAACATCCCAACGCTTTTGAAGATGAAATCGCAAAAGGAAACTGGGACGACACCGCGGCCATCATCTTTACCAGCGGAACGACAGGCGTTCCCAAGGGCGTAACCTTAAGCCACGGAAACTTCTTGACGCAATTGATTGAAGTCACCGACCGCATCAAGCTTTATCCGGGCGAGAACGCGCTTGCCATTCTTCCTGTTTGGCACGTTTATATGCGCGAGGTTGAATACGTAATTCTTAGCCAGGGCTGCGCGATGACTTACTCAAAGCCCATCGGAAAAATTTTGCTCGAGGACATGCTAAAGACAAATCCTGTCATCTTGCCCGGCGTTCCCCGCGTGTTCGAAGCGGTCATGGAAGGCATCGACCGCAAGATGCGCCGTACAGGCGGAATCACTCTCAAGCTTTACAACTTTTTTGTCCGCGCCGCGATTTTGCATTCCCGCATGCACAGAAAAATGTTCCGCCAAAATTTTATGCCCAGACAGGAAATCACGCCGCTTTATTGGATCGCCTTTTTGATTCCCTGGATTCTTTTGCTCCCGGTAAAGGCTTTGGGCGACGCGATAATCTTCAAAAAAATCCGCTCCATGCTCGGAAAGAATTTCCGCGCCGGAATCGCGGGCGGCGGAGCCTATCCCAAAAACGTCGACGAATACTTTTGGGCGCTCGGCATAAAAATCGTCGAAGGCTACGGCCTTACCGAGACCGCCCCGATTGTCAGCGTTCGACATATTTCAAGGCCGGTCTTTGGCTGCATCGGCCGCCCGCTTTACGGCATCAACGCCCGCATCGTAGATATGGAAGGAAACGACGTGGGCAAGGGACGCAAGGGCGTTCTCCAGATTAAGGGCGGAACGGTTATGAAAGGCTACTACAACCGCCCCGAGCTTACGGCCAAGGCCATCGATTCCGACGGCTGGCTTGACACCGGCGACCTTGCCATTATCGGCATGGGCGGCGAGCTAAAGATTTTGGGCCGCGTCAAGGACACGATTGTATTGCGGGGCGGCGAGAACGTCGAGCCTCTTCCGCTTGAGGTTAAGCTTGAGGAGTCGGTTTACATCCAGACAGCCGTCGTCGTGGGCCAGGACCAGCGCAACTTGGGCGCCCTTATTCTTCCCAACCAGGAGGAATTGGAAATCTGGGCCAAGCAAAACAACGTGGCTTTCTCAAGCTTTGAGGAACTTCTTAAAAAGGAAGAAACATATAAATTCTTGGATTCAATCGTCCGAGACATCATCAGCTCCAAGAACGGATTCCGCGCCTTTGAGCGCATTCCCCGCTTTGCCCTTTTGTCCAAACCCTTTGAGGTTGGCCGCGAGCTTAGCGCCAAGCAGGAGTTGATGCGCTACAAAATTTGCGAGATTTACGCCAAGGAGCTTAAGAGCGTGTTCAAAGAGTAGTCCGCTCGTATTGTCATTTGCAAGACAGCAATCGTTTTTTCGAGCGGGTTGACCGCGTCCTTCGGACGCTGCCGGAATTTTTGTATAGCGCTTGTAACTTTGGCTTGCGAATTTTGTTGACAATTGTAAAGACGCGGGGTTATAATTACCCCACACGTTTTAGTTTTGGAGGAAAATATGAAAACTAAGATTTTTGCCATTATTTCTGTTTTGGCCATTCTTGCTTCTGCCAATGTATTTGCCGCAAAGAAGGGAAAGCAAGCCAAGATCAAGATTGAAATCATCAACCGCCCCGGCATGGCGCTTGGAACAGACATCCCTGAATGGGTTCAGGCCGTTTTGGAAGGCGAGAACAAGAAAGTCGCCAAATCACTCAAGGTTGACCTTAAGGACTACCAGATTTTCGTTTTCTCTAACCAGGGAAGCGATTTGGAATTCCTCAAGACTTGGACAGACCAAGTTGACGTTCAGCGCCAGGTAGCCAACTCATTCTCTATCGCTGTAGGCCAGAGCGCCGACGCCGTTTTCCAAGGATCTAGCGGCGACGAGAACAAGAAGAAGATGGCCATCAACCAGTCAATCAAGGCCCTTTCTGCCATCGAGATGAACGGCTTGCTCAAAGAGTCTCAGTACTGGATTCAGTTCCGCAAGCCCAAGCAGGGAAGAAAGGTCACAAAGAAGTCTCCCGACAGCGACTACGACTACTACTATGAGTATTATGTAGTGTTCGTAATGAAGCGCTCAATTTACGACGCTCAGTTGACCGCCGCCTTGAATGGAATCGAGGACAACGCGTCTGAGACTGTGCTTTTGAAGAAGGCTTTGAGCGAAAATCTTCGCGCTCCTTTGTTGGACAAAGCCGCCGATCCAGAGGTTGAATATTCTTTTGACGAAGAATAGGATTTAGGCTGAATGCTGCTTAAAAGAATGGCGACGCTCGCTCATTTTTTTAAGCAGTTTTTTTTTGCATTTTTATTTGTAAGGAAGGTTTAAAATGAAAAAATTAATCGTTAGCGTTTTGTTGGCCATGTCTGTTATCGGCTTGGCAAGCGCCAAGGCTGTAAAGCGCGGCGGAGCGGGAGACCTCACTCCGTATCTTAGCGAAACTGACTGTCGCGCCATTTGCAAGGACATCGTAGGCCAAGTAATAAAGAATCCCCGCGTGGAAAGATTCGAAGACAAAAACGGCCGCGCTCCCGTAGTTACAATCGGAAAAATCAAGGATGAGACCGGAGAATTTTTTGACACCCAGATCATCGCCAACAGCCTTAAGACTGCCGTTCTCAACAGCGGCGTGCTTGAGTTTATGGCCAACAAGGACATTCGCAACGAAATGCGCGACGAAGTCATCGACCAGCAGAATCACGCCGCCGAAGACCAAGCCAAAGAGCTTGACCAAGAGGACGCGGCCGACTATATGTTGACCGGCTCTGTAAAGCTTATGGTTCAGAACAACGGCAAAAAGCAGGAGCGCACATACATCGTCAACATCGAGTTGACCGACCTAAAGACACACAGAACTGTCGCGATGTTCGAGCCTTCTGAAGAAACCAAAGACTATCTTAAGAAGACTGCCGCCATCAAAAGCAAATAATCGCGCAAGGAAATTTACATGAAAAAAATCTCAAAGACAATAGCGCTTTTTGTTGCGACCGCGTCGCTGTTTGCGGCTTACGCGGCTCCAAAAAAAGCCAAAGCTGAAGACGCCGCTGAAAAAACGGAACAGGCGGCCAAGCCAAAAAAAGAAAAGAAGGCCAAGAAAGAAAAGCCTGCAAAAGAGAAGCAAGAGAAAGCTCAAGACGCAAAGGCGCAAGACGCTGGCGCGGCCGCAAGCGAAGCGGCTCCTGAAAAGCCTGCAAAAGAAGAAAAGGCCAAGAAAGAAAAGCCTGCCAAAGAGGCCGCCGCAAAACCTGCCAAGCCCGCAAAGGAAAAGGCTCCGCCGCCGCCCAAAAGGGCCAAGTTTGACGTGGACGGATACAACGCCGCTTTTGAAAAGCGCGACTACAATTTGTGCGCCGCCATGTTGCTTGGAAAAGGCGACAAAAAGGACGAGATTAGGGATTACCTTGACGTTGACATGCTCTTGTACCACGAGGCCAATTACCAAGCGTCAGGAAAAGGCTTCCTTGACACTTACGCAAAAATGCAGCAGGCGACTGTTTCGTTCAACGCTGGCGAAGAAGGCAAGTCTTCAAAGTCTAGCGGCGTGAACAGAAAGTACAAGGGCGCCGAATACGAGCGCTACTTGGCCTGGTCAATGCGCCTTGCTTGCGCGCTCAACTTGGAGCATGATGACATTGCAAAAGGAATAATGAACGATTACGTCGGAACCTTTATGCAAGAGATTCAAGAGCTCCGCGCCAAGAACGCCCAGCTTGACGCCGAGGCCGAGGCCGCGCTCCAGAGCGACGAATTCAAGAACGCCAAAAATGGTTTGGCCAAAGACGGAGTTGATTTGTCTTTTGCTCCGCCGCCGCCAAAAAGCGACGAGAAGTACGAGAATTCAGCCTTCTTCAATTACTTGGGAACGTTGGCCTACGCGGCTTACGGCGACTTTGACCACGCGGCCGATTTTGGAACGCTTTATAAAGTTCCTCAGGCTAAAGAAATTACAAGCATTCCTTCAGGAAAGGGCCGTTTGGAAGTTGTGGCCCTTTCGGGAATGATTGGAAAGCGCGGCGACGTAAGCGAAGGAAAAGAAGCGGTTGCCACGATGCTTCCGATTCCTGTGTTGAACAAGACGATTCCTCTTTACACAAAAATCGCCTATCCTGTTTTTGACAAAAAGGCGCAAGTCCACAACATCAAGTCGGCCCGCGTGCTCTTGTCAAACGGAGCGGCGGCTCCAACCGTTCTTATTGAGGACTTTGACGAAGCGGTCAGAATCGACGTCGCGCAAAAAGCTTACGGCGATTACAACCGTTCGGTCTTTAGAAACGTTGTCAAAAACTTTACCGTCGCGGCTTCTGTAATCGCGGCGGGCATCGCGCTCAACCAAGCTGCGAACAAGAGTCCGCTTGCCGCGGCCATCGCGCAAGTTGCCTTTGACGCTTCGGTCAACGCCGCGGCCAACGCCGTCGCAAACAAAGAGCGCGCCGACACAAGACAGGGCCTTTACTTCCCCAACAGGGCAAGCCGCGCTGGCTTTAATGTCGCGCCTGGAACTTACAACGTGACTGTTGAGTATCTTGACGCTTCCGGAAAAGTCGTCGAGTCAAAGACTATTGAGAACGTTGAGGTTGCCGCCGGCAAACTCAGCGTGAGGGTTTCTTCATGCGAAAAGTAAATTGTTTTGCAAAGGCGCTTTTGTGCCTTTGCGTTTTGTCTGTTTGCGCCGCTTCGGCATTCGCTGCCAAAAAGTCTGACAAGCCCAAGGCTACAAAAATGCCGGAATGGGTTCTCCAGCCGTCGGCAGTGTATCCAAACGCTTCCTACATAACTTATGTAGGAAGCGGAGCCGACCGCAATCTTAGCGAAGTGAGCGCGCTGCAAGGCTTGGCTTCTGTTTTTGGACAGAGCGTAAAGTCTGACACAACCGCCAATACTAGAATGATTCAAGCCAAGGCGGACGGCCTTGTGGCCAATGGCAATGTCCAAGCCTTTAGCCAGGAAGTCAAGCGCAAGGTTGACGTTGACAATTTGATTGGCGTTGAGGTAAAGGAATATTGGCAAGACGTTTCCAACAACACTTTTTACGCGATAGCCGTTTTGGACAAGGCCAAGGCCGCCGACATTTACACCAACATGATCAAGAAGAACGCCGGCGCGATTGACACTGTTCTTAAAAACATCGGAAGCGACAAATATTCGTTTGACTCGTTTGGCTCCTACGACTTTGCCGAAGAAATCGCGATTGAGAACGAAAAGAACTTGAACAAGATTTCGGTAATCAATCCGTCATTGGTCGACGGGCTAAAGTCTTATTGCCCCTCGTCAAAGAATTTCCACGCTAAAAAAATGGAAATCGCCAAGAACATTCCGATTTGCGTTCAGACTTTCAACGACGAGCACGGCCGCTACAAGCAGGCTTTTAGCAAGGCGATTACGGAAGCGGGATTCAAGGGAACCTTTGACGACTCGGTTCGCTATACATTGACGGCCAAGTTCGAATTTGAACGTTCCGACACCACCGACAAAAAAACTATCCGCTGCCGCTACAATTGCGAAAGCTACATCTTGGATTCAAAGACCGGACATCAAATTGTTCCATTTGCGATCAAGGGCCGCGAAAGCCATGTTGACTACACAGAGGCCCAGCGCAAGGCTGAGTCCGCTTTGATCGGAAAAATCCATAAAGATTTTTCTGAAGCCCTATACAAATACATAAGGTCGGCGGCAGAATGAAAAAAGCGGCGCTTGTTCTTGCAATATCTATAGCGGCCTCGTTTTGTTCCTTTGCGGAAATTGTTTCTTGGAAAGGAATGGAAATGGGGCTGCCGCTCAACCCAAAATGGGTGAGGGCCTACAGACAAAAAAAGGACGAGCGTCCTTTGCGCAAAAAGTTCGATTTGTCGGCGTCTGACCGCCTTGCGGTCGGCGTTGGCAAGGCCGACGACTTGGAAACGGCCAGAAGCCTTTCGCAAGTTGACGCGGAAGGGCAGCTCGCGGACCTAAAGTCCGCCGGCCAGGACGCTTTGGCAAGGGCCGCCCGCCTTGAGCCTTTGGGCGAATACTGGGAAGAAGACTCAGATTTGGGCTTTACCGTCTATTCGTTTTACTCTTACTAAAGCCCCGAATTCCTTGAAAATACTTGACATAATCATTGACAATTAGCCGCTTTTGAAGTAGAATACTCTTTACATATCTATTATATACGGAGTTACCTACCATGGCAAAAACCAAGTATGTTTACTTTTTTGGAAACGGCGACGCTGACGGCGATGAGTCAATGCGCGCCGATCTCGGTGGCAAAGGCGCCAACCTGGCCCAGATGGCTAAGGCCCCTTTGAGTCTTCCTGTTCCTCCTGGATTTACTATCACAACTGACGTCTGCCAGGAATACTACAAGTTGGGAAGAAAGTATCCCGCTGGCCTTGAAGGCCCCAACGGAGAGGTCGCCAAGTACCTCGCCAAGTTGGAAAAGGCTATGGGCAAAAAGCTCGGCGACGAAAAGGACCCGCTCCTTGTTTCCGTTCGCTCTGGAGCCGCCATCTCTATGCCCGGCATGATGGACACAATCCTCAACCTCGGTCTCAACGACAAGTCTGTAGAAGGACTCGCCGCCAAGACTGGCAATCCCCGCTTTGCTTGGGACGCCTATCGCCGCTTTATCCAGATGTTCGGCGACGTCGCCATGGGAGTTGAGCACGCCAAGTTCGAAAAGATCATTGACGAAGTCAAGTCTCACCGCGGAATCAAGCAGGACACAGAGCTCACAACAGACGAGCTTAAAGAAATCGTAAGCAAGTACAAGATTCTCTACAAGAGAGAGAAGGGCGAAGACTTCCCCCAGGATCCTCAGAAGCAGATGTGGGGAGCCATCGGCGCCGTATTCGGCTCTTGGATGAACCCCCGCGCCATCAAGTACCGCGAATTGAACGGAATCAAAGAAGGCGCCCTCAAGGGAACAGCCGTTACAGTAATGGCGATGGTATTCGGAAACAAGGGCGACACTTCAGGAACTGGAGTTGCCTTCAGCCGCGATCCTTCTACAGGCGTAAACGAGTTCATGGGCGAATACCTTATGAACGCTCAGGGCGAAGACGTAGTTGCCGGCATCCGCACACCTCAGAAGCTCGCTCAGCTCGAAAAGACAAACAAGAAGATTTACGACCAGCTTTGCACAATCCGCAACCGCTTGGAAAAGCACTATCACGACATGCAGGACATGGAGTTCACAGTAGAAGAAGGAAAGCTCTACATGCTCCAGTGCCGCAACGGAAAGCGCACAGGCGCCGCCGCTGTCAAGATGGCTGTTGACATGGTTGCCGAAAAGCTCATCACAAAAGAAGAAGCCCTTCTCCGCGTTGAGCCTTCTCAGTTGAACCAGTTGCTTCTTCCGCAGTTGGATCCCGCCGCTGTTAAAAAGGCTACAGAAATCGCTTCTGGCCTCAACGCTTCTCCGGGAGCTGGATGCGGACAGATTGTGTTCACAGCTGACGACGCCGTCGCTTGGTCAAAAGAAGGAAAGAAGGTTCTCTTGGTTCGCAAGGAAACTTCTCCCGACGACATCGCCGGAATGGCCGTTGCCCAGGGTATCTTGACTTCTACTGGCGGACGCACATCACACGCCGCCGTTGTTGCCCGCGGTATGGGAACAGCCTGCGTTTGCGGATGCTCTGCCGTTAAGTTCAACAATGGAAAGGTTGTCATTGGCGACCACGTTTATAAGGAAGGCGACTTCCTCACAATCGACGGATCAACAGGAAAGGTTTACGACGGAGTTGTTCCTGTAGCTCCCGCCACATTGAGCAAGGACCTCGAAAAGTTCTTGGGTTGGGCCGACGAAATCCGCAAGGGTTCAGTTCGCACAACAGCCAGCGGAAAGAAAGTTGCCGGCTTTGAAGTTCGCGCCAACGGCGACACTCCGCAGAACGCAAAAGACGCGTTCCGCTTTGGAGCTGCCGGTATCGGTCTTTGCCGCACAGAGCACATGTTCTTTGACGAGCCCAAGCTCACTTCTTTCCAGAAGATGATTATTTCTGACACAACAGAAGAGCGCAAGGAAAACCTCAAGAACATTCTTCCTCTCCAGCAGGAAGACTTCTACGAGATCATCAAGACTATGGAAGGACGCCCTGTAACAATCCGCTTGCTCGACCCGCCGCTCAACGAGTTCATTCAGGCTGGTTCAGACGCCGAGCTCAAGGCTCTTGCCAAGAAGCTTGACGTTGATCGCGACAAGTTGGCCGAAAAGGTTGCCGCCCTTGACGAGCACAACCCGATGCTTGGCCACCGCGGATGCCGCTTGGCCATCACATATCCTGAGATTTACGAGACACAGGTTGAGGCCATCGCTTTGGCCACAGCCCGCTTGGATCGCGAAGGCGTCAAGCACAACGTTCAGATCATGATTCCGAACGTAGTAAGCGCCAACGAAGTTAAGCAGATTCGCGAACAGGCTTTGGCCGTAATCGAGAAGGTTAACAAGTCTAAGGGAACAAAGCTCAAGTTCGAAATCGGAACTATGGTCGAATTCCCCCGCGCCGCTCTTACAGCGGACAAGTTGGCCGAGTACGCCGACTTCTTCTCATTCGGAACAAACGACTTGTCTCAGACAACGTTCGGTTTCAGCCGCGACGACTACTCAAAGTTCATCGACTCTTACCTCAAGCAGAACATCTTGGCCGAAGACCCCTTCACCACATTGGACGAAGATGGTCCTGGAGCTTTGATGGGAATCGCCGAAGAAAAGGGACGCTCAGTCAAGTCTGACTTGCACCTTGGAATCTGCGGCGAGCACGGTGGAGACCCCGCTTCTATCGCTCTCTGCTACAAGCTCGGACTCAACTATGTTTCTTGCTCACCGTTCCGCGTGCCGTTGGCCCGCTTGGCCGGCGCTCAGGCTGTAATCAAAGCCGCCAAAGCTGCCAAGGCAGCCAAGAAGGCTCCTGCCAAGAAAGCCGCCGCCAAAAAGCCCGCTTCTAAGAAGCCCGCAAAAAAAGCGACAGCCAAAAAGGCTCCCGCCAAGAAAGCGGCCGCTAAAAAGCCCGCCAAAAAGGCTGTAGCCAAGAAGGCTCCCGCAAAGAAGCCCGCGGCCAAAAAGGTTGCAAAGAAAAGAAAGTAGTCTGTAATTGACTGCGATTCGCGCTTGATAATTTTCAGCAAGCGCGAAAAAGCCGACCCGCAAGGGCCGGCTTTTTTTTGTTGTGGCGCTCTCTATTGAGACACTCTCTATTGAGGCGCGATAATCTTAGTCGCGCCTCAATAGGAACGAGTCAAGGCCTTGATTGCCCGCGCTCGCAAGAGCGCAGTTGAATAAATTTCAACTAGCAAAACGGCACGTAGCGCAGCGTGCCTTGACCGTTCCTAGCGCTCGTTTTGGCTTGTGACGACTTCGTCTTGCGGCTCTTGCTCAAAATCTTCTTGGCCGTTAAAGTTTGGCTCAAAGCCGGGCTGGCGGCGCTTGTGGTCGCGGCCCTTAAAGTCTCCGCGCGGGCAGGGGCCGTCAAAGCAATGCGGCTTTTTTGGCGGGAAGGGGCGATGGCCGAATCCGGGTCCGCCAAAGGCCGGCGCTCCAAACGGAATGTCGGTTGACTTGCGGATGATGCAAAAGCCCTTGCAGTCGGCTTGAACGGCCTTGAGGATGGCCATCTTGGCTTCGGCCCATTCGGGCGTGATGATCTTGGCCTTGACTTGCGCGTCGAGCAAAGTCTTTAGGGCGTCGCACTGGGCTTGGTGGTAGGCCTTAACGTCCGCTTCGGCGGGAAGTTCGAATTTGGGCGGGGCCTTGAACTCTGTCGCGGGCGGAAGGGGCTTTGCGTCCGCTTTTTTGCCTTTGGCGCTCTGGGCAAAAATTCCTGTCATGGCGACCAATGTCACCGCGGCGATTGTTGCGATTGTCTTTTTCATAATCAACTCCTTGTGTCCGCCAAAGATTTTGGCGAACAACTGATAAAATTTTATTCTCCTCACAATATCAGTATCGGGCGCGCTTGTGTCAAAGATGTGACATTTTGAAAGTTCCGCAAAAAAAGCTATGGCGGAAGCTCACAAAGTGAGCTATAATGCAATTATGAAAATTTTAATCGCCGACGACACGGAACAAATCGTAAAGGTGCTTTGCGCCTACGCTCAAAAGGAAGGCTATGAGCCGACCGCCGCGCATGACGGACAAGAGGCCTTGGACTATTTTGAAAAAATAAAATTTGACATGGTCTTGCTTGACGTGATGATGCCAAAGGTTGACGGCTTTGAAGTTTGCAAGCGCATCAGAAAGTCGTCAAATGTTCCAATCATAATGATAACGGCGCGCGGCGAAGACTTTGACAAAATTATGGGCTTGGACATCGGAGCCGACGACTACATTGTAAAGCCCTTCTCTCCGCAGGAAGTGATGGCCCGCATCCGCTGCATTTTGCGCCGAGCCGCTCCCGCCGCGACTGTAGACAAAAAATTGCGCGCAAAAAATTTGGAGCTTGACTTGGACGCTGGAACTGTCGCCGTCGGAAAGAAAAACATCGCCGTGACAAAAAAAGAGTTTGAGACTCTGGCATTTTTTTTGCAAAACCAAAACCAAGTTTTTTCGCGTGAACAACTTTTAAACAATATTTGGGGAATGGATTACGACGGCGACGCGCGCGCGGTTGACCAACACATAAAGCGCCTGCGCGCAAAGCTGGACGCGACCGAGCATGACGGCTGGAAGATAAGCACAGTTTTTGGAGCGGGGTATAAATTTGAAAGCTAGAATATTCAAGGCGCGAATCGCCGTAAAACTATTTTTGTTTTTTTTGACGGCGCTCTTGTTCGCAACGGCTGTGACAGGCGGCCTCTTTTGCTTTTTAGTGGCCCGCCACACGACGGCCATTTACAAAAACGACTTGATGCATAAGGGGCAGGTGATGGCGCGCACGCTCTCGCGCATTTACGAAATGTCGGCAAGCCAAAACCGCGCGCCCCGCTTTTTGTTGCGCAACCTGCATGAGATTGCCATGGCCGACGTGTGGCTTATCGACCAAAATATGGACGTTGTGACAATGAGCGGGCCTGGCTTGCCTCCAAGGCCGCCGCGCGACATGCAAGGCCAAGACGCGCCGCGCGATTTTGGCAAAGAAAACGATTCGGGTCGCGACCAAAAATCTTTGCAAGACCAAAATCCGCCGAGCGACCAAAAACCGCTGCTTCCTCCGGGTGCGGACGAGGTGCTAAAAAAAGCTTTTGACGGCCATGCTTCCGTTACCGAAGTTTTCAACCCTGTTTTGGAGCGCAAGTCGCTTACAGTGGCCACGCCGGTTTACGAGCGCGGCGGCGACAAAATAGTTTGGGTTTTGCTTTTGCACTCGCCGATTGTCGGCTTGCGCGAGGCGATTTTGCACAGCGAAAAAATTTTGGCCGCCAGCGCAGCCTGCGCCTTTTTGCTCGCGCTCTTGGCCGCCGCGCTTTTGAGCCATTCGTTCACCAAGCCAATCGCGCAAATGAACGTCGCGGCAAAAGAACTGGCCAAGGGAAATTATTCCATCAAGACCGGCGCGCGCGTAAAGAACGAGCTGGGCGAGCTTGCCGCAAGCCTTGACGATTTGGCAGTCCAACTAAAAGACGCCAGCGAAGAAAGCGCGCGTTTGGAAAATATGCGCCGCGACTTTATAGCGAACGTTTCCCACGAATTGCGCACGCCTGTGACCGTAATCCGCGGCTCGCTTGAGGCGCTTGTTGACGGAGTGATAACCGACCCAAAAGATGTCGCCGACTACCAGGGGCAAATGTTAAAGGAAACGATTCACTTGCAGCGCTTGGTCAACGACTTGCTGGAACTTAGCCGCCTGCAAACCGCCGGCTTTAAAATCGAGCGCGAGCCGTTTGACATAAAGGCCGCCGCCTGCGAAGCGGCCAACGCGATTCAAAAAGCGGCCGCGGCAAAAAATGTCCGCATAAAAGTCGAGCGGACTGATGGACAAAAAATAATCCAAGGCGACAGCGGCCGCGTCAGGCAAATGTTCATGACGATTTTGGACAACGCGGTGAAGTTTTCGCCTGAGGGCGGCGAGGTGTTGATGCAAATCGACGACGGCCAGATTAGCGTCACCGACAATGGAAGCGGAATAAGCTCCGAGGACTTGCCCTTTATTTTTGACCGCTTTAAAAAAGATTCTTCGGAACGCAACAAAAGCGGAAGCGGACTGGGCCTTGCCATCGCGCGGGAGATTGCCGCCCGCCACAATTTGACGCTGACCGCGCAAAGCCCTGTTACGCAAGACAGCCAATGGCCTGGCGCCAAATTCACTTGCAAGATAAGTTGAAAAATTGTAAAATTGCAAAACTTATGCGAACGCGAATTTGTCTTTTGGCGCTTTTATTTTTTTATGTTCTCTCCGCAAAAATTTTTTGCCAAGACGCTTCCGTTCCAAAAGAAAACCAAGCGGAAAATTTTCCTATCGTTCAGTTCAACATAGAAGGACTAAAGAGGACAAAGCGCTCGTACATGGACGGCCTTTTGAGCCAGTACATGCAAAAGCCCGCGTCAAAGGAAACGCTGCAGGCAATCGAAACGACTTTGCAGGCGCAAAATTTGTTCGACCAAATAAAAGTGTCCGCGCGGGAGGCGGGACAGGGCCAGGCCGCGGTTGACATTTGTTTCAAAGAAAAGTGGACCATATTGCCGCTGCCTGTCGGCTGGTATACAGGCGACACTTACGGCGCGGGCCTTTTTATAATGGACATGAACGCTTTTGGCCGCCACTGCATGGCGACTGCCGGAGGCCTTTATTCTTCAAGCGGAATTATGTTCGCGGGAGTTTTTCAAAAGCCGCCTGTTCAAAAGGGAGAGCTTGGCTTTTCTGTTGCGGCAAACTTTTCTAAAGGCAAACACGATTTTGCAAATTCAAAAAATTACAAAGTTTTTGGATACGACAGCATTTACGCCGGCGCCCGCTCAAAGATTTTGTTCAAGCCGACAAATTCCACCGCGGCCAGTTTGGGAGCGGGCTATTCCTTTTTTAATCCGATAGATTCGCCGCAAGTCGAGCGCCGCAATCAATGGAGCGTCGACGCGTCATGGGGAATTTCTTCTTCGTCTTGGAACGGATTTTTTTTGAGCGTCAATTCATTTAACGTTGGCGGAGAGTTTTTGTTCTCCGATGTTGCACAACAAAAGTTTGCGCAAACGCTGACTTTTGCAGGCGAGGTCCAACAACCGATTTGCGGCCGCGTCCGCCTTATAACCGGCGCTCGCGGATTTGTATCAAACAATCTTTTAAAGACAAACTATGTTGGCCGCGCCAAGTCCGGCGTGACGCTTTTGCCGAGCGCCTTTATGACCGACCAAATTTTTGGCCTTTTGACCGGCTTTGAAGCGGCCGTTGTCAAAGCCCATTTTGGCGTTCTTTCTGTCTACGGCCTTTACGAAGTCGCCGCCGCCCGCGAGCTGAACAATTCAACTTATTTGTGCCATGGCCCCGAGGCCGGCGTCCGCCTTTATTTGGCCAAGCTTGCCTATCCCGCCTTTGCCATGGGCGCTTCTTACAACGTCAACGAGAACAGGTTTCAGTACAGCTTTTCGGGCGGCGCAAGTTTTTGAGCAAATTTTCAAAAATCGCGCTATAATATAATTGAAAAATTTTGCGGGAGGACTTATGGCGGAACGCTCTTGGTTTGAAAACGAATCTTTTTGGAAAAATTACGGGCCGATTATGTTTGACGCTCCCAAGTGGGCGGAAGCTCCCGGCGTGGCAGAAGCGGTTTGCAAAATCGCAGGTTTGTCCAAGGGCAGCTCAGTTTTGGACGCGGGCTGCGGACCGGGACGAATCAGCATCGAGCTTGCCTTGCGAGGCCTTAAAGTGACCGGCGTTGACTTGATTCAGTCTGAACTTGACGCGGCCAAAGAAAGCGCCGCCGATGAAAAAGTCAAAATCGAATGGATAAAGGACGACCTTAGGACCTTTACCAGCAAAAAGAAATTTGACGCGGCGATAAACCTTTACACTTCGTTTGGCTATTGCGACACGATAGAAGAGGACATCCAAATTTTGCGCCACATTGCCGACTGCGTAAAAGACGGCGGCTTTTTTATCTTGGAATGCGTCAGCCGCGAAACCGCGATAAAATTTTGGACCGAAGGCGAATGGTTTGAGCGCGCCGGCATGACGGTTTTGACCAAGTTCACCGTTGAGGGAGCGTGGGAAGGCCTGCGCTCCAAGTGGACCCTGCTGGGCAAGGACGGCGGCCGCATCGAGCACGAGTTTGTCCAACGCCTCTACAGCGCGGTGGAACTCAAGCGCCTGATTTTGGCCAGCGGCTTTAATAGCGCTGAAGTGTACGGGGGATATAATTTTGAACCGTATAATCAAAATATGAGCACTATGGTTATAGTCGCGCGCAAATAGTTTAACCAACCGAAAATGCCGCCGCTGGGTCGAAATGCCGGGCGGCCCGTTTCTTTACTTTTACTAAAATTCTTTAAAGGCGCTAGAATTCATTCCTCAAATTCATTATAATTACCACCGCTTTTAAAAAAGCAAGGAAGTAAATATAATGAAAAAAATCGCATTTGTTGCGGCGGCGATGGCCGTCTTGTCGTTGTTTTCTTCATGCCAAAAGAAAGAAAAGAAAATCAAAATTGGCGTAATACAATTGGTTGAGCACCCCGCCTTGGACAAAAACTACCAGGGCTTTATTGACGGACTCAAGGCCGCGGGCTTTGTTGACGGAAAGAACGTAGTCATCGACTACCAAAACGCTCAGGGCGAGCAGGCCAACTGCGTTACAATCGCGCAAAAGTTGGTCAACGACCGCAGCGACTTGATTTTTGCAATCGCAACTCCCGCCGCTCAGGCCGTGGCCAACATGACAAGCGAGATTCCGATTTTGGTTTCTTCTGTAACAGACCCCAAGACCGCTCAGTTGGTCGAATCAAACGAAAAGCCAAACACAAACGTTTCGGGAACTTCGGACTTGACTCCTTGCGCCGCGCAAATTTCTTTGCTCAAGCGCTTGGTTCCCTCCGCAAAAAAAGTTGCCATCTTGTTCTGCTCTAGCGAAGAGAACTCCCGCTTCCAGGCCAACTTGGCCGAGGCCGCTTGCAAAAACGAAGGCCTTAACTTTGTCGAAGCGACTGTCTCAAACACAAACGAAGTTCAGCAAGTTGTCCAGAGCTTGGTCGGAAAAGTTGACGCAATCTACGCTCCCACCGACAACATGATCGCCTCGTCGTTCGCCACTGTAGCGCTTGTCGCCAACGCCAACAAGATTCCCGTAATTTGCGGCGAGGAAGGAATGGTGCAAGGCGGCGGCTTGGCCACTTACGGAATCAACTACTACGAGCTTGGCTTGCAGACAGCGAACATGGCCGTTGAGATTTTGGCCAACGGAAAAAATCCTGCCGACATGCCGATTCAGTATTTGGAAAAGTGCGACTTTGCCTACAACAAGGATGTCGCCGCCGAGTTGGGAATCACTATTCCCGCTGATCTTATAAAATAGAGGAACTATATGCCGCCGTTTGTCGCATCGATGTTTGGCGCGGTGAGCCAGGGAATTCTCTGGGGAATCATGGCGCTTGGAGTTTACATTACATTTAAAATTTTGGACTTTGCCGACATGACCGTTGACGGCTCCTTTGCGCTGGGCGGCTGTTCTTGCGCCATTTTGATTAGCGGCGGCATGAATCCTTTGCTCGCGCTTGCAATCTCGGTTTTGGCCGGAATGGCCGCAGGCGCGATTACGGGTCTCCTCCACACAAAACTTAACATTCCAGGAATCCTTGCCGGAATCTTGATGCAGCTTGCGCTCTACTCAATCAACCTGCGCGTTTTGGGCGGACCCAACAAGCCGCTCGCCCGCGCCGACAAAACAATCATGACGTTCATCAGCGACATCTTTGGCTTTGCAAAAAAATTCCGAGACATGGCTTCCACTTGGACCAGCCTCATCGCGGGCCTTGTCTTTATCGTGGCCGTCATCGCCGCGCTCTACTGGTTTTTTGGAACTGAGATAGGAAGCTCCATCCGCGCCACAGGCAACAACGCCCGCATGAGCCGCGCGCAAGGAATCAATACCGACAACATGAAACTTTTGGCGCTTATGATAAGCAACGGCTTGGTCGCGCTCAGCGGCGGCTTGGTAATGCAGCAGCAGCGCTTTGGCGATGTCAGCATGGGAATCGGAACGATTGTCATTGGCCTTGCTTCGATCATCATCGGAGAAGTTTTCTTTAGCCAAAGATATTCGTTTTGGGTTCAGCTTTTGGGCGTTGTGATTGGCTCTGTCATTTACCGCTTGATAATCGCGGTGGTCTTGCAGTTGGGAATGAAGACGCAGGACATGAAATTGTTCAGCGCGATAATCGTCGCTTTTGCCCTTTCGCTCCCTGTGTTGAAAAAGAAATTCAAGAGAGGAAAGCAAAATGCTTGAAGTAAGCCACGTTTCAAAAACATTCAACCCGAGCCAAATAACCGAGCGTCGCGCCCTCAAAGACGTTAGCCTAAAAATGAACGACGGCGACTTTGTCACAGTAATCGGCGGAAACGGCGCCGGAAAGTCAACGCTTTTAAACTTAATTGCTGGCGTTCACTCTTGCGACTCAGGCTCGATTTTGCTTGACGGAAAAGATTTGACGCACGTCAAGGAGCACAAGCGCGCCAGGTATTTGGGCCGCGTGTTCCAAGACCCGATGCTGGGAACTTGTTCCAACATGCAGATAGAAGAAAACTTGGCCTTGGCCTACAGGCGCGGAAAGCAGCGCACTTTGGCTTGGGGAGTCACCGCCAAGGAGCGCGTCTTGTTTAAGGAAGCGCTTGCCAAGTTGGAATTGGGTTTGGAAGACCGCATGACCGCAAAGGTAGGACTTTTGAGCGGCGGCCAGCGCCAGGCTTTGACGCTTTTGATGGCCGTTTTGCAAAAGCCCCAGCTCTTGTTGCTTGACGAGCATACGGCCGCGCTTGACCCCAAGACAGCCAAAAAAGTTTTGGAGCTAACGGAATTTTTTGTCCAGCGCGACGGCCTTACAACCTTTATGGTAACCCACAACATGCGCGACGCCATTCGCTACGGAAACCGCTTGATAATGATGCTTGACGGAAAAATCGTCTACGAAGTTAGCGGCGAAGAAAAGAAAAAGCTTGAGGTAAAGGACTTGCTTGAGCGCTTTAGCGTTCATCAGGGCGAGGACTCTTTGAGCGACAAAATGCTTTTGTCCTAGTCGTTTTTTGCCGAAAATAAAACTATGAAAAAGTCAGTTTTATTTTTGGCATTTGCCCTAAGTTTTTTGGTCCGCGGCGCCTTTGCCTCGAACAGCCTTTCTCTTTACAAAAACAGCGCGGTCGCGTCTTATTACGCCGACAAGTATCACGGCCGCAAGACTTCCAACGGCGAAATCTTCAATATGTACGACTTGACCGCCGCGCACAAGACG
>JAFZLA010000070.1 GCA_017551705.1 Treponema sp.
GCGTCGCTAAGATAATAGTTGGAAATGTGAATCTCTTTGGCGGCTTGCTTTTGCACGGCCTTTACAAGGGGCTTGTAATTGTGGCCCAGCGCGTTGCATCCGATTCCCGCGATAAAGTCGATGAATTTTTTATTGTCCTTGTCCCAGAGGGTCGCGCCCTTTCCTTTTACAAAGACCGTGTCAAAGCTTCCGTAATTATTTACAACCTTCTTTTCCATAGTAAACTCCTTTGAACTGATACGGCTGTTTGCGCGAGCTTGGTCGCGAGCGCAAATGTTGCCGCTCATGCGGCTAGCAAAAAGTTTTTGGCTTGCCACCGTTTTTTGCGCCGCTAATAAATCATCGTTCCGATACCGCGTTCGCTGAACATCTCTATCAAAAGCGAATGGGGAACGCGGCCGTCAATGATGTGCGCGCGGGGAACGCCGCCCTTGAGCGCGGTCATGCAGCACTCAACCTTGGGAATCATTCCGCCCGCAATCGTGCCGTCCGCCATGTAGCCAGAAATTTCCGGGAGCGGGATGCGGGGAATCAAGCTCTTGGGATCGTTTATGTCCTTAAGAATTCCGGGAACGTTGGTAAGCTGGACAAATTTTTCGGCCTTGAGAGCCACAGCGATTTTGGCCGCGGCAGTGTCGGCGTTGATGTTGTAAAAATTTTGGTCGTCGCCGCTTCCAAGCGCCACCGTCGAAATTACCGGAATAAAGCGCTCTTCCAAAAGGGACGTGACAATCTCGGGGCAAACTTCGGTAACTTCGCCGACGTAGCCCAAGTCAACTCCGTCCTTGTCGATTTTTTGCGCGCGCAAAAGGCCCGAGTCAACTCCGCTAAGGCCCACAGCCCTTCCGCCTTCTTCTATCAAAATGCGGACGATGTCCTTGTTGAGCTTTCCGGTCAAGACCATCTCGACGATTTCCATAGTCTCGGCGTCGGTGTAGCGCAAGCCGTTTACAAACTTGCTTTCTTTTCCTACGCGCTCAAGCATCTTGTTGATCTCGGGTCCGCCGCCGTGAACAAGCACGACGTTGATTCCGATTGTAGAAAGCAAAACGATGTCTTTCATCACGGCAGACTTTAGGTCTTCGTTGAGCATGGCGTTTCCGCCGTACTTTACAACGACCGTCTTTCCGACCCACTGCTTAAAGTAAGGGAGCGCCTCAATCAAGACGCTGGACCAACTGTCGTTGTCAAGCCTGGGGTCAACCTTTTTATTTTCTTCTGACATATTCCTTCCTCTATAAAAAAACTACGAGCGGTAGTCTCCGTTAATCTTTACGTAATCGTAAGTCAAGTCGCAGCCCCACGCTTTTGCGGAGCCGCTTCCTTCCTGCAATTGGACCAAAATCTGGACAGCCTCGCGGCCAAGAATGCGGGTTGCCTTTTCTTCGTCAAAAGAAAGCCCCACTCCGTCGCGGACAACCTCAATCGATTCGGCGCCCGCGAACAAGTCTGCGGCCGGATCGTCAAAGTAGCGCGCGGCTCCTTCTTTGCTCAAAAAGCTCACGGTTGTTTTGTCGGGATTAAATTCCGCTCCCGAATATCCCATCGCGCAAAGAACGCGGCCGCAGTTGGCGTCGCGTCCGAACATAGCCGCCTTGACCAAGTTGGAGCCGATGACTTCCTTTGCCAAAACGCGCGCGCTCGCGTCGTCCTTGGCGCCAGTCACAAGGCATTCCACCAAGCGGGACGCTCCCTCGCCGTCGGCCGCGATTTTTTTTGCCATCGCCTCGCTTAGGGCGTGGAGCGCTTGGACAAAGTTTTTCCAGTCGCCGCTCTTTGACTCTATGCGGGCGTTGCCTGCCTGTCCGTTTGCCATAATTGTAATCGTGTCGTTGGTCGAAGTGTCTCCGTCAACGCTCACGCAATTGTATGTAAGCGGAACGACTTCGCGCAAGGCCGCGTCGAGCATTCCCGCGCTAATGTCGCAGTCGGTTGTCACAAAGCAAAGCATCGTTCCCATGTTGATGTGAATCATTCCGCTTCCCTTGCACATAGCGCCGATTGTGACTGTCTTTCCGCCAATTTGGGTTTGGACGGCGCACTCCTTGTAATGGGTGTCGGTTGTCATGATCGCGGCGCGCGCCTTTTCGTTTCCGTCTTTGGAAAGGCCCGCGGCAAGCTCTGGAATGTGGGACAGCAAAACGTCGCGGGGAATCGGCTGGCCTATGATTCCTGTTGAGCACACGATGACGTTGTCGGCGTTGATTTTAACTTCCTTGGCAACAGCTTCGGCGGTCATCTGGGCCGTCTTGTAGCCTTCCGCTCCTGTGCAAGCGTTGGCAAAGCAAACGTTGCAAACGGCGGCCTGCATTTTGCCGCCCTTGATTTTTTGCATCGTGTATTTTACGCATTCGGCCTTGACCTTGTTGGAGGTAAAGAGGCCCGCGGCGTCGCAAAGATTTTGGCTGTAAACAAGAGCGGTGTCATAAGTTTTACGGCTAGCCTTGAGCCCGCTGTGAATTCCGTTGGCCAAAAATCCTTTTGCCGCGGTGACTCCGCCCTGAACAAATTTTATCATATTCCGCCTCCAAAAGATACGGCTATTCGCGCGAGACTTTTTGCGAGCGCGAATGTTGCCGCTTATGCGGCGCCATTCACTTTCGGCCTTGCTTGCAATGAATTTCGCCGCTATGAATAAATATGCATATAATTTAACAAATTTTGCATAAAATTGCAATAGGAATAAGAAAATTTACATTATTTTTTCCAATTTGGCGGAGAATTTTCCCCCGTCGCAAGAAACTTTGACCTCAAAAATAACCGGATAAAGCGCCTGCTTGGGAATTTCCAAACTGTAGACATAGGGCTGGCCCAAAAGCTTTTTTGCGGCGCGCGCAAAAAACTTTTCTTGCGCTCCGCCAAAAATTCCGCCCGCGCCATCCGCGCTTGGATCGGTCAAAAAGTCTTGGGCTTTGGCGGCCTCAGACGGAGTCCGCGCGCCGCTCAAAGAATGCCAAAATCTTGGAAGCGGAAAGAGCGCGTTCTTGTCCAGCTCGCAAACCGAAAAGTCAACAAAGGCTCCCTGGCTTTGCGAAGAGAACTTCCATTCTCTTGCGCTTTCTTCGTCGCGGACAAAGGACTCGCTTACAGTCAGCGTGTACTTTTGAGGAAGCGGCGCTTTTTTGTAAAGAAAAATTCCAAAGGCCAAAGTCCAGCCGATGTACAAGATGGCCGCGATAGGAAAAAACACTCTCAGGCTTGCCGCGCAAAAAAGGCCCGCAAAAAAATAGATGGCCACGACAAGCGCGTCTTGCCGCACATGGCCCGCAAAAGCCGCGCCGCTTGCTGTCTTTTCGGAAATTACAAAAAGGGCTGCAAATACAATCGCGGCGGACAATAGCAAAAAGCAAAGCGAAAGCCTAAAGTGAAAATACTTTTTTTTGAAAACCTTTCCGCACAAAATGCAGGCAAGGCTTCCTAAAAAAGCTCCCAAAAAAACAAAGGCCAGGTTCAAAAAAACTGCGGATTGAAAATTCATTTGTATGTCTTAAAGTCTTGGACGACGCTTATGGCCGACTCAATCTTGTAGTCGGGATAAGCCTTTTGAGCCAGCACAACGGCCTTTTCGACAACCGCGCTTGAATCGGCGATTCCTTGCAGGACGATTTTTTTGTCGATGACAATTGCCCGCAAAAAGTTTACGGTAATGTTGTGCTCAAAGACCAAAGTGTTGACAAGCTTTTGGGCCAAGAGCATCTCGGCCACTTTCTTTTTGCCCTGCTCCTCCACGTCCTTGGTCATGTTGGCCTCGACGATGGAGACTATCAAGGCGGCCGCGCTCTTTATGTCCAACTTTGCGGAGTTTACGACCAAGTGGTAGTGGGCCGGGTCTTCGGCGTCGGCGTTGAAAAAGCTTTTGTGAAAGCCGCGGCGGTTGTTGTCGCTTTCGTCGATGCGCTGCTGGGCTTGCTTTTCGTTAAAGTTGAATTCTTCTTCCAAGCGCTCAAGGCGGGTTTGGTGGTCGGCCACAAACCTAAAACTAAGCATGTTGGGAAGGTCGCTCAAAACGTAAGAGGCTCCGCGGCCAATCAAGACGCAGTTTCCGTCGGAGGCCGCCTCCAAAATCGCCGTCTGCAAGTAGTCCAAGTATTCGTCGCGGTCCTTTGCAAGCGAGGCAAAAAAGCCTGGCTTTACCTCGTCGTACTTGTGGAGTTTTTCTTTGGGAAAGCCCAGTTCCACAATGCGGGCCTCGATGTCCTTGCGGGTGATGAATTTATAGTTCAAGAGTTTTGCGACTTCGGCGCTGATTTCGTCTCCCTTAGCCGCCACTTGTCGCGCCATGCAAATTACTGCCATTCGTTCCTCCCTAATGACAAAAGCGAAAATTCAATCTATACTATATTATAAGGCAGGAAGCAAAATATGTCAAAGGGAAAAGACGACTCCGCGTTAATTTGGAAAGTCGGAAACAAACAAAAGCTTTTGGACACTCCAGTTTTTACGGTGAACCAGAGCCAAAACCAGGCGCCGGACGGCCGGACCGGAAACTACATCACAATCGACGCCCCCGATTGGGCGGCCGTGATTCCCGTCATAGGCGACGACTTTTTGATGGTAAAGCAATGGCGGCACGCATACCAAGGCCTCAGCTTGGAATTTCCAGGAGGAGTGGTTGACAAGGGCGAGAGCCCGGAACAAGGCGCCCGCCGCGAGCTTTTGGAAGAAACCGGCTGCAAGGCAGGAACGCTTGTCCACTTGGGAACGATGAGCCCCAACCCCGCCCTATTTTCCAACCGCTTCCACGTATTTTTGGCAAAAGACTTGACCGCCGCCGGCAAGCAAAAGCTTGACGCCGACGAGTTTTTGAACTGCGTCCGCGTCCCCCAAAAAGAAGTCTTTGCAAAGATGGGCGGCCCCGAATGCCCCCACGCCCTGATGGTCGCCGCGCTGGAGATGTATAGGCAGAGGAAGGAATCTTTTTAGAATTCTGTTACACAGGCAGCTCTTCCATCAAAAGAAAATCTTTTAGCTTTATGTGAGCGACCGTACTAGTGCTAAAATCATTTTCGTCATTGGTTATAAGAATTTTTTTTCGCGCGTTGTCTACAAGATTGAACGGCGCAAACTCCCGTTCGTAGGTTGACTCTTCCGCAACGCTATAAGCCACTTGAATTAAAAATTCCTTGCCGTCCTTTGCGGCCAAAAAGTCAATTTCCTTGTCGCCGACATTGAAAACGCTCAGTTGATAACCCATAAAAACCAATTCGTTAAAAACGACGTTTTCCAGATTGTGGGTCAAATCTAACCTGCCGTTTGTTTGACGGATCGAATTGAACGCGACATCCTCGTTGTAAAGCTTTGCGTAAAAATCCAGCATCTTTTTAGCCTTTGTGGAATACTGCGGAATCTTGCGAATTACATAAGCTTCTTCTAGATAAGCAATGTATTTCATCACAGTGTTTATGGAACATTCCGTTTTTTGCGACTTTAAATAATTGTGAATGGAATTTGAGCTAAAAATGCGCGCGTTGGAAACCAAAACAAAATCCGCCAATTTTCTGAAAATCTCGTCTTTGCGAATTTTATAACGGTTGATTATGTCGTTGATGACAATTGTTTGGTCCAAGTCGTCCAAATAGCGCAAAAGGGAATCCGTGTCGGAAAATTCAAAACGTTTGGGAAACCCGCCATAAACAAGATAGTCATTTACAGAAATCTTTCGCTTAAGCTCCTTGGCGTATTGCAAAATTTCTTTATAAACAAAGGGTCTTATCGAAAAGGACACGTAGCGGCCGCTAAGCTCCTTTGTAAATTCTTTTGACAGCAATTTTGAGTTGGAACCAGTGATAAAAAGAGAAACATTTTCAAGCCTAAGCGACTTGCACGCTAAATTCCAGTTTTTGACAGTCTGAATTTCGTCCAAAAAAACATACCATTTGCTTTTAGGCTTTTTTTTCATCTGGCCTTCAACAAATTCAACCAATTCGCTGTCGTTTGTGATTTTAGAGTAAACATCGCGCTTTTCGAAGTTAAGGTGAATGACAGGCTTTTTTTTAGCCAAAATCTCATCCTTAATCTGTTCAAGGACTACGGACTTTCCGCATCGGCGAATTCCCGTAATGACTTTGATGAGGTCGCTTTCGTAAAATGGACGAATCTGTTTTATGTATTTTTCCCGAATCAGCATAAAAACATTCTACTGAAAACTTTTTAAAAAGTCAAGAAAGTTTTCAGTATAGTGAAAACTTTTGCAAATTTCGAAAAAGTTTTCACTAGCGAAAAAGGCATTAAATTTTTCTTGTCGAGTATAGTCGACAAAAAGCTCTGGTTATTGTCGAGTATAGTCGACAGAAAAAAAACTATTCTTTTTCTTTATAAATAAAATGTCTATCAACCATTAATTTTGCCCAAGCACGTTGCACATCATCATTGTCACGGGACACAACTTCATCGTGTTCCCAATTTCCTAAATAATTTTTCCAACTTTCGCGATAGTATAGAATAACAGCCCTTTTTCTTGCCTTGTCAACTTTTATATCCACTTTTAAATTATATTCGTCCGCCTTTAAATCTGGATGGCTGTATGTAGCATAAACAGTCAATATGTTGTTAGAAAAAGAAAAACTAACTTTATTTCCCTTTCCAGGGGTCCTAAGGAATTCATCGTTTATTGTGTCGTCACCACCACGAAAAAAACCGTAATCATCAAACCTGCACTCTCCTACCCACTCAGGCAAAGGCACTCCATTAGCTTTAAGCACAGGTTGCAGATTCAAATCAATCTCCTTTGTCCAAATGACTTCAGATCCGTACTTTACGACAAGCTCTCTGCCGCCCTCCCAAACCCCTGAGATGGACAATTTATCTGGATAATTGTCTATACCGCCATACGAATATTCCACAGTCAATGAATTATCGCCGTTTAACTTCTTTCTTCCGGTTACGATGTCATCCTTGCCTTCTTTCCAACACACAGTCAAAGCCTTTAAATTTAGCTTATCCAGATTGTATCCCTTTATAGTCAAGCTTTGGTTTTTGTCCGACCTAGAGCCTATCGAACTATTTGACAACGAAAACTCAACAGGAATAGGCTTTGTGCCGCCTGACGAAATATTAAACGTCTTTTCTTCCACATCCGTCAATGTCTTCACCCTTACAGAAAAAGAATACTCTCCTTTTTCTTCAGGCCTGTCAAAAGACAAGAGGCATCGCTCATCGCCATGGAGCAATTTTAGATTCTTAAATTTTAGAGTGTCCGAAGTCAGTTCAAAGTCTTCAAGTTCGCAACAAATCAGGTCAAAGCCCTTAACTTCGACATAAACACTGTCAAATTCTTCATAAGTCGTTTCGTCGACCTTATGTCCACACTCAAGAGACTTTATGTATGCCCTCATGACAAGGCCTGACAATTCCGCAGGCTCAGACACATTGCCCACATCATCGTTTGCCACAATCAAGCATTTAGCGTTTTGATCCACATCGTCGATTATTATATGGTCAACGTCTTTTGGAATGTCAAACTGTTTGAAGTCCGCCCCCACAATTCTCAACGTTGAACCCGCAAAGTCTTCGTCGCTCGGATTGTTCCAAAAAAAAGCTCTCTGGCCATTTTCGTAGGAACAACATGTAAACTCAGAAATCTTTGAAGGAGGGGTTTTGTCTATATTGGAAACTTGGACAACGGAAAAACAAACATCGCCTTTTTTGTCCTCTGCGCAGACTGTGTAGACGCCATTTTTTTCGATTTCAACAACGGCGTTTGTGAAGGGTTTTTGCGCTGCTACTTTTTGCAGAATTTTATCCTTGACGGAAGAAAGTTCCAAAATTCCTTGTGTCTTATCGTACTTCTTTGGCTTTTGCGCAAAATCATTTTTCAATTGAGAGCTAACGTCTCCCTCTACCAAATAGAAAAAGGCATTTTTTTCCGCTGTCGTTACAAAACACCCAACTTTTTGCGAAGTCATTTCCAAAGGTTTCATTTTACAAACGATAGATCCATCCGCAAACAAAACCGATAAAGAAAACAATCCAATAAATAATGAAGAATAGATTTTTTTCATAGTTATGCCCCAAGTTATAAAACAAGAAACTCTCGGACTAAAACGACAGAGAGCAAGACTTGACATATATATATCTAATCAACCGCGCGTGCTACGCGAAAACCTGTGTAGGTCGAGCCATCAACAAGAAAAAGCAACTCATCTTTAAAAGCTCCCCCATTAGTTTTATCACCAAAAAATCCCCATTCAGAAACATTTCCTAACATATCATACAAGCCATAACCGTTTGGCTTCTTCTTTGCGACGGGATGCGTTTTGCCACTGCTGTTTTTTTCTGTCCACGCCACCTCATTGAGATTATCGCTTCCAGCATACTCATAATTCTCTCCTCCTCTTTTTGCATATTCCCATTCTTCATCTGTTGGAAGGCGGAATCCATTTGCGTATTTATTTGCGCCAATTTTTCCTTCTATTTTATTGCCAATATGTGGTACATATTCCCATTCAGTAACATCAGAAACGCCGTTCACATAATACACAGGCTCATATCCAAGTTTTTCGCTCAATGCGTTGCAGAAATAAATAGCGGCATACCATGAAACACACTCAACAGGAAGTTTTTTCCCCTTTCTTCTGCTGGGATTATCATTCATTACCCATTCATAAAGTTCCTGCGTAACTTCTGTACTCATCATTTCTATGCCAGCGTCTGGTATTTTTATCATTGTCGCATATTTTGAAAATTGTTCATAAGGGGTTGCATTTTCACTTTTACTCTTCCCGCATGAGCAAAAAATTGCCCCCAGTGCAACAAAGGCAACTATCAAATTTTTTTTCATAAATTATCTCCAAATTAAACAAAATCTCGACCACACAAAGCAAGCCGAGAGCAAGCCGTAACATATATACTTTTAATCAACTGTGCGCACGACGCGGAAACCAAGATTCCTGTCAGTGGCCCATGCTTTTTTGCTGTCCCACATATTATCCAATGTGAAGCCTTTCCGGTTTGCATATGAGCCTCCACGAACCTGAGGATCTTTATCCTTCCATAATTCATTGATATCCTGTACCCACTCTCTAACATTTCCGCTCATATCGTAAAGACCATATGCATTAGGCTTCTTTTTCGCGACTGGGTGAGTCTTATTCCCACTGTTTTCGTTGAACCAGCCTACCTTATGAAGGTCATTACTTCCAGAGTATTCATAATCTTCACCACCACTTGCAGCGAATTCCCATTCTATATTTGTTGGAAGTCTAAAACCATTCTCCCAGTAAACATAATATAGTTCGCCTTCAATACTATCTTCCTGATGAGGTTTATAATCCCATTTTGTTACATCGGCTGTGTCATTGACGTAATACACTGGGGCGTAGCCATATTTTTCACTTAACTTATTGCAAAAATAAATTGCGTCATACCAAGATACATGCTCTACGGGTCTATGCCGGCCTTTAAAATGACTGGGGTTCACGCCCATTATTTCTTCATATAATCCTTGTGTTACCTCTGTAGTCATCACTTCAAGGTTCGTATCTGGAATCTTAACCATTGTCACGTCTCTTGATGCCAGCTTTTTCTTGCACGACATAAACATTAATGCCGTAGCAATTAAAGCAGCAACAAGCGCTGAATGTTTAAATAAGTTCTTCATAAAACCTATGGACGCCAGCCCAACTAGATAAAACAATTGAAAGATATGATGATTTTTTTTATTCTCGGCCATAACAATACCTCTAAGTTTTTTTAACCTTGATACGACTTAAGGACCGCTCGTAGCGTCCCATCATCGGCAAATTTTAGTTTTCCATAACAGTTCGCGCAAGACGTAAACCATTTGTATCTACCCCTAAATAGTTGAACCCTACATCATCACCATCTATTTTTTTCCATTCGCCTTTCTTGATAGCATAACCAGGAGTTTCAAAATTTCTTCCCCTCCTAACGCATTGATATTCTCCAATTCTAGTACAAGCTATTACAACCCCCAAGTCATCCCACCACACTGGTTCATCCACATTACCTAACATATCAAAGAGGCCAAACGCATTAGGCTTTTTTTTAGCCACAGGATGCATTTTTCCTTCACTATTGTCATTAATCCAAGCAACCTTACTTATGTCGTCACTTCCGGGGTATAGAAAATTTTCTCCAGCAATCGCGGCATACTCCCATTCCTCGTTTGTAGGCAGGCGAAAACCATTTGCTTTTTTATTCCAAACTACTTTTAATGACAACTCCTTTCCATCGATATTATATAGTGTCCAGCCCCATTCTGATACATCTGTCGTGCCGTTCACAGAATACACAGGTTCATATCCATATTTTTCGCTCATCTTATTGCAAAAACAAATCGCATCATACCAACAAATATTAAAAACAGGTATGTCATCTCCTATTTCTTCCCTAAGCCCTCCTTCTCTTGTAAGACCTGTGAGAAGATCAGGAAGTTCGCCCATAACTTCTTTATAAAATTTTTGAGTTACTTCGGTATTCATTAATTCAAAATTCCTGCCTGGAATTTTCACCATTTCACATTGCTTTGCAATGTCTTTCTTTGAGCAAGAAGCAAACGTTGCACACGCCAATGTCGCGGCAACAGCCGCACAAACCATAGATTTTTTCATTTTTATTCCTCCAAAATGTTTATTGATTTTCTGCAAGTTTTTTCTTTAATTCGTCAATAAGGTTCAAAAAGAATTTTTTTGAATTTGGTAACAGTCTATCCAAATCGTCTTTTGTCAATTTTATTTCCTCCCCTTGACGCCAACGACCTCTGTTTTTCTTCTTAAGTTCATTGCTTACAATTTCTTTGTGCTTTAAGCAATTGTTCAACTCGCGCAGTTCATCAAAACTATTAAAAAGCTCAATTTTTTTAATAATAATTGAAAAAAGGTTCTTAAACGCTTTTTCAATTTTCTTGAAGTCAAACCGCTCGATTTTCTTATTATAAATCGTATAACTATGATCATAAATATTAAGAATGTCCTTTAGTTTTATTTCTATTCGACTATAAAGAAGGACTACAAGCGCTTTGTACATTTCTTTTTCATAACCTTCATAGAGATCGTATTCTTCCTCTATTCCGGGATAAACATCTTCTGGATCAGCGTTTTCTATTTTTGACGCTTTTTCATATTTCTTTTTTAGTTCAGAGTCAATTTTTAAGGCCTGACTTAGAACGATATCCTTAAAGGAATCAAAATCGTTAAAATCTTGATATAAATTTGCGTTCAATCGAATTTGCAATAGTTTGCCTGCCATATTATCCTCCAACTCAACTTTGTCTTAAATGCTGGGTTGTTTTAATATTATAGCGCTAAATGCCTATTAGTGCAAGAAAAATTCGGCATTAAACAGCGTTTTTATCAATAAAACCATCTTTTAATGTTGTGTTTTATAAGGGAATCTGATTATAAAATTTGACGCATGAATTCAAAAGAAATCTTTGGCCAAAACCTCAAGCACTTTAGAAAATTGAACAAAATCACCCAGGAAGAGCTTTCGGAAAAACTTGGAATAACGCCAAACCATCTAAGCCGCATAGAAAACGGAAAATCCTTTGTCACCGCCGAGGTCCTTGACGCCCTCTGCGTGATTTTCAAGATAAGCCCGGCGACTTTCTTTTACACAAAAAACGAATTCTCAGGCGACGACAGCCTTTTTACAAAAATCGACAATATAATCGATACAGAGCTTGTCATACTGGCAAGCCAGCTAAAAGAAAAAATCCGAAGATAATCTCCCGCCCGCTCCACCGTTCCCTCAAAGATAAATAGAATCAAAATTAGAGTATTTTTTTCTTGACACCAATATAACGTATATGTTATACTAAAAAACATGGGATATGAGATAGAATTTTATAAAACTCAAACTGGGCGAGTTCCTGTGGATGAGTTCATAAAATCGCTCCAAGGAAAGCAAGTCGCTAAAATATTGCAGGATATCACTTTGCTTCAGGAAATGGGCGCGGCTTTGCGTTTTCCCTATATCGATTCCATAAAAGGCGAAAAATACAAGGGCTTGATGGAACTGCGCACAAAACATGCAAGCAATATTTTCAGAACGTTCTATTTTGTTCTTGTAAAAGACGCAAAGACAAAAAAGCAAAAGGCCGTTCTGCTTCACGCGATTCAAAAGAAAACGGATAAAACGCCAAAAAAGGAACTTGAAACAGCGCTGGCTCGAATGAAAGACTATAAATCTAGGGGGTGACCATTATGGATGATTTGGATAGACTAAAAGCGGAACTTTTCAAAGACCCGGAGTTTAAGGCGGAGTACGACGCGCTTGAGCCGGAGTATCAGTTGATACGCCAGATTATTAAGGCACGCGCCGAAAAAAAAATGACCCAAAAAGAGCTTGCCGAAAAAATCGGCACAAAGCAGTCAAGCATCGCGCGTCTCGAAGGCGGAACTTACAATCCGTCTTTTCAATTCTTGCAAAAGGTCGCAGGCGCTTTGGGCAAGCGGCTTTCCTTTGCGCTAATATAGCGCGTCGGCCGCAGCACTAAATAATTCCGTTCCCCTTCCTATAAATAAAAACTTGACTTGTTGTGTAAAATTGTGTATTTTTAAATCAAACAGGGGGAAGCAAAATGAAATACGTTTATTCAGCAACCTTCAAAGAAGAAGACGGCAAGGTTTACGCGCGGACGCCCGACTTGGATGGCTGCGTCACCACAGGCAAGGACTGGGCGGACGCGATAGAGCAAATGTCCGACGCAATGGCAGCCTGGCTTTGCGTGGCCGAAGACCAAGGACTCCCCATTCCTGCCCCCACTCCGCAACACAAAATTGCGCTGGAGCCGGGCCAGGTCATCTCAATCATCAAGGCCGACACGATGGAATACCGCGCCAAGACCGACACACGGGCGGTGCGCAAAAACGTCTCGCTGCCCGCCTTTTTGGCTCGCCTTGCCGACCGCCGCCGCGTCAACTGCTCCCAAGTCCTGCAAGACGCCCTGATGGCAATGTTTTAAGGGAAGAAATACGCAACAGTTTCTGTGAGTTCATTGTTACATTCTGCCCGCAAATTTTTTGTAGAAAAAAAGCAAAGAATATGTTATAATAGCCACGTTAAAGGTTAGCAAAACTATGCCAACAGTTTTTGTAGAAGGCGGAAGCAGATATTATTTTTTCTCAAAAGAAGAAACAAGGATGCACGTTCATGTTTCAACTCCAAACGGAGAGGCCAAGATTTGGCTGGAACCTGAAATCAGCGTTGCAAAAGCGATAAATCTGTCAAAAGTAGAAATTAACGAAATAGAAAAAATTGCGGCTCGCCGCAAGGAGGAACTAATTGACGCTTGGAACAAACACTTTAAGAAAATGTGAACAAGGCGCGGAAGTGACAAACATTTCTCCTTTTGGCTTTTGGCTCTTGGCAAATGAAAAAGAATACTTTGTGAACTACAAGGACTACCCTGTTTTTGAAAACGCCGCCATTAAACAAATCGCTGAAGTAGAATCAGACGCAGAAGGCAACTTGCATTGGCCGTCGCTTGACGCGGACATAGAATTGGAGGCATTGGAAAATCCGGAAGCCTACCCTCTAACCTATCAAGAAAATTAATCGGAGGCTCGCCTATGAACAAAATCTTTGAAATATTCCAACAGACAAAAATAATTCCCGTAATAACGATCGAGGACGCCGCCAACGCGGTGCCACTTGCAAACGCGCTTTTGAAGGGCGGAATAAAAATTGCCGAAATCACTTACCGCACGGACGCGGCGCCAAAGGCGATAAGCGAGCTTAGCGCGCATTGTCCCGACGTTTTGGCGGGAGCGGGAACGGTGACGACAGTCGCTCAGGCTCAAGAGGCCATCGCGTGCGGAGCAAAGTTTATCGTGATGCCAGGCTTTGACAAAGAAATCGTCGAATACTGCAAAAGCCGCGACGTGGCGGTGATTCCAGGAGTGGCCACGCCGACAGAGATTACAAGCGCGATTCAGTTGGGCTTGCAAGTTCTAAAGCTTTTCCCAGCAGAGCTTTTGGGCGGAACGGAATTTTTGGACGCGATGGCGGGCCCCTTCCCCAAAACTAAATTCATTCCCACAGGCGGAATCACGGCCGAGAACGCCGCCTTGTACTTGGCCAAGCAAAACGTCTTGGCGGTGGGCGGCTCTTGGATTGTCAAAAAAGAATTCATCAGCGGAAAAAAGTGGGACATAATCACCGCCGAAGCTGAGAAGGCCTTGATGTTCCTTCCCCGCGCGATGACAAAATGAACGCGATGTTTTAAGCCGAGCCTTACGCGAGGCTTAAAACTCGACATAAAAAAAAGGCCGCAAAAGCGGCCTTTTTTTTATACACCGTGAAAGTCGATGAGCGTGGTGACGTTGGCGGGAGCCAGAGCCTTGGCGTAGTTTAGGTCAGGAAGGCCAATCACGCCAAAAAAGTCGGTCACGACTCCGCCGCCCTGCTCTATCACGTTGCGCGCCGCGGCAAGCGTTCCGCCTGTGGCGATAAGGTCGTCTACAATCAAGTAATTTTTTCCGCGCTCGATGTCGGCCTTGTGGGCTTCGATTTCGGCGGTTCCGTATTCAAGAGAATACTTGCAAGAGTATGTTTCTCCTGGGAGCTTTCCCTTTTTGCGAATCAGGATTTGCGGAATTGAAAGACGCTCCGCAAAAGGCGCGCCGAACAAAAATCCGCGCGACTCAACGGCGGCCACCGCGTCGATTTTTTTGTCCTTGTAAAGCTCGACCATTTTGTCGATGCAAAACTTAAAGACATCGGGCTTTGTCAAAACGCTGGTGATGTCGTAAAAAAGAATTCCCGGCTTGGGAAAGTCGGGAACGCGCCTTATGGACTTGTCCAAAAATTCAATTTCGCTTGCGTTCATGCCGCCATCTTACCATAAAACGGGCCTTTTTGTCTATGGAAAGGCCTTGCGTTGACTTGCAAAACAAGCGTTCATGCTTTATAATGGAAGAATGTTCCAGCAGAACAGGTGCCTTGCCGAAGGCTGCAAAAAAGCGTCTCTTTCCGTCTTCAACTACTACGGCGAAATCGCCGAGGGCGAAAGCTATTGCATGGACCATATCCCCGACCAGCAAAAAATCAAGGAAGACATTTACAACTACATTAACCAGCGGCAAAAAATCGTGGGCCTCAACGCCAGCGGCATCACCTTTGAGAACATTGACCTGACAGACAAACGCTTTTACGGCTGCAACTTCCAAAACTGCCGCTTTATCAACATCCACTCGACAAAGTTCCGCTCGCGAATGAGTTTTTTTGACCATTCGATTTTTTCGGACTGCGCGATGCTTGAGAGCAACATGCAGTTCACATCTTTTGGCGGCTGCATTTTTTCGCACATCCTTCTTACAGGTAGCGACATGATCCACGACAACTTTTGCGGAATCCAAGCATACCAGTCTTCGTTTGACGATTCGGACTTGTACAATTCCCGCTTTATCGGGGCAAAGCTTGTGGACACTTCGTTCCGAAACTGCAACATCAAGAACACGATGTTCTTCAACATAGAAAAGCAAAACCTTTTGTTCAAGTCGTCCAACCTTCGCGAGGCGATTTTTGACGAGCGCGGAAGCGAAATGTTCCTAAGGGACTCGGAGTGAGGCGCGGATGAAACTTTACTTTCACTTGAACTTGGAAGGTTTTTCAAACTGCTACGTAATCGTAAACGAAAAGTCTCGCGAGGCCATCATCATAGACCCCGGCCAAATCACGACCGAAATCATAACCCACATCGAAACCGGCGGCTACAAGCTGGCGGGCGTCTTGATCTCGCACAACCACGGAAGCCATGTGGCCGGCCTTGCCACCTTGCGCAAAATCTACAAGCCTCAAATCTACGCTGCCGACTGGGAAGTTGCCGGAAACGACACCAACGTGCTTAAGGACGACGGCGTTGTCCAAGTTGCCGGCCTTGACGTTGAATACTTTTCTTTGCCGGGCCACACGAACGACTCGATGGTTTACAAAGTGGGGAACGTTCTCTTTACCGGCGACTCCCTAAGCGCCTGCAAAATCGGAAGCACTAACTCCAAGTTCTCCGAACGAACTTTGGTAAAAAACATCAAGCAAAAAATTCTTAGCCAAACCGACGACACGGTCATAATGCCGGGACACGGGCCGCCGAGCACCGTCGCCGTCGAGCGCGAGTTCAACCCAAAATTGGCCCAAGCGCAAAAATGACTTTTAACGCCATAAAGCTAAATCCTTCGCAAGAGCTTAAGCTGGTCCAAGCGGCAAACGATTTGCTAGGACCCGGCGGCCCTCTTTTGCCCGGCCCGCAAAAAGGCCTTGTCCGCCAACCGATAGAGCAAGGCCAGCCGATTTTTTTGCGCCCCCTTTTATGCATCCTGCCCGACGATTTTGGCAAAGAAGAATTTTTGTCTATAGAAAAGTTTGAGATATTTTTGCCGCGCAAAAAAAGTCCGCCGCAAAACAAGCCCCTTTGCTTTTGGGCAAAAATTTGGACAAGGCCTGGATCCCCTGCAAACGATTGCCCGCCCGCAAACGATTGCCCGCCCGCAAACGATTGCCCGCCCGCAAACGATTGCCAGCCCGCAAACGCTGGGGTTCCGATCATCGCGCCAATTCCATTTGCGCTGGACTTTTCGTTTGCGGCGGATTTTAGCTTGCAAAAAGTCTTTGAGCTTGCAAAAGATTTGGCGGGCAACAACGGTTCGGCAGAAAAAGAGTTTGAACCGGATAGCCTTTACAACCCTTCCTCATTCAAGCTGTGCGAGGCTTGGGCCTCCAAAAACCAATGGAAGCTCTACGACTTGGCTTGGAAAAAACTTTAATCTTTTTAGCCTTTCGCGCCGATAATCTAAGGGAAGAACTTTAAATAAAAACTTAGGCGGTAGGCTTATGAAATTAAATAAAATTATATGTTTAGCCTCTCTTTTGGCGGCCTGTTCATATTTGAGCGCGGCTCCCTCGTTTAGCGGAGCCATCGGAGGAAGCGCCGGCGCCGACCTCAACGTTCCGCTTAATGGCGGCAAGGCCAAAGGAAGAGTCCCCTTGGCGGCGTACGCGGCCATTCAGGCAAACCTTGCCGAATGGGCGATTTTTCGCGGAGAGATAGCCGCTTGGGCCTCAAACCTTTCGTTTGACGACATTTTCTCAGACAGCGACGCCAACGTCCGCCTTAACGAACTGTCATTTGTGTTGCAGAGACGGGCAGTCACCGCGACAAACTATTTTTCGGCCTTTGTCGGAGCCTATGAGCCGATTGGCGGCGACGCGTTTTTGATGAGGCATTTTGGAATTGAGCCGATTGGATCGCGCTTGACAAAGTCCTACACCAGCTTGGAAGGAAGCCCCTTGCGCGACAACGCAAAAGGAGCGGGCCTTTCTTATGTAGTTAATTTTGACAAGGCGCCAATCGCCACCGGAGTCTCTTTCTATTTTAACAAAAACAAAAGCGACGACTGGTCGATGAATTTGGACAGCCGCTTTGCCCTTGCCACAAACCTTGTGACAATGGACTTTATGCTGGGCTTTGGCTCCCCCATTCAAGACAAGTACAGGGACAAGGACGTTGTGTTGGTAATCGACACAATCACCATGCACGGAGGCCTTAACTTTTTGGCCGGAAGCAAATACACGCACGGCCTGTTGCTTCAAATGTACTTGAACGACATTGTGATAAAGGGCGACCGCAAAAACGGCGTTACTGGCAACGACATAAGCTTTTTGCTTGAGCCAAGGCTGAAATTCCACGCGTTCAACTTTACGCTAACGCTCTACTCTTTTACCCAAAAAGCTATAAAGGAACTTACATATCTTAAGGATCCGATTGGCGCGGGATTCACTTTCTACAAGGACAACATCGAAGGAAAGAACGGCGACATCACCGTAGGAATTCATGCTTTTACTGGAATAGCAAACCTTTCCTTTGGCGATTTGACAAAGGGAAAGAACGTGAACGACGCAAAGTACAACGTCTATATCACTCCGTACGCAGAATTCCCGCTTAGCGGCTCAGCCAGTCTTGAGACTATCGCGCAAGTGGGAATCCTTGACGTATCGGGAAGCCAATCGCTCAACTTTACCCTTACGGTCGGCGGAAAGAAAACCTTCTAGGCGCGAACAAAATTATCGCGCCGCAATCTAAATTTTCCAACCAGCAAGGCGATTGCAGGCTTCTTCCACGTCGGAACGGTGGCCAAAGGCGCTTATGCGGATGAACGACTCGCCCGCCGGTCCAAAGCCCGAGCCGGGCGTTGTCACAACCTGGCATTCCTTTAAAAGCCTGTCAAAAATTTCCCAGCTTTCTTTTCCGGGGAACTGCACCCACAAGTATGGCGAGTTTCCTGTCCAGAAAACGTTTACGCCCGCGGCCTTGAAGTTGTCCCCCTCCACCGCTTTTTTGATGACGCGCGCGTTTTCCAAATAGTAGTCAATGACGCTTTTCATCTCGGCCAAGCCCTGCTCGCTCATGGCGGCCAAGGCTCCCGCCTGCGCTATGTTTGACGCGCCGTTAAAGAGCGTGGTCATGACGCGGTTCCAGTCGCGGTTGACTGACGTTCCGTCCTCAAACAAAAGCTCGTTGGGAACGACGCTCCAGCCGCAGCGGACTCCCGTAAAGCCCGCGGGCTTTGAGTAGGAGTTGATTTCTATCGCGCACTTTTTGGCGCCAGGGATTTCGTAAATCGTTTTGGGGAGCGAAGGGTCGCGGATAAACTCGCGGTAGGCCGCGTCAAAAATAATCATGCAACCGTTGGCCAAGGCAAAGTCCACCAGCTTTTTTAGGTCATCCTTTGTCGAGACGGCGCCCGTGGGATTGTTGGGCGAGCAAAAGTAAATCAAGCTGTTGGGTTTGACCTTGCTCAAGTCGGGGAAAAAGTTGTTGGCCGGATTGCAAGGAAGGTAGACCACTCCGTCATAGCCCGAGCCGTTGTTGGCGCCGGCCGCTCCTATGATTACCGAGCCGTCGACGTAAACCGGATAGCTGGGGTCTTGGACCGCTATGGGCGTATGCGCTCCAAAAAGGGTTTGCACGCGCGCGATGTCGCACTTGGCGCCGTCCGAGATGAAGACTTCGCTTGCGTCGCACATTCCCGGGTAAAAGACCTGGGCGATTTTGGCGCGAAGTTCCGCGTTGCCCTGCTCATCTCCGTAGCCTGAATAGCCTGCGGCGGTTCCCAAGCCAAGCGCGTAGTCGCTCATCGCCTTGGCGATGTGAGGAGTAAGCGGCTCGGTGGTGTTTCCGATTCCGAGGCTTATGATCTTGGCGGCCGGATTTTGGGCCTGATATTCCTTTCTGCGGCGGGCCACCTCCGGAAAGAGATAGCCTGCGGTCAAATTAGCGAATCCAGAGTTTCTTTTTACCATAATGGAGATAGTTTAGCGAAAAAGCGCGCGGAGAGCAAGAGCGGGCCGCTCGTATCGTCGAAAGCAAGACCATAATAGTAATTTCGAGCGGATTTCGCGCAAGCGCGGCTTGAGTAAGGCAGCGTCCGCAAGGACGCGGTGAACCCGCTCGAAATTATGATTATTGTCTTGCAAGCAAAAATACGAGCGGCCTATTCCGTCTTTTCCACTCCAGCGCCGTAAATTGTGGTCCAGTCGTCGCGCATGGAGACGGGAATCCAGCCGTATTTTTCGCTGTTGTCGCGAGCCGTTTGGGCTTTTTTGAGATTGCCGTATTCGCGCTCAAGGTCGTCGCAGCAAAGCATAAAGGCAAGCGCCTTGTATTTGTTTCCGTAAATCGCGTAGTTCAACATGCTGGCGTCCGTAAAGCTGTTTCCAAAAGCAAGGACAGGCCGCTTTCCAATTTCCTTGATAATAGAAAAAACTTTGTTCAACTGAAGGTTTTTTATGACGCTGTCGCCGCCAAGAAAAATTTGGTCGCCGTCGGCGAACATGTATTCCAAACCGTCCTTGCCGCCTTGTCCGGCAGCCACAAGAACGTTGTCAGAGCCGATGACTTGATGGGGCGGCAAATCCAGCGCGTCGCAAACAAGGGCGCGCAGGACCAACCTGTTGGTTCCGCTTGAAACGTAAACCGTAAAGCCGTTTTGCTTGAGGAATTCCACAATCTGAACCATCGGCTTGTAGTAAGCGTTTTGCCTAATGAGATTTTTGTAACCCGGCTGTTCCGTTTGCATGAACGACTTTACGTAAGCGCAATATTCGTCAAGCCCAAAGCCTTTGTAAGCGCTGGCCAATGACTTTTCGTATTCTTTTCCAAGGGGAGGAACTTTTCCGGTTGCGATAAAATCGTCCGCCATTTTCTTTTGTTCCGCCGTGGGCGTGTATGAAGGGTCATCAAGCACGCGGTGGATGAAAAGCTGAAAGTCAAAGTAAGTCGGATGGGTTTCGCAAAAAAGAGTTCCGTCAAAATCAAAAATCGCGATTCGGTCTTGGACGGGAATGAAGTCCGGGGAATTTTTGTTTGTCACGGCATTGACATATTCGGAAAGCGCGCTTTTCGCCGGCGCCTCCTCCGTCCAAAGGTCCAGCGCCTTTTTTGAAGAGTTGGAATTGTCGCATCCAACAACAAGCGCCGCCGCGACGCAAACTATCAACAAAACGGAAAAAATTCTTCTTTTCATAAAGTCTCCTGGAATGGAATTATAGCGCGGTTATGCCAAAAAAGCAAATTCTTGGAAGACAACAGGCAGCGTCCGCAAAGACGCGGCGGAACCGCTTGAACTAACGATTATGGCCTTGCGTTCAAAATCACAAGCGGTCCATCCCCATCAGCTTAATCCAGCCCGCGCGGGTAAATTCCATCACGTCGGAAATGTAGGCCGCGGCCTGCCTCTTTGTCATTTTGTGAAGGATGATGTCGCAAAAAGCGTTTATGACCGTCGAGGCCATAAAGTGGACTGTCATCGATGAGACCTTTTTTTTGGCAAAGCCCTGCTTTCGCATCCAGTTGAAGGTGTCCTCGCAATTTTTTGTGTAGAGCTCGCAAATGTCTTCTTGAAAACGCTCGTGGGCGCTTCCGGCGGCTTTGGTGAGCAAAAGCTCAAAGGCGTCAAAATTTTCGAACACGTATTTCAAAAAATCAAAGGTCATCTTTTTTTCAAAATCGATGTGTTCCTTCATGTTGGGGGAATCAAAGCCGGCGTGGGTTTTGGAGTCGGCGAACATGACGACTTTTTGGGTCGCCTCCACCGCTCCGTCGACCAGGGCGCAAAAAAAGTCGTCCTTGTCCTTAAAGTGGCGGTACATCGCGCCCGTAGTCACTCCGGCGTTGGCCGCTATTGTCCGCAGCGAGGCGCCTGCAAAGCCTTTTTGGAGAAATTCTTTTTTAGCGCTTTCGAGCAGCTTTTTCTTTGTTTCTATGGAAGATTCAGCCATAAGAACAGTTTGCGCCAAAATCCAAAAAAAGTCAAGAAAAAATGATAACAATGTTACCAAAACCTATTGACAGATAACACTGTTACCGTTATGATAACATCGTTACCGCTTTTGATAACACTGTTATCTAGCACCAGGAGGCAAAACCTTTATGCAAGTGAAAAAGATTAACGATTGGTTTGAAAAATTTGGCCGCTTTCAAGTGAGGCGCCGCTGGACTTTTCTTATATGCCTGCTTGTCGTGACAATCGTCGGCTCGCTGGGCCTTGGACGGCTTGTTCTTGACAACGGCGAAGACGATTGGTTTGACGACTGGGAAACCACAAAGCAAAACCAAGACCATTTTGAGGACATTTTTGGCTCAACGGACAGCCTAATGGCGCACATCAAGGCCGACGATGTCTTTGACCCGGAAGTTTTGGCCATGATAGACCAGCTGGGCGACGAGCTTTTGCAAAACGTTCCCTACGCCGACAGCGTAAGCTCGCTTATGGAACTTTCCATTCCTGTAGGAACCGACGAAGGCTTTAAGGTGACAAGCCCCTTTGAGGACGGCGTTCCTACAGACCCCGAAGAATTGGCGCAAAAAAAGGCCTTCATCCTAAGCCGAGAGTCGCTAGTGAACACGCTGGTCAGCGCCGACGCTACGGAAACCTGGCTTATCGTGAACCTTGAGCAATACTCAGAAGACATGACGGACGCGATGGACAAAATCGCTCCGCCTGCGATGAAGATTTTCAACGACCCTAAATACAAGTCGGACAAGTGGCAAATTCGCCCCGCCGGCATGAGCTACACAGAATACGAAGAAGAGGCCGTGACAATCAACCAGCTTGTGACCCGCATAGGCTTGGGCTTTTTGGTGATGCTAGTCTGCCTGATAATTTTCATCCGTTCGCTGCGTGGAATCGTCGTTCCGTCAATCTCGACAGTAGGAGCCTTGACAACGACGCTTGGCTTTTCGGGCTGGTTGAACATAAAGGGAAACAACACGATGATTATGGTCACGGTTTTGCTTTCGATGGCGCTTGCCGTAGGCTACTCCGTCCACTACATAAACAGCTTTAAAATGTATTTCCGCAAAACTGGCAAGCGCAAAGAGTCTGTGGTCATGGGAGTCCGCGACTCAGGCTGGGCCTTGTTCTTTACCGTAATCACGACGATGGCCGGAATGCTTTCGTTCTTGGCAGCGGGAATCAGGCCGATGCGCTGGGTTGGCGGAATAACGGCGGCGACTGTTTTTGTCATCTTTGCCTACATCATCATTCTCCTCCCCGTCCTCTACAGTTTTGGAAAAGACCAAGAGCCCGATCCTTCCTATGTTGACGCGGCAGGAGCCACAAAAGCGGACTTGCGCGTGGAGGCGATGGGAAAATCAATCCTGAACAAAAAATGGATTACGGTGGCGGCCACAGTTCTTGTGGCGGCGGCGGTGATTCCTGGAATTTTTAAAATCAAAGTGAACATGAACTACTCCGACATGATGGGAGAGCGAACCGCCTACATAAAGCGGCTTTTGGAAATTACGCGCAGCCAGCTTGGAAGCCAGTACAACTACGAAGTCTTAATAGAATACCCCGACGAGGACGCGATAAAAAATCCAGAAGTTCTCAAAAACATGGACATTCTAGCCGAGCGAATCGGAACATTGAGCCAGACAAAAGTTTCAAACGGAAAGCCGCGCGTCTCCAGCGTGACAAAAATCATAAAGGAAACCAACCGCACTCTCAACCAAGACGATTCCGCCTTTTACGCGATTCCCGACGACGAGGAGCTGGCCAGCCAAATCATGTTCCTGTACGAAATCTCTGGCGGCTCGGACTTGTATGACTACATAAGCGAAGACTATAGGGCCGCCTACCTTGAGGTGGAGCTTGCGGGCTACGACGGCGAAGAAATCGTCCAGAACTTGGCCAAAGTAAAGCAATGGGTTGCCGAGCTTTTCCCCGACGCGCAAAACGCCGGCGTTGTGGGCCAGGTCGTTCAATACGCGCAAATGAACGGAAAGCTGGTCCGCGGCTCCATCAAGTCAATCGGAACTTCGCTTATAGTGATTTTTCTTTTGCTAGTCCTCGCCTTCACTTCGGTAAGGACCGGCTTTATCGCGATGATTCCAAACGTAGTTCCCATTCTTTTGATTGGCGGAATCATGGGCTACGCAAAAGTCAACTTGGACATGATAACCGCGATGATAATGCCTATGATTTTAGGAATCGCCGTTGACGACACGATTCACTTTACAAACCACATCAAGTACCACTTTGAAATTACAGGAAACTACCGAAGCGCCATAGAAAGCTCATACCGCGAGATTGGAAAGACGATGATCATGACCACAGTGATTTTGTGCGCCATGTTCGCGATTTTCCTCACAAGCACTATGAACGTCTTGGTCAACATCGGTTGGCTTTCTATCGTAGGTTTGGGAAGCGCGCTGGTCGCCGATTACACAATTACGCCAGTGTTGCTTTATATCACAAAGCCTTTTGGACCAGAAAAGGCAAAGACAAACTAAGGAGCAAAACATGAAAAAGACATTCTTGACAATCAGCGCGATGATTTTGGGAGCGGGACTTTTTGCCCAATCGCTCACAGGCTACGACATTATGAAAAAGGCAGACCAAGTTCCGGAGCCTAAAACCGCTTCGTCAAACGCAACCCTTACGATTCATTCCAAAAAAGGAACGGACAGAATCCGCCAAGTGATTATGAAAAGCAAGGATTACGGAGACGTCAAAAAAGAAGTCATCGTCTTTGTGACGCCCAAAGACGTTAGCGGCGTCGGCTACCTTATGTTTGAATACGACGAGGACGCCAGCGGAAAAAAGAAAGATTCCGACAACTGGCTTTACATGCCGGCGCTCAACAAAACCCGCCGCATCGCTTCGAGCGGTTCCGAAAGCGACAATTCGTTTATGGGAACGGACTTTACCTACAAGGACATGGGAGACCGCAGCCTCAACGACTACAACTACACGCTGCTTGGCGAAGAGAGCGTTGACGGAACCGCCTGCTACAAGGTTGAATGCGTAAGCAAAACGCGCGACGAAAAAGACCCCCGCTACATTTCGTACATAGCCAAGTCCGACTTTATCTTGCGCAAGTGCGAATTCTACGACCGCCAAGACCAGCTGCACAGAATTTTGACTTGCTCGGACTTTGCGACAATCAAGGGCTACACTACCGCGCAAACGCTAAAGATGGAAAACGTCCAGACAGGAACTTGGTCGCTCATTCAAAGCAGGGACATCGTTTACGAAGGCCAGGACATCGACGACTCCCTCTTTACTGTCGCGGCCTTGGAAAAGCAAAGAATAAGATAGGCGGAGCTTATGACAAAAACATTTTGGACGGCGGCCCTGGCGCTTTTATCGCTTTCGCTCTTCGCGCAAACAAAGGGCGTTGAATTTTCAGGCGAGGTTGAAACTTTGTGTGGAGCGGCCGCGCCTTGGACTGACCAAGACTCGTCGGCCGGCCGCTGGACAATGGGCGACATCGGGCTAACGGGAAAGCTTGACGCTTATTACGAAAACTGTTCCGCCTGCGCTGACGGAACGGTCAAGTACGACGCCGTCGCCTCGTCGCTGGACTTTAGTCTCAACGAGCTTTGGGCGGACTGGACAAACAGCGTCTTTGGAATAAGAGCCGGCCGGCAAAAGGCCGCCTGGGGAAAAGCCGACGGCGTGGACATAACAAACACGGTTTTTGCAAAAGACATGTCAAACCTTTCTGCGATAATCAAAGACGACAACAAGCTTGCGATTGACGGACTGCGGCTTTCGGCCAGCGGAAACTCATTCGCCATTGACGCGTATTGGATTCCCTTTATGACGGCGACAAAGCTTGCGACAAAAATACAAACTACAAAGCCGTCGGCCGCGATTTGGAACGGCGAATGGGGGCTCAAGGCCGCGGGATATTTTTCGGCGCTTGACGTTTCGCTCTACGCCTTTTACGGCTGGGACAAAACGCCGCTTGTCGATTATTCAATGGCGGGCGGAGCGGCAGGAGCAATCGTCGCAAAGGGCCAGTACGAGCGCCTTGCGATGATCGGAGCGGACGCGGCGGTTCCGATTGGTCAAACAGTCCTTAGAATCGAAGCGGCGTTTTTTCCGCAAAGGCGCATGCAAAAATCGGCTCAAAGAATTTTGGCGCAAAAAGCGGCGGCCGGCGCGTCAGAATGCTGGTCCGCAAAGAAGCAGCTTTGCGGACTTTTGGGCTTGGACTGGATGCCGGGCGACTGGACATTGACCGCGCAGTATTATTGCGACGCGGCGCTTGGAAGCCTTGACGGGCTGGACCGTTCTTACGCGTTCATCCACGGAGCGACCCTGAGCGTGTCAAAAAAAATTTTGAGCGAAACGCTGACCGTAAGCTTTAAGGCGCTTGTCGAGTTCAACGACCTTTCGTTTGTCCTCTACCCTTCGGCAAGCTACAGCGTCACCGACCAGCTTAAGTTTAAAGGCGGCGCCTGCATATTCGTTCCTGGACCTGACAAAAAAGGAAGCTACGGCGCTTACAAAGACCTAAGCTCCTTTTTTGTCGGCGCCAATTTTTGCTTTTAGAAAAACAGGCAGCGTCCGGGCAACGCCTTGAGGACGCGGTGAAACCGCCCGAACTTACGATTGATATCTTGCGTTCGACGGCACGGGCGGCGAGCGGCACAAGAAAGAATGTTTTTGTTATATTATTCTCATGCTTTACAAATCATTCAAGATTCCCTGCGGGGAATGCGGTCAGGCGGAACAAAAGTTGAACGCCTTTTTGGCAGGACACAGAATCATCTGCATTCAAAAAGAATTTTGCGCGGCGGAATGTTCTTGGTGCTTTTTGATTGAATACGCCGAGGACACTTTTGGAAAATCAGCGGCAACAAAAACCGACTACATGCAAATTCTTAGCAAAGAAGAATTTGCGGTGTTTTCAAAGTTGCGGGAGCTGCGCAAAAAATTTTCGATTGAAGAAAAAATTCCCGCTTACGCAGTCTTTACGGACGAACAGCTATTCCAGCTTGTAAAAACAAATCCTCAACGCGTGGCGCAAATGCAAAAGATAAACGGAATTGGCCAAAGCAAGGCGCAAAAATACGGCGAAGCCTTTTTGGAAAGACTGAATGGAAAGATTGCCGCGTCAAGCGCGGCAATGACAGACGGCGCAACGCAAAATGAAGCCGACATATTTTAGCCAAATCTGTTCCATAGAAAATCTTGAGCTTGCCTATTACAAGGCCTCAAAACGCAAGAAAAGCGCCAACAGCTTCTTGTTCTTTAGGAAAAACGAGGAGGTCAATGTCCAAAAGATACAACAGCGGCTTTTGAGCGCAACTTGGGAATGCGGAGCTTACAAGCAGTTCAGAATTTTTGAGCCAAAGGAAAGGCTTATCACAGCCGCTCCTTTTGAGGACAGAATCGTCCACCACGCCCTGATCAATGTCTTGGAACCCTTGTTTGAAAGGCAGTTTGTGTTCCACACATACGCATGCCGCAAGGGCAAAGGAACCCACGCGGCGATACGGCAGGCGCAAAAGTTTTGCAAAAATGGAATGTTCTTCTTAAAGCTGGATGTCCGCAAGTATTTTGACAGCATCGACCATGACATTCTAAAAAAGCGCTTGCGCCGCCTTACAAACGAAGGCCGCGCAAACGACTTGTTCCAAAAGATAATTGGCTCTTACACATCAGAGCTTGCGCAAAAACAAAATTTGCAAAAGGGAATCCCAATCGGAAACCTTACCAGCCAGTTTTTTGCAAACCTTTATCTTTCGGACGCGGACCACTATGTTTTGGAAGTCCTAAAGGCGGACGGCTACATCCGCTACATGGACGACATTTTGATATTCAGCAAGAGCTTAAGGCATCTAAAAATTGTCCACAAAAAACTTGCTGAATATTGCAAAGAAAACCTTGCGCTGGAGCTAAAGCCGCCGGTTTTTGGCCGCTGCGACTTGGGAATTCCGTTTTTGGGAAAGCTTGTGACAAAAACGCAAATAAAAACGCTTTCGGAAAAAAGGAGGCTGAAGGCAAAAAAGATAAAGCGGATAGACAAGCTTGTCCAAAGCGGAGCGTTGAGCCAGCAAAAAGGCGCCGAGCGAATCAACGCCATAATCGCCGACGCGCGCATGAAAAATTGATGTCATTGCCGCATTGACGCGGCAAACAAAAAAGCGGAAAAGCGCCTCTGTCGAATCCACGATTAAAAGGCGCGTCTCCGCTTTATGTTTTTGTTTGGGTCAAAAGATTAAATCATTTTTCCCGCGAAAATTCCGGTACCCCCTTAGCCATGGGCAGTGCTGAGCGGAGCGAACCACGCGGAAGCCAAGATTGTTGTTGCGGTTGTTGGGGTTGTTGTTGTTCCGGTTAGCGACCGAGCAGTTGTCAGCATTATTGTTCCAACTGCCGCCACGAATTACGCGGTTAGACCCCGACGACGCGCCGAGCGCTCCATTTTTATGGAATTTCCGTTTGAAAAATTATACTGAATAAAAGATTGTCGAGTCAAGCCTGTTGTCATTGCCCGACTTGATCGGGCAATCTTTTGGGCAAAAAAAAATCCGCGCTTGCGCGCGGACTCAAACGATTGGAATGCCGGTCGCTGGCTGCCGCCCGCTCCCTTGCCTTCCAATCGTATTCTTTTGGCTAAGGGGGTTACTGAGCGGAGCGAACCACGCGGAAGCCAAGAATGAGGTCGCGGTTGTAGGGGTAGATGTAGTCCCGGTAAGCGACCGAGCAGTAGTCAGCAACATCGCCCCAACTGCCGCCACGAATGACGCGGTCAGACCCCGACGACGCGCCGAGCGCGTCGGTGCTGGTGCTTATGCTACCGTACCAATCGTAGCACCATTCCCAGACGTTTCCGCTCATGTCGTAGATGCCAAGGCCGTTGGATTTAGGTGTGGTCTTGACCGCGTGGGATTTCTGGTTCGTGGAAGTTCCGCTGTCGCCGCTGTTAAAAGAATACCAAGCGTAGTTTTTTAGCTCGCTTTCTACATTAGTTCCGCTCCACTTGTCTGTCGAAAGGGCCGAGCCGCCTCGCGCAAAGTATTCCCATTCCGCTTCTGTCGGCAGGCGGTAGCCGTTCTTGCTAAGGTCGGCCTGTATGCCGCCGTCAGCGTCGCCAGATCCTGTGTCTTTGTAGTCCCACTTTGAGTTTGTTGAAGACGGGCCGCAATATTTTGCGCTCTCGTCGTCTCCTTCTTTTACGATGTCCGGCCAATTCGCAGGATTAGTCTCGCTTCCAATCTTATATACAGGGTCAAGGCCTTCCGCCTTCGAGCGCAGGTTGCAGTAGACCACCGCGTCGTACCAGCTGACGTAATAAGCGGGGAACTTTGCTCCCTTGCCGTAAGTGTCGTTTGGAGAGCTACTGCCGTACTTGCAGTAGGTCTCGTACTCGCCCTGCGTCACCTCGTGGTCGCAGACATAGAGCGCTGGGATTACCACGCTTCGGTTTGTAATAAACACTTCCGAACCTGTCACCGCTCCGCTTGCGGTGCCGGCTGCCACCGTCACAAAGCCCGCGGGAATTTGCGCTTGCGTCACGGCCTTAAAGGCCGCCGTCACAGTTACATTCGCGGCGGGCATCGTAAATGTCCGGGAGTTGCCTGTTTCATTTAGTGTAACAGCAGAGCCGTCCGAGGCCGCGCTGATTGTGTCCAGCTCGTAGCCGCTAGCAGGGCTGATTGTCAGCGTTACTGTCGCGCCTTGCGCGGCGCTTGTCGGGCTTGCGGTCACGCTGCCGTTTGCGCAATCCGCGACTGTCACGGTGTAGGTTGTAGCGTTTCCGCCGGTTTGCGTCGGCGAGCTTGAGCTGTCAGAGCTGTTGGAGCAGGCCGCAAAGACCAGCAACGCCGCTGCGGCGGCAATCGCCAACATTCCATTAATTCGTTTCATTTTTTTATTCTCCTTCTCGTATGGATTGTTTTAATTATAACGTCGCCCTACTTCGCCCTGTCTTGCTTAATCAACAGACGCATGGCTTCGACGGCGGTCTTGATGGCAAGCTCGGTGTCGTGCGCCTGCTTGTTGGGGAGCCCCTTCTTGGCGCGCTCTTGGTTGGCAACGACCAAAAAGCACGAGCCGCAGCGAACCTTTAGGAATTGTCCGGCAATAAAGAGCGCGGCGCTTTCCATCTCGGAAGCAAGGCAGCCCATTCTTAGCCAGGCCTGCCACTTGTTCTCAAGCTCGTAGCTTACGGGCATCACCTCGGGCTCGTGCTGGCCAAAGAAAGAGTCCTTGCACTGCGCCACTCCAACATGGTGGCGGATTCCAAGCGAGCGCGCCGCTTGCACCAAAGCGCTGGTCACTTCAAAGTCGGGAACGGCCGGGTATTCAATCGGCGCGAATTCGCGGCTGGTTCCTTCCATGCGGACGGCGCCGGTTGCTATGACAATGTCTCCGCCCAAAACGTCTTCCTGCATTCCGCCGCAAGTTCCCACGCGGATAAAAGTCTTGGCGCCGATTTTGGCCAGCTCGTCAATGGCGATGGCGGCGCTGGGGCCTCCGATTCCGGTGGAAGTGACGCTGACCTTGACGCCGTCGAGCGTTCCCGTGTAAGTTGTGAACTCGCGGACGTCGGCGACCAACTTTGCGTTTTCAAAGTGCTCCGCGATTTTTGCGCAACGCTTGGGGTCTCCGGGCATGATGACGTATTCGCCGATGTCGCCGGGGCCAACTCCTGTGTGATATTGTTTTCCTGATCCTTCTGTGTAATCTACCATAACGACATTATACTACGAATTTTCTAATAAAGCAAACAAAAAATTCCGAAAAAGAAACTATAGAGGAAAGAGTATGGAAACAAAGAATGTTCTTATTTCTATGGAAAACGACTATTTTTCAGGCTGCATGGACGAGCTTGAAGATTCTCTGGAAGAAGGTTGGTCAGTTGTCGAGCGCGAATACGACGAATGCGCCCGCGCTATGTTCTTAACGCTTGCCCGTAAAACAGCGGCGTAAGAATAGCGGCAAAAACAGCCGTACCGTTTTGCAGACCAAATCACTTGTTAAAAAGTCCCGCCCGCGCGGGATTTTTTTTTGCGCCATTAAAACTAGTTCCAATTTCCGTAGACAAGGCTCAAAAGCTGAGTCCGCGAATAAACACCGGCCTTGTTGAAAATATTATAAACGTGCTTTTTTACTGTGGAAACGCTCACATCCAAGCGCTCGCCTATGTCGGAATTTGAAAGGCCTTCAACAATCAAACGCAAAACATCCTCTTCGCGAGTTGAAAGCGAAAAGGCCAAAGCCGCTTTTGAAATTCTTGACTCAAAGAGAATGTTTTCAACTTGGTTCTTGAGTTTGGAAACGCATGCTATTTGCCGCTCGGAATATTCCCCAAAATTTGAATTTGCGGAAATGACCAGCGACTCGACAACGCCGCCGCTGTCTTTTACGGAGATTTCAAAAGATATTTGGCTGTCCGTTTTTTTCCGCATGCTTCCTCACAAAAAAAAGAAGCCCTTTCGCATAAACGAAAAGGCTTCTTTGCTCAACGATATTTTTATTCTACACTTTTTGCATAGTTTTGAATAGACTGCGGAATGGAACTAAAGTTTAATTTTTTTATATTGACTAAAAATCTTTAGCGCTGTATATATTCCGCAAGATTCGGCAATGAGGTCGCAAAAAAATGCGGCCTCATTTTTTTTGCCAGAACAGGAGGCTTGTATGGCTTGCTTTTTGGTTCCTCTTGCAGAAGGAATTGTTCTTACAGGAGCAAAAGCGATTATTGACAAAAAGGCGTCCGCGCGACAAACGGTAAATTCTGCCAAAGCTTTTTTTGGTTCGAATGTCAGCGCCTTGCAAAAAATGCTTTTTGGCGGAAGCTTCCTTCTTGCGATTGAGCATATCTATCACGGCGAGGTCGTTCTTTATCCGCCCTTCTTGACGGCGATGAGAAGCCCCGAGGACACAGCCGAGATGCTGCATGAAATGTCAACAGTGGGCGTGTCGATGGCGCTTTTGCTTACCGCGTTTTGGGCGGCGGCTTGCGGTCTGGCGTATCTTTTTGGCAAAAGGAGGAACAACGCTTTATGTGCCTGATAATGACGATGATTGCGGCCGCCGTTTTTGGAAGCCTTTTTTTAATTCAAAAGAAAAAGGGCGGCGACGCAAAAGCGCTTTTCTTGGCTGCGGCGATGTTTTTGGCCGCGGCCTTGATGTGGTGCGTTGACGGAATTTTTTGCGTTCTTGAAAGCGAGCCCTTTTTTGACATAAGCGTCGAGGACACGATTTTGGGAGCGATAATCCTTGTTTCGGGAACCGCAGTGTTCGCCGCGTACAGTTTGCTCCGAAAATTCAAGGTTGTAAAGTAACGAATAAAAAAAACAAAATTATAAAAGACAAAGGCGTCTGTTTTCTTAAGCTAGCAGGGAAACGGGCGTCTTTTTTTATAAAATAATAAATGATTTGGAGGAAAAAATCATGAAAAGAACAATCAATTTAATTGCGGGAACGGCTGTGGCCGCCTCGCTTTTGCTCGGACTTTCATCTTGCTCAAAGAAAGAGGAATCAAGAACCGTCAAGGTAGGAATTCTTCATTCGTTGAGCGGAACGATGGCCATCTCAGAAACTTCCGTTCGCGACGCTGAATTGCTTGCTATTAAAGAAATCAACGCCAAGGGCGGAGTTTTGGGAAGACAAATTGAAGTGGTCCAAGAGGACGGCGCCAGCGAGCCGCAAATTTTCGCCGAGCGCGCCAGAAAGCTCATTCAAAACGACAAGGTCGCTACAATTTTCGGGTGCTGGACAAGCGCCTCTAGAAAGGCCGTAAAGCCTGTAGTCGAAGAGACAGGCGCGCTCTTGTGGTATCCCGTTCAGTACGAAGGAATGGAGCAAAGCCCCAACATCATGTACATGGGCGCCGCTCCCAACCAGCAGGCAGTTCCCGCCGTTGAATTCTGCGCGAGCAATTTTGGAAGCAACATTTTCCTCGTAGGAAGCGACTATGTTTTCCCGAGAACAGCAAACAAAATCATCAAGGCGCAGCTTGGCTACCTTGGCGGAACAGTCGCCGGCGAAGAGTATACTCCGATGGGACACACGGACTTCGCCACAATCGTTTCAAAAATCAAGGCCGCAAAACCTGATTGCATCATCAACACGCTTAACGGAGACTCAAACGTCGCCTTCTTCAAGCAGTTGACAGACGCTGGAATCACCGCAAAGACAATTCCCGTAATGTCTTTTTCAATCGCGGAAGAGGAAGTTGGCGGAGTTGGCGTCAACAACCTTAAGGGACACTACGTCGCATGGAACTACTACCAGACGACTCAAACACCCGAAAACACGGCTTTTGTAAAGGCTTACAAGGCGGCCTACGGCGAGCATCGCGTCACCGACGACCCCATCGAAGCCGGCTACATCGGAGTTTACTTGTGGGCCAAGGCCGCCGAAAAGGCCGGCTCGTTTGACGTCGAAAAGCTTCGCGCGGCCGCAAAGGGAATAACTTTCCAAGCGCCCGAAGGCAAAGTAACGCTCGACGGCGACAACCAGCACATCTACAAGCCGGTTAGAATTGGAAAAATCAATTCCGAAGGCTTGATTGACGAAGTATGGGCTACAAAAGGAGCCGTCAAGCCGGATCCTTACCTAACGACATACGACTGGGCAAAGGGCTTGTAACAATCAAGGGGCTGCCCGCAATTTTGGACAGCCCCTATTTTTTTAGGACTTCTTATGGAAACTGTTTTTACAATTTTATTCAACGGACTCAGCTTGAGCTCAATTCTGCTTTTGGCCGCGCTGGGACTTTCAATCACTTTTGGACTTATGCGCGTAATAAACATGGCGCACGGCGAGTTCATTATGATTGGATCGTACACTACTTTCCTTACGCAAAACTTTTTTCTAAAATTTTTGCCGCAAAATCTTTTTGACTTTTATTTTCCCGTGGCTATTGCCGCGTCGTTTGTCACAGCCGCAATTTTTGGGGCGGCGCTTGAACAGCTTGTAATAAAAAGGCTTTACGGCCGCGAGACCGATTCGCTTTTGGCCACATGGGGCGTAAGCCTTGTATTGCAGCAGCTGGCGCGCACTATTTTTGGCGCCCCCAACGTTAACGTCAGCGCGCCTTCTTTCTTAAATGGAAATTTCGAGGTCGCCGACGTTGTTATGACTTACAAAAGAATTTTCATCATCGCCCTTGTGGCGCTCTGCCTTGCCTTCATGTATATATTGATGTATAAAACTTCTTACGGAAAAAAAGTGCGCGCCACGATGCAAAACCGAGCGATGGCGCAGTGCCTTGGAATCCGCACAAACAGAATAGACACGCTGACATTCGCGATTGGTTCAGGCCTTGCTGGCGTTGCCGGAGCCGCCTTGTGCTTGCTAGGCTCTGTAGGCCCAAGCCTTGGACAGAATTATATAGTCGACACATTCATGGTTGTAGTCCTTGGCGGCGTTGGCAGGCTTGCAGGTTCCATAGCTGGCGCGCTCTTGATAGGAATGAGCAACGCCGCGATTCAGTTCGCAACTTCGGCCAACATAGCCAAGGCAATCGTTCTTTTCCTTGTGATTATGTTCCTGCAAAAAAAACCGCAGGGCTTGTTCACAATCCACACGCGCGCCCTCGACGAATCTGAGAGCGGAAACGCAATTGACAAGATGAACGCCAAACGCAAAAACATAGCGTTCGCAATAGTCGCTTTTTTAATCGCCATTCTTCCAGTTTTTCTTTCACCCTTCCGCGTAAGCTTAGTGGGAAAGTTCATCACTTACGCGATTGTGGCGCTTTCGCTCGACATGATTTGGGGCTACACCGGAATCTTGAGCTTGGGCCACGGAGTTTTCTTTGGACTTGGCGGATACGGTCTTGGAATGTATCTAAAGCTTTTGGCAAGCGGCGACAGGCTGCCGGACTTTATGAGCTGGAGCGGACGAACTGTTCTTCCGTGGTTTTGGGAATTTTACAAAACGGCGCCCTCCGCGGTTCTTATGATTTTGCTAGTTCCAACAGCGCTCGCGTTCGCGCTTGGCCTTTTGACTTTCACAAACAGAATCAGGGGCGTTTACTTTTCGATTCTAAGCCAAGCGCTGGCCCTTGTTTTTGTGACGCTCTTTGTCGGCTTGCAGGGCTACACAGGCGGAACAAACGGAATCACGGAATTTACAAAGCTCTTTTCGCTTCCGTTCGCAAAGCTTTCTACAAAATACTTTTGGTACTACGTAGCGCTGGCCTTTTTGATTTTGACTTACGCCGCGTACGCTTGGATTTTGCGGACAAAGTGCGGCCGCGTGTTGGTGGCGATTCGCGACGGCGAAAACCGAACCCGCTTTTCGGGCTACCAAGTGGCAAACTACAAAACTTTTGTCTATTCGTTGAGCGCGCTTTTTACAGGAATTGCGGGAGCCCTTTTTGTTCCGTTCTCAGGAATAATATCGCCGGCCGAGATGAGCATTTCAAATTCAATCGACATGGCGATATGGGTTGCGGTTGGCGGCCGTGGAAACTTAATCGGCGCGGTTATCGGCGCGCTTGTGGTGAACGTCACTAAGACTTTGATTAGCGAAAGCTTCCCCGAAATTTGGTCTTATTTCATAGGATTGATTTTTGTTTTGGTCGTTCTTTTCTTGCCCCGCGGCCTTACAGGCGTTTTTGCGGACGCAAAGGAATTTGTCAAAAAGCAAATGGGAGGAATTAAATGAGCATCGAAAAGGTAAAGTCAAAAATCACGCCTGTAATAGAAATCGACGACATATCGGTTGTATTCGACGGCTTTAAGGCACTGAGCGACGTGACAACAAAAATCATGCCGCATAAAGTTCATTTTTTCATAGGTCCAAACGGCGCCGGAAAGACAACATTGCTCGACATTATCTGCGGAAAGACAAAACCGGCCGCAGGAAAAATCACCTACCACGGCGGCATTGACATTGGCTTGCGAAAACACATCAACATAGATTTGACAAAAATGCGCGAGTCCGATATAGCCAACGAAGGAATAGGCCGAAAGTTCCAGGCTCCGTCCGTTTTTACAAGCCTTACCGTTTGGGAGAACATGGAAATATCGCTCAAAGGTCAAAAGAACGTCGCCTCGTCCTTGTTCTTTAGAATCAACCAAGAGCAAATAGAGCAAATCGAAAAAATTCTTTCTTTCATAAACTTGCAAGAAAAAAAGGACGAGCTCGCCTCTTCGCTTTCACACGGACAAAAACAGTGGCTCGAAATCGGAATGCTTTTGGTTCAAGAGCCATCGGTGCTTCTTCTTGACGAGCCTGTTGCAGGAATGGGAAAGGCCGAAACCGAAAAGACTGGCGAAATAATCAGAAACATCGCGACAAAATACGCAGTTGTGGTCGTTGAACACGACATGGAGTTTGTGCGCAAAGTCGCCGACACCGTGACTGTCATGCACGAAGGAAAAATTCTTGTTGAAGGAACCGCAGATTCCGTCCTTGCCGACGAGCAAGTAAAAGCCGTTTATCTTGGACGGGGCAAATTCCACAAGAGCGGAATGGCAAAAACAACGGAGGAAACAAATGCTTGTAGTTAAAAATTTGAGCGCATGGTACGGAGAAAGCAACATAATTCCTGCTCTGACATTTTCTGTTCCAGACAAAGAAATTGTTTGCCTTATGGGGCGGAATGGAGTTGGAAAAAGCACGACGCTAAAAAGCCTGATGGGAATGGTCAAGACAACAAAAGGAAGCATATTGTTTGACGGACAAGAAATTTTTCGCAAAAAAACTTACGAGCGCGCGGCGCTAGGAATTGGCTACGTTCCGCAAGGCCGCGAAATTTTCCCGCAGTTGACAGTGCAGGAAAATTTGGAGCTTGGCCTGCAAGTCAAAGGCGGAAAAGGAAAAATCGACGAAGAAATATACGAGCTTTTTCCGATTATAAAAACTTTTTTGAACCGCAAAGGCGGAAATCTTTCGGGCGGCCAGCAGCAGCAGCTTGCAATAGCCCGCGCGCTTGTGTCACGGCCAAAACTCTTGATTCTTGACGAACCAACCGAAGGAATCCAACCGTCAATAATCGAAGACATAGCGGCCGCAATTCAAAAGGTCAACAAAGAGTTTGGAATAACAGTTCTTATTGTCGAACAATACTTAGACTTCGCGCTTTCTGTAAGCGACCGTTACTATGTGATGGACAAAGGCGAAATAACGCTTGGCGGCCTGTCAAAAAATGCGAGCGCAAGCGAAATACAAGCCAAAATGTCTATAGGTTGAAAGACCGCCGCGCTGATTCATATCCTCCAGGATGTCAGCGCGGTTTTTATTTTTTCAAATTCTTTTTGAATCGTTTCGGCGCAATTGGCCAGCGCGCGGATTGCAATGTCGCCGCTTTCCGTTTGGCTGGCCTCAACAATTTTTGCTGGAATTGTTTCCGAATACAAAAGCTTTTCTTCAAGGCCAAGAATTTTTCGCGCGTCAGAAACGCTCAGTCCAAAGCCGAACAAAAGCAGCGTTCCAGAATGCGTAAAGCCGCCAAAAACAGATGGTGACTGCAAAAGCTCTTTGGCCGCCGGCTTTTTGCCGCCGTCGCTTCCTTCAAAAAACGCGTTGTCGCGGAAAACCAATTTTTCGCCGCGCCAAATTTCAATCAAATTTCGGTAGAATCGATAGTCAAAAAATTCTCCGCTTGCCACACGGCCGGCGCAAAGAATGTCTTGGTAAAGCAGGCGCGAACTTTTGTCGCTTAGATGAATTTGCGAGCGCGAAGAAAAGTCGCTTTGCGAAAACGGAATGCAAGGAAGCGGCTCGTAAAAAAGCGCGGCGTTTTCCTGAACGGTCGCAAAAATCGTCCGCGAGGCGCGCTCCCCCTCTTCCATCTTGAAAATTTTTTCAAAAGACTGGCTCCTAATTTTGAGGCTCGCGTTTTTCTTTACAACAATATTATGCTCTTGCGCGTCGCCCGAAAGAATTCCCGCGGAGGCGCTTTGCTGAAAAACCGCAATCGAGCCGTCTGGGTTTTCAAACGGCTTCATAATCTTGAAGGGCGATGTGAAAAAACTGTCTTCGATAAATGTTTTTTTGTCGCGAGAAAAAGCCGCTGTCAGCTCAAGCCGCGAAACCTTGCCAAACTGGTTCATTTTTCCAAATCTGAAAAGAAAACGTTTTTGTCCAAAAACGCGAGCACTTCGTCAATTCCTTGGCCAGACCGAATGTTTGTAAACACAAAGGGCTTTTCGCCGCGCATTTTTTTGGAGTCGCGCGCCATCACATCCAGGCTTGCGCCAACAAGCGGCGCAAGGTCAATTTTGTTTATGACCAAGAGGTTGCTGCGCATGATGCCAGGCCCGCCTTTGCGCGGTATTTTGTCGCCTTCCGCAACGTCAATCACAAAAATCGTTGAGTCGGCAAGCTCGGGGCTAAAGGTTGCCGAAAGATTGTCGCCGCCGCTCTCGATAAAAACAAGCTCGATGTCAGGAAAGCGCGCGCGAAGCTCTTCCACAGCCTCAAGGTTCATCGAAGCGTCCTCCCGAATCGCTGTGTGCGGGCAGCCGCCTGTTTCGACTCCGATAATCCGCTCTTTGGGAAGAACGGAATGGGCTGTCAAAAATTCCGCGTCCTCTTTTGTATAAATGTCGTTTGTAACGACGCCAATCGAATATTTGTCCGCAAGACGGCGGGTCAAGGCTTCGACCAAAGCGGTTTTTCCCGACCCGACCGGCCCTGCGACTCCAACTTTTGTAAAGCGCATAAATTCCTCCTAACTCATGTACAAACGCGTGTATAAAAATTCATGCTGCATCGCGCGGGCCTCCCCGGCAGGACACGAGCGGCACATATCGTCTTCGCCAAGCTCCATCGCTTTTTTTAAAACGCTTTCAAAAACGCTAAAAAGTCCGTGAAGAATTTTTTGCCCGTCAGTTTGGCTAAGCGGAACAAGCTTTACGATTGTCGTGGCGCGCGAAGAAACTTGGCTGTACAAAAAAGCGGACAAGGCTTCTTCCACTTGGATTCCGGCCTTGGCGCAGTAAGCGCCGTAGACAAGCGGAAAATGACAAAGCGTTTTGAGCGCGCCGTCAGAATCTTTTGGACTTGTCTGCGGCTCCCACGCGGCAACGGCTTTCAAAAAGCGCGCGGCAAGCTTTTTGCTTCCATCGCGAATCTCTTTGGCGCTTTTGCTCGCGCCGTAGATTTCGTCCAGCCGTTTAAGCGCGGCGGCGTCCCCGCGTTTCCATGCCTCGAAGGAAAGGCGGACTGGCAAAAGCTCGTTGGTCAAAAAACTCGCTTGGATTTCCGAGCGCAAAAAATTTTCCGCCGAAGCGGAATCAAAAACAACGCCTTGTTGGACAAAAGTCTCGCCGCCCCACGAAAGCGTGTAGCTTCCGATTGGAAACGTGGCGTCGTTCAACTGCAAGAGCGTCCAAAAATCAATGTTCATGGTGTTCGTGATGGTGGCTGTGCCCCACAATCGACGATAATTGCTTTGAAAAATCAAGCTTTTCTGTCCGTCGCTCGACAGCTGCGCCGAGCCCAAAAGTTTTGGCAAAGCCATTCAACAATCTTTCCATAGGTTCGGTGTAAGTCGTAATCAATTCGCCGCGGCGGCCTGCAAAAAGCGGCGCGTGGCAGTTTCCAATTTCATAAGCTATCTTTGCGGCGCAGAAAAAAAACGGCTCGCCAACCTTGAAGCCAAGAATCTCGGTTTGCAAGACATCGGCGACAATAACCGTTCCGTCATCGTCAACGCCCAAAACGTCTCCGGGCTTTATGCCGTTTTTTAAAACTGAGTCGTCAAGTCTAACCGCAATGTCACGCCCGCCGCGCGAACTTTTTCTGTGTAACTTTGAATATGTTTCGTGCCATTCAAAGTCAATGTAATCGACCGGACTCCCCAAAAACTCCGCGTCATCAATTTTTCCAAGAATTTTTTCGCAAACCATATTCAGCCTCAAAACAAAAAGTATCTTTGCGCAAGAGGAAGCGAGGCCGCGGCCTTGCTTACAACCGGCTCTCCGTCAGCCGTAACTTTGTAAGTCTCCGGGTCAACGTCAATCTTTGGCAGAGCGTCATTAAATTTCATGTCGCGCTTTCCAATCGCCCGGCAGTTTTTTACTGGAAGACAAATTTTTTCCAACCCAAGCTTTTCAGGAATTTTCAACTCAATCGCCGCCTTTGAAAGAAACGTCGCGCAAGTCAAATGCTTGGCTTTTCCGTAAAATCCGAACATATTCCTGTAATAGACAGGCTGGCAAGTTGGAATCGACGCGTTCGAATCTCCCATCTTGGAAAGAATCACCGCGCCGCCTTTAATCACGATGTCTGGCTTGGCGCCAAAAAACGCGGGGTTCCACAAAACAAGGTCGGCGATTTTTCCAACTTCTACCGAGCCGACATAATCGCTAATGCCATGCGCGATTGCGGGATTTATCGTGTATTTTGAAACATAGCGCTTGGCGCGGTAGTTGTCGTTTTCGCCGCTCTCTTGAGGCAAGGCTCCCCGCTCCTCTTTCATTTTGTGCGCGGTTTGCCAAGTGCGCGTTATCACTTCGCCAACACGGCCCATCGCTTGGCTGTCGCTGCTCATAACGCTCAAGGCGCCCATGTCGTGCAAAACGTCTTCGGCCGCGATTGTCTCAGGCCTAATTCGGCTGTCGGCAAAGGCCACGTCTTCCGCGATTTTATTGTCAAGGTGGTGGCAAACCATAAGCATGTCCAAATGCTCGTCCAGCGTGTTTACGGTAAAAGGCATCGTCGGGTTTGTCGACGCGGGAATCACGTTGGCAAAGGCCGCGACTTTTAGTATGTCTGGAGCGTGGCCGCCTCCCGCGCCTTCAGTGTGGTAAGTGTGGATTGTCCTTCCGTTAATCGCGGCCAAGGTGTCTTCAACGCAGCCTGCCTCGTTGAGCGTGTCGGTGTGAATGCACACTTGAACGTCGTATTGGTCGGCAATCGTCAGCGCCGCGTCGATGGCGGCCGGCGTCGTTCCCCAGTCCTCGTGAATTTTCAAGCCGCAAGCCCCTGCCTTGATTTGCGCAGCAAGTTCGCTTTGCGCGCTTTTGTTGGAACAGTTGCCCTTTCCAAGATAGCCTATGTTCATCGGAAAGTCTTCCGCCGCCTTAAGCATCATTTCAAGATTCCATTTGCCGGGCGTGCAGGTGGTGGCGTTGGTTCCGTCGCAAGGGCCGGTTCCGCCGCCTATCATCGTGGTCACGCCGGAAGCCAAAGCGGTCCCCACTTGCTCGGGCGAAATGAAATGTATGTGCGTGTCGATTCCGCCCGCGGTGACAATCAAGCCTTCACCGGCGAGGGCTTCTGTGCTGGCTCCTACGGTCATTCCTTTTGTAACGCCGTCCATCGTGTCGGGGTTTCCGGCCTTTCCGATTCCCGCGATTTTTCCATCCTTGATTCCGATGTCCGCTTTGTAAATTCCAGTCCAGTCAAGAATCACGCAATTTGTGATTACCAAGTCAAGGTCGCCGCCGTCGCTGGTCGTGTTGACCGACTGGCCCATTCCGTCGCGCAAAGTTTTTCCGCCGCCAAATTTGGCTTCGTCGCCGTAGACCGTAAAATCTTTTTCAACCTCAATCATAAGGTTTGTGTCGGCAAGGCGAATTTTGTCGCCAGTCGTCGGGCCGTACATCGCCGCGTATTTTTTTCCGTCTATGCTGCAACTCATTTTTCGCCTCCAGCAACGGCCCTTCCGTTTGTCAAATTGTTCAGGCCGTAGATTTCAGACTTTCCGCCAAAGGAACAAAGCTGAACTGTCTTTGTCTCGCCAGGCTCAAAGCGAACGCTCATCCCCGAAGGAATGTCAAGCCTAAATCCAAAGGCCGCCTTGCGCTCAAAGCAAAGCGCTTTGTTCACCTCAAAAAAATGAAAGTGCGAGCCTACTTGGACAGGCCTGTCGCCGGAATTTTTGACCTCGATTGAAATTGTCTTGCGCCCGCGATTCAGCTCGATTGTTTTGTTGAATGAAATTATTTCGCCGACTTTCATGCGACCTCCCGAATCGGATTGTGGACGGTCACAAGCTTTGTTCCGTCAGGGAACGTAGCCTCGACTTGGACTTCGCTCACCATGTCGGCCACGCCTTCCATGACGTCGTCAACCGTAAGAAGCTTCGCGCCTTGGCTCATAAGCTCGGTGACGGTTTTTCCGTCGCGGGCAGCTTCCAAAAGCGCCGAAGAAATGTAGGCCACCGCCTCGACATAATTCAATTTCAAGCCCCGCTCTTTGCGCCGTTCCGCAACAAGGCCAGCGTAGCTCAAAAGAAGTTTTTCCATTTCGCGTGGAGTCAGTTTCATGCGTCCTCCTGTAAAGACAAAAAAAAGGCAAAGAGAATCCAAAAGGACTTCTTTGCCTTGTTAAAAACATAATACCTAAAAGCCGCGGCCTAGTCCATATTTTGAACTAGAACTTTAGTTGCAAGGCTCAAAAAACACGAGCGGAGGTTGCAAACAAGCGCATTTTTCTATATAATCATTCCCATGAGCAAAATTCAAATGAAAAACCCCATCGCCGAACTTGACGGCGACGAAATGACCCGAGTCCTTTGGGCCGTAATCAAAGACAAACTTCTTCTTCCCTTTGTGGAACTCAAAACTGAATACTACGACCTTGGCCTAAAAAGCCGCGACGATTCCGACGACAAAATCACTTACGAAGCGGCGGCGGCAATCAAGCGCTTGGGAGTCGGCGTAAAGTGCGCCACAATCACAAGCAACGCCGCGCGCGTCCAAGAATACAACTTAAAGCAGCTGACCCCCTCCCCCAACGGAATAATCCGAGGCGAGTTGGACGGAACAGTTTTTAGAGCCCCGATTTTTGTAAAGAACGTCCACTGCAACGTAAAGAGCTGGCAAAAGCCAATCGTTCTTGGCCGCCACGCTTACGGCGACGTTTACAAAAACTGCGAGATAAAGACACCCTGCGCCGGCAAGGCGGAACTTGTTTTCACCGGCGCGGACGGAAAAGAAATCCGCAAATTGATCAAAGACATGCCAGGCCCTGGAGTGATTCAGGGAATCCACAACCTTGACTCGTCAATCGAAAACTTCGCGCGCTGCTGCTTTATGTACGCGCTGGACCAAAAGATCAGCGTGTGGTTCGCCACAAAAGACACAATCAGCAAAACCTACGACGGAAACTTTAAAGAGATTTTCCAAAAGATTTTTGACGCGGAATTCAAACAAAAATTTGAAGAGGCCGGAATCGAATATTTTTACACCCTGATCGACGACGCCGTGGCGCGCGTTATGAAAAGCGAGGGCGGAATTTTGTGGGCGTGCAAGAACTACGACGGCGACGTGATGAGCGACATGATTGCCAGCGCCTGCGGAAGCCTTGCGATGATGACAAGCGTTTTAGTAAGCCCCACAGGCGAGTTTGAATACGAGGCCAGCCACGGAACTGTTCAAAAGCACTACTACCGCTGGAAAAAGGGCGAAAAAACTTCGACCAACCCCGTCGCCTTGATTTTTGCCTGGACCGGCGCGCTCGCAAAAAGAGCCGAAAAGGACGACACGCCAGAGCTCGCGGCCTTTGCCCGCAAGTTGGAAAAGGCCACTCTTGACGTAATCGAAGACGGAATCATGACCGGCGACCTCGCGCGCCTGGCAGACCCCGCCGCCAAAGAGATAGTTGATTCTTGGCAGTTCATCGACGAAATTGCGAGCCGCCTAAAATAAGAGATTTATATGAAAACATCGAACAAATTTACGCTGGCAAGAATCGTCGCGGCGCCCATTCTTTTTATCCTCTACTTTTTGCCCAAATGGCTGGGCCTTGCCGACGGCTCGCAAGCGGCGTTGATTCTTTCGGCTGTTTTGATTCCCCTGCTTGCGGCTGCCGAAATAACCGACTACTTTGACGGCCACTTTGCCCGCGCGCACGGAGAGGTCAGCGACTTTGGAAAAATGTTCGACCCCTTTGCCGACGTGTTCTTGCATTTGTCGATGTTCACTTGCTTTGTCTTTACAGGCTTTATGCACCCGGCCTTGTATGTCTTGATTTTGTACAGGGAATTTAGCCAAAACTTTTTGCGCATGGTGGCTGCCAAAAGCGGAACGGCTATCGCTGCCAAAAAAGGCGGCAAAATTAAAACCGTCTTTTATGTGGCAAGCTGCTTTGTGGCGCTAATCCAAAACTTTCTTTTGCGCTCCGGCCTTGCCGCCGCATGGGCGACAAACATGGCCGCCTTTAACGTCGCGGGGAACGTCGTCTTTGCCCTTTGCGTCGCCTTGTCCTACATCAGCTTTGCCGACTACCTTAAAAGCTTTGGCGGCGTTCTAAAAGACGCGGCGGAATGAGATTTTTCGTAAGACCAAAAAGCGCCGCGTTATTTTAACTTGACGTAGGTCTTTCCGGCGCCGCCGTCTTCGGCGGGGGCAAAGGAATATTCGCCGACAGCGGGCGCGGCCTTTAGATAATCCTGCACGGCCTTTTGAAGCGCGCCAGTTCCCTTTCCGTGAATCACGCTAAAATGGTCAAGGCCGTTAAGAACGCACAAATCAATTTGCTTTTCCAAAGCGCGAACAGCTTCGTCGGCGCGCATTCCCAGCAGGCGCAATTCGTAGGCGGGACGTTCCACAGAGCCGGCCGCGCCCGCGATTTTTGGGCCGCCAACCGAGCCTGCGGACAAATATTGCCAGGACGGGATTTTTTGCGCCGCGCCCCTGCCCTGCGCGCTTGCGTCAAGCCGCAAATCTTTTTGCCGGGCCTTTATCTTTAGGGCGCCAAACTGGACCAGCCATTCGTCGTTTTTTTCTTTGCGCAGCAAAACGCCTTCCGCTCCTGTGGCGATTGAATGGACTTTGGCGCCTTCCGCAAAGACGGGCGCGGCTTCTTCCAAAACTTTTCGCGGAGCGAGCGTGGGAGTTGCGGTCTTTAGAGCTTCCGAATTTTTTGTCTTGGCCTTTGACGGCTTGTTGCTTTTATGAGAATTTTTCTTTTTTTCAAACTTTTCTTCGTCGCGCAAAAGGTTTGCTTCTTCGGCTTGCAATATGTCGGCGTGAACCTTTTCCGCCGCGGCAAGCTCTTCCTTAAACTGCTTGGCCGCCAAAGTCTTTTCGCGCGTGATTTCGCCTTCCTTTAGCTCGCGGATAAGGTTTTCAAGCTTGCGGCGGCTTTCGCGCAAAAAGGCGGCCTCTTCCTTGCCTTGGGCGGCCTTAAAGTCGTGCTCGCGGCGGCGGAGCTTTATTTCTTTTTCTTCGTTTTTGAACGCGACGTCTTGCAAACGCTCCTCGCGGTCGGCGGTTTCCTTTAGCAAACGGTCCAGCTCCAAGTGCTTTTGGTTAAGGCCTTTTATCAAGGCGCTTACGTCAGCCGCCTGGCTTTGAATGTAGCCCCTGGCCTTTTGGACAACCGCCTTTTCCATTCCGGAACGGTCGGCGATTTCGAGCGCGTGGCTTTCGCCCGGGATTCCCATCACCAAACGGTAGGTGGGCCTCAAAGCGTCCATGTCAAATTCGACGCTCGCGTTGCAGCAAACAGGATTAGTCCAACCGTAATTTTTAAGGACGCCGTGATGGGTTGTGACCAAGACAAAGGAGCCCCGCTCTATCAATTCGTCAAGGGCGGCCATGGCGATCGCGCTGCCTTCTAGCGGGTCGGTTCCGCTTCCTAACTCGTCAAGCAAAACAAGGCTTTTGTCGGTGGCCTGGCTTAGGGCAAGCGCGATGTTTTTCATATGCGCGCTAAAGGTCGAAAGCGATGCGTCTATCGACTGCTCGTCTCCTATGTCGGCAAAGACCGCGTCAAAGCAGGGAAGCCGGCTTCCTTCGGCGGCGGGTATAGGAAAGCCGCTTTGGTTTAGCAAAGAAAAAAGCGCGAATGTCTTTATGGCCACAGTTTTTCCGCCGGTGTTGGCGCCGGTTATTATAAGGACCTTCTTTGCGTCCATAAACTTAATGTCAATCGGAACGGCCTTGTCTTTTAAAAGCGGATGGCGCGCCTCAAGCAATAGCGGAGCCTCATCTTCTTTGGCGGAAAGCGCGTAGGAGCAGGCGTTTTCCATTCCCCAGCGGGCCGCCGCCTGGGTCGTGTCCAAACGCACCATAAGGGGAAGGGTCTCTTCAAAAGCGGCCGCGCTCTCGCAAAGCTTTTCGGTGGCCTGGGCCAAAATTTTTCTTATCGCGCTTTCAAGCTCAAATTCTTTTTGAACCAAATCGTTGTTAAGGCGCACCGCTTCCTCAGGCTCGATAAAAACTGTCTGGCCGCTGTTTGAAAGCTCGTGCACGATGCCCTTTATCTTTGACCGCTCGCTGGACTTTACGGCAAGCACTTGCCTGTCGCTTCGGACAACAGGAAGCGTCGATTCCAAAGAGCGGGCAAGGCTTGGATCAGAGACGATTTTTTTAAAGGCTCCTTCGATGTCGCGGCGCAAGGCTTGGATCTCGCTCTTTATGTCCCTTAGCTCGCGCAAGTCTTTTAGCGAGCCGTCCTTGTCTACGATTCTAAAAATCTCCGCTTCGGCGGCGGAAAGGTCAGGAATTTTTTGCGCGAGCGCGTCAAGGTTTTTAAGGCCAAGCTCGTCTTTGGAGCCGGCGATTTTTTCTTTTGCGTCGCGAGCGTTTTGGCAAAACAGTCCCAGCGCGTAAAGCTCCGCCACTTCCAGCCGGGCGCCCTTGGTTTTTATTACAGAAAAAAGTTCTTGGACAAAAGGCCAAGCCTTTAAAGAAATGTCGCGCGCGGAGGAAAAGCAAACCGCCCATTCGCGGCTAAGATTTTTTAGGCTTTCGTATTGCGCGGGATTTGAATAAGGCTCGCGCGACAAAAGTTCCGCCCCGCCCTCTTGGCTTTTGCAGTAAGACGCAATTTTTTCTCGGAGCCTGTAATAGTCAAGTTCGGTAAGTGTTTTTGTGTCCATAAGATTTCGCGCGGCGCCTTTTAGTCCCGCCAAGTTCCGGTCTTGATTTCTTCGGTGATGTTCTTGTAGCTTTCGTAGCGGTCTTCGCTTATCACGCCGCTGTAAACCGCTTCCAAAATTTTGCAGCCCGGCTCGTTGGTGTGGCTGCAGGAGGCGCCAAATTTGCACTGGCCCAAAAGCGGCTTGAACTCCCTAAAGTAAAGCGCCACGTTGTCGGCGGGAATTTCGTTGAGCATAAAGCGGCGGATTCCGGGCGTGTCGATTATTTGCGCGGTCACTCCCTGCAAGCCTCCTGTAAAGGCTTCGTTAAGGTTTATGTGGAGCAGCGTTCCCTTTGTCGTCGTGTGCGCGCCGCGTCCGTATTTTTTGGAAAGGCTTCCGGTCTTTAGAATCACGTCGTTGTTCAATCTGTTTATCAAGCTGGACTTTCCCACGCCCGACTGGCCAACAAAGGCGCTGCGCTTGTCGCGCAAGAGTTCCGCCAAATCCATAAGGCCTTCGCCAGTCTTTGCCGAAACCTTTTGGATTGTGTAGCCAAGCTCCTCCCAGTTTTGGACGCGCGCCACAAAGTCGGGGTCGCTGGCCGCGGGCAGGTCAAATTTGTTGATCAAAATTACCGGCTCGATTTTTTGTTCCTCAGCCTGAATCAAGCAGCGGTCGATGAAGCGCGGGCGGAATGGCGGCTCCTCCGGAGTGGTGACCAAAATCAAGTAGTCCAAGTTGGCCGCCAAAAGCTGGGGCTTTTGCCCCTTTACGTTCCAGCGCAAAAAGACGTTCTTTCGTTCCAGCAAAGAAACGATTTGGCCCTTGTCGTCGCTAAGGGAGTCCGCCTCAACCTCAACGCTGTCGCCGGGCGCAAGGGGATTGTAGAAGTCAATGTCTGTCTTGATTTTTTTTCCTTTGATTGAGCAGGAACGAAGGACGCCGTCTTGGCATTCCACCGAAAAGAAATTATTTGTTCCCGCTATGACTGTTCCTATCATAAGTTGAGTATAGTCGGTACGGGAGTCGAACCCGTCTTTAGAGATTGAGAATCTCTCGTCCTAAACCGATAGACGAACCAACCAAAAAATAAGCCGGCTTTTGACCGGCTCAAGTTCCCCAAGGAGGACTCGAACCCCCACAGGCAGAACCAGAATCTGCAGTGCTACCATTACACAATCGGGGAATGTGCAAGGATTAATCTAGCGCTTTTTGGAAAAAGTGTCAAGCGCTACAAGCGGTTCGACTTTAGATACGCTTCAAGTTCCTTAATCAGCGCGTCGCCGTCAAGGTTGTAGAAAAGCTTTTCAAGGCAGCCGGTTATCATGGGGTTTATGTCCATTCCGTATTCAACGGAACGGGCGTCGGACTTAAAGGCGTAGCAGCGCTTTCCGCTGGCGTAGGCGATTCCAAGCTCCACGCAGGCTCCTTCGTCGGGAGCGCGGCCGTCAAGCAGAACAAAAATTATGTCCGCTTTGAGCACTTCCTCCTCGTCCTTTTTGAAAATCTTGTCCAGCTTTTCCGCTTCGGTCATGTTTTCCAACTCGGCGGCAAGATAGCCGTCGCGCTGGGGAAGAAAAACTTTGTAGCCGTGGCGTTCAAGAAGGTGGACAAGCTTTAGGTTGTACTCACGCTCGGCGGCGTTGAAAAGCGGCGAGGCAAAATAAATTTTGTTTCTGTCTCCGGGGGCCGACCTTTGCGCGACGGCGGATTTTTGGCCAGCGTCATTTTTTTGCGCGGAAGCCTTGCCCTTTCCGCAAGAGGCAAGAGTGAACAAAGCAAAAACTGTCAAAACGATAAAAAGTGTTTTAGTTAAATTCTTCATAACTACAGTATAAACGATATTCTTGAAAAGTCAAATTTCTATCGCATGTCAATATTCCGAAAAAATTCTCAAGAGGTCGGCTTGGCTTGTCGTTTTGTTTAGAAGCGCGAGCCTTAAAAGTATCGCCGCCTTTTGCGGAGAAAGGTCGTTGGCCGCGACAGTGTTTTTGCAAAGAACTGCATCTTGCGTGATTATGCCTTCCTTTACGCGCGAGCTTATGGCTACAGGAATCTTCAAGCCGTCAATCACCTCGACAAACTTTTGGCTAAACTCGCCCGCTCCCGCTCCGGCAATGACAAGGCCGTCCGACCGGCTCGCGGCGAACTTTAATATCTCAGGATCGGAATCAACGGCAAAATAAACTATGTTCACTTTTGGAAGAGTCTTGACGCTTTTTACGGAAAACTCGGCGGCGACGGTATGCTTTTTTGAAGGGCTTTCGTAATAATCGACGCTGTCGTTTCTGACAACGCCAATGGATCCAACCATTCCTGCCGAAATCGCCGTCACGCTAAAAGAGCTTTGCTTTGCCATCGCGCGAGCGGAAATTATCACGTCCGAAAAAACAACCAACACGCCCTTTCCGACGCTTTTTGGGCTGGCCGCGACGCAAACCGCTTGATACAAATTCATCGGGCCGTCGGCCGAAAGCGAAGTGGCGGGCCGCATCGAACCTGTGAGGACGACGGGCTTTTCTGTTTTTACGGTCATGTTAAGAAACCAAGCGGTCTCTTCCATTGTGTCCGTTCCGTGCGTGATGACAAAACCCGCCACGCCGCTGTCCTTGGACATCTTGTTTATGATGTTGGCAAGCTCTATCCATATTTCAGAAGTGATGTCGTCGGAATTTAAGTTGCAAACTTGAATGGCCTGTATGTCCGCGAGTCTTTCTATTCCGGGAACCGCCGCCACAAGGCTTTCGACAGAAAGCTCTCCAGGCTTGTAGCCAGTTTCCTTTCCTTGATCGCCCGCGCCCGCGATGGTTCCGCCGGTGGCAAGAATCACGACGCGCTTTTTTGGCTCCGTTCCGCCGCAAAAAACTTGCGCGCAAAAGAACAAAGCCGTCAAAACGATAAAAAAGCTTTTAAAAAAATTCTGTTTCACAGCTATAGTATAAACGATATTTTTGAAAAGTCAAATTTCTATTTTGCCAAAGCGACTAAAGCCAGCGGAAGGTACATGAACAAAAGGTTCAGCCGTTGCCAAAGGCCTTCATAGCTTATGACCGTTCCCGCAAAGATGGCGACGCGCATAGGGAGGAAAAAGCAAAAAACAAGGGCAATTTATGCCGCAAAAAATTCTTGCGCAGAATTCAATAATAATATAGAATTAAGACGGAGGCGAAAATGGTATACCCTTTTATGACATTAAACGACGATACAGAAATCGTCCATTCAGAAATGCAGGCTGACGGCCGCGTAAAAGTTTCCATTGAAACGCCTGACGAAAAACTCGGCTTCAAACACGCAACTTGCTGGCTTCCGCAAAAAGAGTGGACTGACATCTACGGCTATTCCGAAGAAGAACTGAACTACCTAAAAGAGCTGGTTGACTCCGAGACGCATTTGATTTTGGAATTTTCGCAAACAGGAGGCTTTGACAGTGCCTCAGGTTTTTAAGATTGGAGCGTATTGGGTTTATTTTTGGCTTGACGAAAACATTCCGCTTGAACCTATTCATGTCCATGTGGCGGAAGGAAAACCAACTCCAAACGCGACAAAAATTTGGATTACAAAAAACGGCCGCTGCTCATTGGCCCACAACAAATCAAAAATTCCAGCCGCAACGCTTAATAACATCATAAGAATCATTGAAATGCGAATTCCTGAAATCGAAAAAAAGTGGAAGGAAACTTTCTCTAGCATTTCATATTATTGTTAAAACGCCCCGCCTCGCTCCCTTGCATTTTTCCCTCTTCCTACTATATAATACCAAGAATGGCGCTATTGGAAGCTTCGCCCTTGTGGGCGGGAATCGACATCGGAAGCACAACCACAAAGCTTGTTGTCTACGACCCGACGGCAAAAAAAATTCTTTACTCGCAATACAAGCGCCACCACGCCGCGCAAAAAAAGAGCGTTTTGGAAGCTCTTGGCGTTTTAAAGGAACGCTTTGCGGAAAAATCATTTAAAATCGCGATGACAGGAAGCGGCTCAAAGCCGATAGCCAAAATTTTGGGCCTGCCTTTTGTTCAGGAAGTGGTGGCAAATTCCATCGCGCTAAAAAAGACCTGCGCCGACGTCAACACAGCCATTGAGCTTGGCGGCCAAGACGCAAAGATGATTTTCTTTAGCCGCGAGAACGGCCAGTTAAAGACCCGCGACTTGCGCATGAACGGAAGCTGCGCTGGCGGAACCGGAGCCTTTGTCGACGAAGTGGCTTCCATTCTAAAAGTTCCCATCGAAGAATTTGACGAGGCGGCCTCGCGCGGAAAGTGCGTCTACGACATCTCGGGTCGCTGCGGAGTTTACGCAAAGACAGACATTCAGCCCTTGCTCAACTCGGGCATCGCAAAAGAAGACTTGGCCCTAAGCGCCTTTCACGCGATAGCAAAGCAGACAATCGGAGGCCTAAGCCAAGGCCTTGACATTTTGCCCCCGGTGGCCTTTGAGGGCGGCCCCCTCACCTTCAACAAAACGCTTATAAAAGTTTTTGCCCAAAGGTTGAACCTAGCGCCCGACCAAATAATCGTTCCCGACCACCCCGAGACAATCATAGCCTTGGGAGCGGCGCTTTCGCTTGAGGAACTTTTTTCGCGCTTTGAGTTTGATCCCAAAAAAGATTTGGACGCGCTTGTCCGCCTTTTGCAGGAAGACTTGGCGCAAAAAAAAGAGGCGGCCAGCGGAGCCAAGCCCTTCTTTGACAGCGAGGAAGAAAAGCAAAAATTTTTCAAGCGCCACGAAAAAAAGCGTCCAAAGGTTTACACGTTCGCGCCGGGCGAATCCGTCCGCGCCTACCTTGGAATAGACTCTGGCAGCACCACGACAAAATTTGTTTTGCTTGACGAAGACAACAAAATCATAGACTGGTTCTACGCGGGAAACGAAGGCGACCCGCTTATTGTCGCCAAAAAGGCCTTGATACAAATGCGCGAGCGCTACAAGGCGCAGGGCGTCGGCTTGCAAATTTTGGGCGCAGGCTCCACAGGCTACGGAGAGCTTTTGTTCAACAAGGCCTTCAACACTGACTACCACGTGGTTGAAACCGTGGCGCACGCAAAGGCCGCAAGCCACTACATCGGCGACGCGGACTTTATCCTTGACATCGGCGGCCAGGACATGAAGGCGATTTGGCTTAGCGGCGGAATCATAACGAACATTTTGGTAAACGAAGCCTGCTCTTCGGGCTGCGGAAGCTTTTTGCAAAACTTTGCCGACACGCTTGGAATAAAAGTGGCCGACATCGCCGCGGCCGCCTTTGAGTCAAAGAACCCCGCCGTTTTGGGAAGCCGCTGCACGGTCTTTATGACAAGCTCGATTGTCACCGAGCAGCGCAACGGCAAGTTGCCGCAAGACATAATGGCGGGCCTTTGCCGTTCAATCATACAGAACGTCTTTACAAAAGTTATCCGCGTCTCAAACATCGACTCGCTTGGAAAGAAAATTGTCGTGCAGGGCGGAACCTTCCAAAACGACGCGGTCTTGCGCGCGATGGAGGAATACACAGGAAAAGAAGTTTACCGCGCGCCCTACCCCGGAATCATGGGAGCCATTGGAGCCGCGCTTTTGACAAAAGAAAAAATGGAAAAAGAAGGCGCGTCCACGACCTTTATAGGCCTTTCCGCGCTTGACGATTTTTCTTACGAGCAAGAGACAAACATAATCTGCCCCTTCTGCGAAAACCACTGCAAGCGCACGCTGGTAAAATTTTCCAACGGAGCCAGCCTCATAACAAACAACCGCTGCGAGCGCGGAGAAATCTTGGGCGACCCCAAGGACGCGCGCGTGGTGGAGCAAATAAAAGAGCGCAAGGTTCAAAAGGCGGCCAACCTCTTTAGGCTGCGCCAAGAGCTTTTGTTCAAGGACTACAGAATTTCGCGACACGCCAAAAAACGCAACATAACGTTTGGCCTTCCGCGCGTCCTGAGCTTTTGGGAGACCATGCCATTTTGGTCCACGCTCTTGCGGTCGATGGGCTTTGGCGTAAAAATGTCGGACATCTCCAACAGGAAAATGTACGAGAACGGCCTCAACGCCGTCGCCAGCGACACGGTATGCTTCCCCGCAAAATTGGTTCACGGCCATTTGCGAAACCTTGCCAAAAAAGGCGTGGACAGAATTTTCATGCCGATTGTGGCCACATACGAATCGCAAAACACCGAGGCCACAAGCCGCTACATGTGCGCGATTGTCAAAGGCTATTCTTGGGTAATCCAAAATTCCGACAGTCCGCTAAAGCGCTGGAACATTCCGTTTGACGACCCGATTTTCTTTTGGGAAAGCGACAAGGACCGAAACCGCCAGCTTGAAGAATACTTTATCAAAAACTTTGGCCTTTCAAAATTCCGCGTGGACCGCGCGATTCACTACGCCGACAAGGCGATGAAAGAATTCAAGCGGACGCTTGTCGAAGAGGCGCAAAAAATAATCAACGACGTTACGGCGCAAAACAAGTACGCAATCGTGCTGGCCTCGCGTCCTTACCAAAACGACCCGCTTGTAAACCACAGCCTGCCCGACTTGTTCACGCAACTGGGAATTCCTGTCCTGACCGCGGACTCCGTTCCCGGCTTGGAGCGAGTGGACCTAAGCAAGAGCCGTTTGGAAATCGTCAACAACTTCCACGCCAGAATGCTTGGCTCGGCCATAATCGCCGCGGAGCATCCCGCGCTTGAATATGTCCAGTTCGTGAGCTTTGGCTGCGGCCACGACGCATACCTTAGCGACGAAATCGTCCGCTTGATGAAAGAAATTTCGGGCAAGTCTCCGCTCGTCCTAAAGATGGACGAAAGCGACGTGCAGGGACCGCTTAGAATTCGCGTCCGCTCCTTTGTGCAAACAATACAAATGAAGCGCGAAGCCGGAAAAGAAGAAAAGCCCCGAGACCTTCCCGAGCCTTACAAAGTCAAATTCACCAAGCGCGACGCAAAAGAAAAAATCGTTCTCATTCCAAACACGTCGCACGCTTTTAGCCAAATCATGGCGGCCTCGCTTGCAACGCAGGGCCTTAAAACCGTTCCGCTGCAAGTGGGAAGGGAAAACGCCATCGCGCTTGGAAAAAAATACGTGCACAACGACATTTGCTTCCCCGCGCAAATCGTAATCGGCGAAGTTCTTGACGCGCTTGAGAGCGGAAAGTACGACAACGCGCAAGTTGCCGTGGCCACGGGAAAATACGTGGGCGACTGCCGCCTCACCCACTACGCCGCGCTCTTGCGAAAGGCGCTGGACGACGCGGGCTACAAGGACATCGCGATTGTCACAAACGACGACGTTGACTACCACCAGCTGCACCCGGGCTTTAAGATGAACCTTTTGGCCTCGCTAAAAATGGCCACGGCCCTTCCGATGATTGACGTTATGGAAGAGCTTTTGCGCAAAATCCGCCCCTACGAAAAAATCAAGGGCAGCGCGGACGCGGCCTTTGAAAAGGGCATGGACTACATCGTCCAAGGAATTGGCCAAGGCATCGGAGGAATCAAGCGCGGCTTTGCCAAAGCGATTGACTTGATGAAAGCGGTTGAATGCGACAGAAGCGTTTTGCGTCCGCGCGTTTTAATCGTCGGCGAATACCTTTTGAATTTCCACCCGGGCGCAAACCACGACATAGAATTGTATCTAGAAAAGAACGGCTTTGAAATAATCGAGGCGCGCATGGCCGACGTAATCCAAAAAAATTACTTTGCCCAAAACGCGCAAATAAAAGAAAACGACTTGGCCCGTCCTCTTGGCGAAAAGCTTATGATGGCCATCGTAAACCAGTTCTTTGAAATGGCCCACAAGTGGACAGACAAAATAGCGCTGCGCCATCCGCTTTACAAGCGCGCCGCCCGCCTTAGCGAAATCGCGAAAGGAAGCGACAGCTTGATTTACCACACATTCGATTCGGGAGAAGGAATTTTGATTCCGGGCGAAATCATTCACTACGCGGAAGAAGGCTGCAAAAACTTCATAATCTTGCAGCCCTTTGGATGCCTTCCCAACCACATCATCGGCCGCGGCGTGAGCAAAAAGCTAAAGGAGCTCTACCCCGACGCGCAGATTTTGCCGCTGGACTACGACCCCGACGTCAGCTTTGCCAACATCGAGAACCGCCTGCAAATGCTGATTATGAACGCCGCGAAAAATTAATTGTAGCGCTTGTCTTCGATGCGCTTTGTTTTCTTTTCGCTGCGGGGAAGCTCGCCGATTCCGACAACCTCGACTTTTGGAGTCATGTTGTACTTTTGCTTGAAGTTGTATTGAATTCCAAGCGCGGCTTCGGTTCTGTCGGTGCCGCCCTCAACTTCGACAAAGAGCGTCATTTGGTCTTTTCCGTCAACGTGCTCAATCACCGCGCGGTATTCGCTTGACGTTCCGGGAACAGACTTGATTACGTCTTCGATTGTGCTTGGAAAAATGATATTTCCCTTGACCTTGACCATGTCGTCGCTGCGGCCCAAGATTTGGCTTATGCGCGGATACTTTCGGCCGCAAGGACATTCACCCGGAACAAAGGCGGCCAGGTCGTGCGTGCGGAAGCGGATCAAAGGAGCGCCTTCCTTTACGAGAGTCGTGAGAGTGATTTCGCCAACCTCGCCGTCGGAAACGGGCTTTCCTGTTTGCGGGTCAAGAATCTCGGTGTATACAAAGTCGTCAAAAATGTGCATGCCCTCTGTTTGTTTTGTGCAGTTGATTCCGATTCCGGGACCGTAACATTCGGTAAGGCCGTAAATGTCGTAAAGTTCGATTCCCAAAATCGATTCGATTCTCTTGCGCATTTTTTCGCCCCATCGTTCCGAACCGATGACGCCCTTCTTAAGCTTGATGTTCTTTCCGATTCCGCGAGCCTCAACTTGCTCGGCGATTAAAAGCGCGTAAGACGAAGTGGCGCACAAAACAGTCGAGCCGAGGTCCTGCATCATTTGCAGCTGCTTTTCGGTGTTGCCAGGTCCCATCGGAATGGCCATGGCGCCAAGCTTTTCGCAGCCGGCCTGGAAGCCGATTCCCGCGGTCCAAAGGCCGTAGCCGGGAGTGATATGGATTCTGTCCTTGTTTGTGATTCCGGCAAGCTCGTAGCAGCGCGCGAACATCGTGGCCCAGTCGTCAACATCTTTTTGTGTGTAGGGAATTACGACGGGCGCGCCTGTGGTTCCGCTTGAAGAATGGATGCGGACGATTTTTTCTTCGGGAACGGCGGCAAGTCCAAGGGGATAGGCTTCGCGCAATTCCTGCTTTGTCACAAAGGGAACCATGCTCTCAAAGTCCTCTTGGGTCTTTATGTCGTCGGGATTCACGTTCTTAAAGCGCTCGACGTAAAAGGGATTTCCGCTTGCCTTAACGCGGCGGATTTGGTTCTTTATTTGTTCAAGCTGAACTTCTGTCATTTTCATTTTACGGTCTCCTTTGCTTTTATATGTCGTTGTTACTATAAATAGTAACATAAAACGCCCGTCTTGTCAAGCCGCTCGTTCTGTCGAAAAAAAAAACAATAACTTTTGTTTCGAGCGGTCCCGCCGCGTCCAAGGACGCTACCTAGACAAATAAAAATCCGCGCTGTAAAATCAAGGCATGACACGACAAATGATTATGGGAAACCAAGCCATAGCGCTTGGAGCGCTAAAGGCCGGAGCGGGCTTGGCGGCCGGCTATCCAGGAACTCCTTCCAGCGAAATAATAGAATTCATTTCCAAATACAATAAAATTACCGGAACTTACGTGGAATGGTCGGCCAACGAAAAAGCGGCCGTGGAAGTCGCGGCGGGCGCGAGCGCGGCAGGACTACGGACAATCGTAACGATGAAGCAAGTGGGCCTCAACGTGGCAAGCGACCCAGTGATGTGCCTCTCCTACTTGGGAGTAAAAGGCGGAATGGTAATCGTGAGCGCCGACGACCCCGGCCCCATCTCAAGCCAAACCGAGCAGGACACAAGGACCTTCGCGCGCTTTTCAAAGCTGCCCTGCTTTGACCCTTCCACGCCGCAAGAGGCCTTTGAGATGGTTCAAAAAGCCTTTGAAGTTTCTGAAAAATACAAGACGCCGGTTTTGCTCAGGCCCACGACAAGGGTTGACCACGCCTACCAAAGCATGCAAATGCCTGAGCTGAAAAAAATCCAAGGCGGCGCGACTTTTGAAAAGGACAGCTCGCGTTGGGTGATTTTTCCAAAGCTCTCTTTTGCGCGCCACAAGGAAATTTTTGAGCGCGACTTGAACGTTCTTCCAAAAAAATTTTCGGCCCTAAAATTCAACAAGGAAATCAGCCTTTCAAACGGCGCGAAAGGCGCGGCAAAATCCGCATCTAAAGGAGCGGCCTTTGTCGCGGGCGGAATTTCGTTTTGCTACCTTATGGAAGCGCTGGAAATTTTAAAGGCGGACTTTCCCAACAACAAAAAAATTCAAGAGGCCCGCGTCCTAAAAATCGGAACGCCCTACCCCTTCCCAGATCCTCTCGCGCGCGAATTTCTTTTGGACAAAAGAGAAGTCATAGTCTTTGAAGAGCTTGACCCATTTTTGGAAAGCGCGCTTTTGGAGCTTTGCGGAAAAGAAAAAATCAAATGCGCCGTCCGCGGAAAATTTGACAAAACTGTTCCCGCGGCGGGCGAGCTTGGGGCGGACATAATAAAAGAAATTATTATGAACGCGCTAAAAATTGCCGGCCCAAAAAGCGCGGCGCAAAAAAAAGTCCAAAAACCAGAACTGCCGATCAGGCCGCCGGTCTTGTGCGCGGGTTGCCCCCACAGGGCTTCGTTCTACGCGGTAAAAAAAGCGATGAAGGGCCAAAAGACAGTCTACTGCGGCGACATAGGCTGCTACACTTTGGGAAACGCCGCGCCGCTTAACATGACCGACACTTGCCTTTGCATGGGAGCGGACATAACGATGGCGCAAGGCTTTTTCCGCGCCGAGCCCGACCGCAAATGCTTTAGCTTTATCGGCGACTCCACGTTCTTTGCAAGCGGAATGACCGGCGTGGTCAACGCGGTCTACAACAAAAGCCGGCAGACGATTTGCATCCTGGACAATTCAACGACGGCGATGACAGGCCACCAGCCCCACCCCGGAACAGGAAAGACGATGATGGGAGAGATCGTCCAAAAAATTTCAATCCCAAAAATTTTGGAGGCGATCGGAGTCAGCCCGATAATCCAAGTCGACCCCTTTGACCAAGAAAAAGCCGTTGCCGCCGTAAAAGAAGCCAGCCAGGCCGAAGGCGTGAGCGCGATCATTTTCAAGGCGCCCTGCGTTTCGATCGCGGCCAAGCTTGGATACAAATTCCCGGGCGCAAAAAAAATCGACGCGGCCAAATGCGTGGGCTGCCAAAAGTGCGCCAAGGAATTGGGCTGCCCGGCCATCAGCTTTGACAAAAAGAAAGCGGTCATAGACGGATCGCTGTGCTCAGGCTGCGGACTATGCAAGGGCCTCTGCCCAACTGGAGCGATACAATGACACAAAATGTTTTGATATGCGGAGTCGGAGGCCAAGGAACTGTTCTCGCCGCAAAAGTTCTTTCGCAGGCGGCGCTCTCCAAGGGAAAGCAAGTCCTTTCGGCCGAGACAATCGGAATGGCCCAGCGCGGCGGATCTGTCACAAGCCATGTTCGCATTGGAAAGGAAGCCTATTCGCCGCTAATTCCTGCCGGCCGCGCCGACATAATCATAGCCTTTGAAGCCGCCGAGGCTGTCCGAAACATCGCCTTTCTTAAAAAAGGCGGAACGGTTGTGGTGAACAAAAAAATCGTCCAACCGACTACGGCCAGCGTCATGGGAAAAAGCTTTGACTCTCAAAAAATGCTGGATTATTTAAAGGCGCTAAAGGCCAACGTCATTTGCGTCGACGCCGAAAAAATCAGCGCGGACCTTGGAAGCGCCAAGGCCGTCAACATGATTTTGCTGGGAGCGGCCTCCAAAACAGGCCTTGTCTCCAAAGCCGAAATTTTGTCCGCCTTGGAGCGCCTTGTAAAGCCAGAGTTTCTTGAGCTCAACAAAAGAGCCGTCGAAGAAGGCGTCCGCTCGTGCCGGTGATTGAAAGACCTTAATCGCATTTTATTGTGGACAAACGCAAAAAGCCATGTTAAAATAGTAGAATGACCATTGGAGAGGCTATACAAAAGTTAATACCCAAGCCGCAAGAGGTTTTGGAGCGTTTTTCGGGCAACCAAGAGTTTATGGAAACTTTCATACTCAAGTTTCCCCAAGACGCGACAATCCAAGCGGTAAAAGATTCTTGCAAAACTGAGAATTGGGACAAAATTCTTGCGGACGTTCACACTTTAAAAGGAACAAGCGGAAACTTTGGCTTTGAGGCCTTGTTCGCCGCCTGCTCGCAAGTCGTGACCGCAATCAGGGCTCAGGATTACGACGGAGCGCGCCAAGGCATCCCGACTGTTTTGGCCGAAATGGATAAAGTATGCGACGTGTTGTCGCAAGTGGAGTGAGACATGACAAAGAAAAAAGTGATCGTCATCGACGACGTAGAGTTGAACAGAGTTATTTTGGGAGAAGCCTTCAAAAACGATTACGAAGTGCTTGAGGCCGAGAACGGTTCCGTTGGACTAAAAAAAATAAATGAAAACAAAGACGAGATCGCGGCTGTGTTCTTGGACATCATAATGCCCGAGATGGACGGCTTTGGCGTTTTGCAGGAACTGAACATCAACACCTTGATTCAAAGAATCCCGGTGTTCTTGATTACGACCGACGCAACAAGCAACGTCATCGAGCGCGCCTACGACTACGGCGCCGTTGACGTGATTCCCAAGCCCTTCAACACAATGATAATCAAGCGCCGCGTGCAAAACATGATAGAATTGTTCGAGGCAAAAAAGCAAAACGATTCCGACATAATCCAAATTGACCAAATGCTCCAAATGCAGCGCGAAGACACGAACACAGCGGTCGGAACGATGATTGGCAACATGTGCGAAGTTATCGAAAGCCGAAGCAAAGAAGAAAGCGACCATGTGTACAGAACGCGCCTAGTTGTAAAGGAGTTGGCAAATCAATTCGCTTGGGAGCATCCTGAATACGGACTTAAGGACGACATCATCGAAACAATCGCAAACGCGAGCGTAGTTCACGACTTGGGAAAAATCTTTGTCCGCGACGAAATTTTGACAAAGCCGCAAAAGCTCGATCCTCAAGAAATGGAAGTGATTCGCGCGGCGCCGGCCGAGGGAGCCAAACTTTTGAACCGAATTCAAGGAACGCCCGAACCCTTCGCGACATTCGCAAAAGAAATTTGCAGAAGCCACATGGAGCGCTTTGACGGAAACGGCTACCCCGAGGGACTCAAAGAAAACCAAATTCCAATCAGCGCCCAATTGGTAGGCCTTGCCGAAGCCTACGAGGTTTTGGTTTCCAAGCGCGTTTACAAAAAGGCATACAGCCACAAAGAAGCGATCGACATGATTCTAAACGGAGAATGCGGAGCCTTCAACCCTGACTTGATTGAATGCCTCAAAGCGGCGGCGCCCAATTTGGAGCGCATAGTTTTGGGCGAACAATGAAAGACTCATTCAAGGGAGCGGCCACTGTCCTTGGCTCGCCAAAATGGCAGGAAGCGACAAAGCGCTCCTCCAGCCTTTACGAGCGCGGAAACGACATTCGCAGCGAATTTGAGCGCGACTACACCCGCATCCTCCACTGCCAGGCCTACAGCCGCCTAAAGCACAAGACGCAAGTGTTTTTCGCCCCGCGCAACGACCACATTTGCACGCGCATGGAGCACGTCCAACACGTGGCCAGCGTGGCGACTACAATCTCAAAATATCTTGGACTCAACACAGAGCTTACAAAAGCCATCGCCCTTGGCCACGACATAGGCCACGCGCCCTTCGGACACTTTGGAGAGGAATGCCTCAATTCCCTTTTAAAGCAAAAAGAAGGAGCGGGCGCGCCCAAAAAATTTTGGCACGAGCGCAACAGCCTCTTTTTTGCCGACTACATCGAAACGCTCTCCGACCCCGAAGGCGTCCACAGAAACCTTGACTTGACTTACGCCGTCCGCGACGGCCTTATCAGCCACTGCGGAGAGATCCACCAGCAGGGAATCATTCCCCGCGACGACCCGATCGACTTGTACACAATAAAGCGGCCGGGACTTTTGCAGCCCTACACTTGGGAAGGCTGTGTGGTAAAAGTTTCGGACAAAATTTCTTTCCTTGGCCGCGATTTGGAAGACGCCCGAACCTACCACCTTTTGGACATGGGTTCCTACAGAATGCTGCGCGACATAGTAGGCAGCAGCCTTGGCTTTGAGGGAAAGGGACAAAAAGCGCTAAGGTCCGGAAAGGCGGTGAACACGACAGTCTTGATAAACGACATGATTGTCGACTTGTGCGAGCAAAGCGACCCGGAGCGCGGAATAACCTTTAGCGACGAATACTTTAAGTTCATCGTGGAATTGCACAAGTTCAGCTACTCAAAAATTTACACGCACTGGCGGCTCAAGGAATTCCAAAACTACGCGCGCAATGTGATAGAAACGATTTACAACACTTTGACAAGAACGCAAATCTACGCACAAAGGGGCCGCCTTTACAACGCGCTAAGGTATTTCCCGACATTGCTGGAAAACTTTGAAGACTGGCTTGTAAAATACACAAACTACGCGCCGATAAAGCAGCCCGACCGCAAGCGCCTCTTGCGCTACGCCACGCCCCAAGTCTTTGACATAACAAACGACGAGTCCTGGCAAAAGTGCTTGATTGAATACATCAGCGGAATGACCGACCAATTCGCCATCGGCCTGTACGAAGAAATAATTAGCTTCTAAACTCTATGCATCGCGGAAAAGACGGCCTCGTTCATCACGTTGATTTCAACGCCGATGCTTTTTCCCAATTCAAGCATTTTGTCCCTAAAGCTGTCGATTGTAAGGTCGGCCTTGTCAAGGTTGACCATAAGCATCATGACAAAGTTGCCCGAAAGGATTGACTGGGTGATGTCAATGATGTTGGCCGAATGTTCCGCCAAAAAACTTGTGACCTTGGCTACGATGCCGACTTTGTCCGAGCCGACTACGGTGATAATCGCGTTCATATTTGCCATTATACAAAAAATGCGCTAGAATGGCAACATGAAAAAAAATTTAGTAAGCTCCGGCATAAAGCTTTCTTTTTTGACCCTGATTTCGCGCGTTTTGGGCTTGGTCCGCGAAATGACCAAGGCCCGCTTTTTGGGAACCAGCGCGCTGGCCGACGCCTTTGGAATCGCCTTTTTGATTCCCAATTTGCTGCGCCGCCTTTTTGCCGAAAACTCGATTTCCGTCGCCTTTATCCCCACCTTCCGCGGCTACTTGGAAAACAAAAAGAGCAAGGAAGAGACGCTGGAATTTGTTCGGGCCACGTTCACCTTGATTTCGTTCTTGACAGCCAGCGTCGTTTGCGTTGGAATCCTTGTGGCGCCCCTTATCGTGCGCATTTTTGTCAAAGGAGACGAGGCCGCTCTTATCGCCGAGACCGCCTTGCTTACCCGCATAATGTTCCCCTACTTGTTTGTCATATCGGTTGCGGCTTGCTTTCAGGGAATCCTTAACGGCGAAAAAATATTTTTGCCAAGCGGCTTTACCCCAATCCTTTTTAACCTTTGCGTCATTTTTGGAACCTACATTCTTTCGCGCAAAATGGAAAATCCCGCGCGGGCGATGTCCGTCGGCGTTTTGGTTGGAGGCTGCTTGCAAGCCGCCTTCCAGCTTCCGTTTGTGGCAAAGGCCGGCTGGCCCATGCGCTTTACAAGCCTTAAAAAAGCCTTTACAAATCCGGGAACGCGGCAAGTGGTGGCGCTGATAGTTCCTACGATAATCGGAATGGCAAGCTACCAAATCAACGACATGGTAAGCACCGCGCTCGCTGGCCGCGCCGGAGAGGGAATCGTCTCAAGCCTTCAATACTCCTTGCGCCTGCAAGAATTGATTTTGGGAGTCTTTGCAGTTTCAATCGGAACGGTGATATTGCCGGACTTGTCGGCCTACGCCAAGAGCGGGCGCTGGGAAGAATACAATTCGATGCTTACGTGGGCCATAAAAATCATCGCCTTGATAACAATTCCGATAACTTTTTACTCGCTCATCACAGGACAAGAAATAATCCAGCTTGTTTACAAGACAAAGCGCTTTGACGAAAACTCTGTCGCGCTAACTTTGCGCGCCTTCACCTTCCATATCGCGGGCTTATTCTTCATTGCGGCCAACAGAATCATCTCGCCGGCCTTTTACGCGCAGGGCAACACCAAGCTTCCGACAGTTGCGGGAATCATAGGATTCGCCGTCAACATAACGCTGGCGTTCGCGCTTTCGTTCAAGTGGAGCGGCGGCGGAATCGCCTTTGCCCTTAGCGCCGCGAGCCTTGTAAACACAATCGCGCTCTTTGTCTTTTTGCGCCGCTTGCAAAGCATCGATGTCGGAAAAGCCGTCCGCCAAACGATTTTGTATTCGCTAAAAATGATTTTGTTTTCTTTAGCCGCAAGCGTCCCCGCATGGTTCGCGCACAAATATTTTGTCGAGCGCTTCGCAGGCATGGGCCGTCTTTTGGGGAACGGAATCCCTCTTTTGTTGACGGCCTTGATTTTTGCCGCTATAGGCGCGCTGCTTTTGCTTGCCACCCGCGACCAAGCCGCTATGCAAATCTTGCGCCGAAAGCGCCGCTTTTGACACAGAGCGCCGTTTGCGCTAGAATAAGCGGAATATGAAAGAACGAACAAAAGACCAGCTTATAAAAATATATTCCGACAGACGCGAGCGCTTCATCCAAAAAATGAAGTCCGAGAACATTGACGCGGTGATTTTTGAGGACAGCGAAGACCATCGCGACCCAAACGTCCGATATTTTTCGGGCCACCCCAGCGACGCCGCGCTTGTCATAAACCAATCAGGCGCCTGCGTTTTGATTCCCTGGGACGATAACTTGGCGCGGCAAAACGCCTTTGTGGACAAGATAATTCCTTCCACCCGATACGAGCGCAACACCCTGCGCGCCATCAAGGCTGTCTTGGGAACGATGAAATTTTCAAGCCAAAAAATCGAAATCAGCCCAGCCACCCCCTACCCCAAGTTTTTGGAGTACGTTGACGAGCTTAACATTTACGACGTTCTGTGCAAAGAAAAGGGCGTCCATTCCTACGCCCAAGAAATGCGCCAATGCAAAGACGAATACGAAATCGAATGCGTAAAAGAAGCAGCGCGCGTCGGCGACCTTATCATCGCCCAAATCGAAAAGCAAATTAAGGCCGGAAAAATCAAGACCGAAACCGACGTGGCGCTTTTGATAGAACGCGAGTGCCGTGCCCGCGGCTGCGAAAGGACTGGCTTTGACACTCTGGCGGCAGGCCCGGAACGCAGCTTTGCCATCCACGCTTTTCCAGGATACACGGCGGGAGCGTGGCCAGCAAAGGGCCTTAGCATCCTTGATTTTGGCGTTGTCTACAAGGGCTACACAAGCGACACGACGCTTACAGTGGCCAAGGGAAAACTGAGCGCGGAACAAAAAAAGCTTTTGGACTTGGTTCAAAAAGCCTACAACGAATGCCTTGAACTTTACAAAAAGGACGTTCCCGTAAAAGCCGCCGCCGCAAAGGCCGACGAAGTTTTTGCAAAGGCGCGAAGGTCCATGCCCCACGGACTAGGACATGGAATCGGCCTCCAAATCCACGAAGCCCCCTTTGTCCGCCAGCGCGCCGACTCGGAATGCCTATTTAAGCCAGGAATGATTGTCACCTTGGAGCCCGGCCTCTACGACCCCGACCTAGGCGGCGTCCGCCTTGAAAACGACGTCCTCATCACAGAAAGCGGCAACCAGGTTTTGACAAAATCCAAGATTTTAGTGGTTGACTAATTATTGCTTTTCTGTCATAATGGACGGACTTGACGGAACTCCGCAAAAAGGAGGTGAAAACAATGGCAACAATTTTAGTTGAAGATTCAGAGAATCTTGAAAAAGCGATCAAACGCTTTAAGAGAATGGTAGAAAAAGAAGGCATCATCCGCGAATGGAAAAAGCGCGAATACTACGAAAAGCCTTCAACAATCTTGAACCGCAAGAACAAGACCTTGGCTCGCAAGCTTATGAAAAAGAACCGCAAGCCGCACGACAGCCGAGCGTCTTACTAATCATTCAAAAAGCCGCCTCTAGCAGGCGGTTTTTTTATGCCCTGGAGGGCTTGGCAAGTCAAAAGGCCCCGCCCTTTTTCCTAAAAAGCGGCCGCAAAAACACCGATAATATAGTATGACTTTCTCAAAGCGCGCCGCATGGTATTTTTTGGCCGTTTTTTTTCTATTTTTTCTCTTTGCAAGCCAATCGTCGGCCTTGCCAAACGCGCGCGCCCGTGATTTTTCTTCCGTTCAAGTTGAATGGAAGCCGCTGGAAAATTGCGCCGCCATCCAGACCGCAGACTACCGCGAAAGCCAGCTGACAATCCATTGCGCCAAAATCGACTTGACCGCGCCGGGCCTAAAATTAAAGCTGCTTCCAAAAAAAGAAAAGTCCCGCGACATTTTTTACGCCGAAGAGTTTGCCAAACAAAACGGCGCGATCTTGGCCTTCAACACAACGCCTTTTTATATCCATCAAACCAAAAACGACAAAAAGCATTCAACCGCAGGCCTTTGCGTAAACGACGGAGCGCTTTATTCAAGGGCGCTGGCTGGCTACTGCGCCATAGCCTTTTACGGCTTTGAAGACGGAGCGGAAAGTTCGGAACGTTGCGCGCGGATTTTTGCCTCGCAAAAGGACAAGGAATTGGCGGACGTCAAATACGCCGCCGGCGGCTTTTGGCAAATACTAAAGGACAAAAAAATAATTCAGTTCAAGGAATTGCGCGACTCCCGCACCGCCGTCGGCTTGGACGCAAGCGGCCAAACGCTTTACGCCATCGCCGTCGAAGGAGAGAATCCTGCAAAAAGCTCAGGCCTAACTTATATGGAATGCGCCGACTTTTTGCGCGCGCTTGGCTGTCAAAACGCCATGCAGTTTGACGGCGGATCTTCCACACAATTTTGCGTAAACGGAAAGTCGGTTTTGGGCTATAGGAACTACGTCAAAGTTCCGGCGTTTCTTGGCTTTGCCCTTGAGTAGTTGGCTCGTCGTCGGTTTCCATCTCGATGTAATAATAATCTGATATTCCGTCCTTAACTTGAATCGCGATGTTCACAGTTTTGTAACCCTCTCTTTTAATTTGAACGGCGTAACGGCCGGGGACAAGGCCCGCCGCCTTCAATGGCGTCAAGCCGTGGTACTCTCCGTTAATGTAAAGAGCGCACTTGGGCTTGCTTGTCTTAAAGGTGGCCGCGCTCTGCCCCGCCGCGATCTCCTCAAAACGCTCTGGCGCAAAGAACTGGTCGCCTGACAATTGCTGGGCAGCCGCGCGCGCCTGGTCTTGCTCTTGCAAAAAGTCCGCGACCTCTTTGCCTTGCGCTTGGTTTGGGCCGCTCGCGCAAGAAGCAAGAGCCAGCGTCACCACGAAGAAGGCGGCAAAAATGACGGCGCGGACCAAACAGCCGCGGCTTATATGTTCTAAAGCTTTTTGTCCTATCATTCTTTCATTTTATTAAATTACGCCGCTTCTTTCAACATATTGTGTTCCTTAAAGCTAAAATATTCGTCTTTGGTGATGATGATGTGGTCTAGGACGCTGATTCCCAAAATGTCAGCCGCGGAGCAAAGGCGCTTGGTGGTTTCGATGTCGTCCGGACTTGGACTTGCGATTCCAGACGGATGGTTGTGCACCAAAATTACGGCGCTGGCTTTGGCTTGGACCGCGTCAAAAAAAACTTCGCGCGGATTGATTATCGCGCTGTTGGAGTTCCCAATGGCAACAAGCTTTTGGCTTATTATTTCCCTGGCCCCCGAAAGAAGGACTGCGACAAAATGCTCGCTGGACTTAAAGGCGTATTGCTTTACAAAGGGCAGCAAGTCTTGGGGCTGGTTTATCACAGCGTTAAGGTGGGAGGCCCTGCGCCTTCCAAATTCCAAAGCGGCCGCGACCGCCAGAGCCTTTCCCAAACCGACGCCTGGAATTTTTAGGAACGCGTCCACAAGGCTTTTTTCTCCGCCAAACTCAATCTTGTCCATCATCTTGTAGGCGATCTCTTCCACAGGCAGGGCCTTGGTTCCGCTCCCCAAAATGAGCATCAAAAGCTCGGCGTCGCTTGGATAAGAAAAGCCGCGGGCAAAAACCCGCTCGCGCAAATCTAATTTTTGTTTTTCCATACATATAAGATAGACTTTTTTTTAAAAAAATTTGCGCAAATTTTGAAAAAAAATAAAAAAAAGCGGCCGAAAACCGGCCGCGTGATTTATAGAACGCTTTATTTGACTCTTTACTTGATTGTAGTTCCGACGTAAGGGGCGCCGTCCAGGATGTTCTTGGTGTTGGCGTTGTTCTTTCCGGCGGAACAAATCACGGTAAGGCCAAGCTCGGCGGCCTTTTTGCTGGCAACAGGGTCAAAGGGAACGTTCTTTCCGGGAACCCATTCGTCGCCGACCATCTTTCTAAAGTCCGCCCAAGAGATTTGGTCAAGCGGCTTTGCGTCGGGATTTTTGCGGGGGTCGTCGGTGTAGACTTTTTCGATGTTGCTCAGGTTGACCACAGTGTCCGCGCCAAATTTTTCCGCCAACAAAACTGCGTCGTTGTCGCTGGAAAAGCCGGGCTTCCAGCCGCTGGCCACCAAAACCTTTCCCTTAAAATCTATGTCGGCGGTGGGGTTTGTCACAACGTCGTTTTGGCAAAGGGAACCAAACGAAGCCTTTAAAAGCTGCGCGTTGATGCGGGTGGCCATAACTCCTATCCAGTCGGCGGCCTCGTTTTGCATCTCTTGCGATGTGGCCGCGCAAACTTCCTTGTAAGCGCCTTGGTAAACGCGGGCGGGAGCGCCGCCTCCGGCGACCAAAATCAAGCGGCGGCTGTCATCGGCGGCCAGCCATTCCTTGGCCATCTTTACAAAGGCCGCCAAAAATTCAACGTCGGGCTTGTCAGGCGCGATCATCGATCCGCCGACAGACAAAACTTTAGTCACCATTTTATTCCTCCTTAGTATATTCCCAAAACTGCGGGAACTATCCAGTACGAACTGTAGCTTTCGACGTCGGCGCTGGACTCTTCCCAAATCGACTGCAAGGCAAAGGAGCGCGGCATGCTTACCGTCTTGTTGCTCAGCAAGGACTGCTTGAGAACCTTGTAGTCCAAAGAAAAGGCAACGCGCTGCGCGTCAATGTTTCCAAAATAAGGCTTGCCCGCAACATGCTCCCCCTGGAAGGGCTTAAAGTCCATTCCCGCGGCCAAAGCGGTGTCAACGGGAACCCAGCCGTAATCCTCAAGATAAAATTCGTTCCACCAATGGTTCCTTGAGTGCTTGTCCGCGTCGATTAAAATTCCGCTCAGGATTCTGCAAGGAACGCCGGCAGCCCTAAGCAAGGCCGCGTACAAAACGGCAAAGTCGTAGGCGTCGCCCTTCTTTCGCTTTATCAAGTCAAGGGGATCTGCGTCTCCGTTACGAATTTTTGGCAGGACGCTGTAGTTGTCCACAAAGTAGTCGAACACCAATTCGGCCTGGCGATAGGGATTTTTTACTTGGAAAATAATTTGCGGAAGCAAGTCCACAACCGCCTTTTTGTTTGAGGGAACGATTTCGTCCGAGCGGGTGTAGGTCTTGTAAAGCATTCTGTCCTTTTCTCTAAAGGGCATTACGTAATCCTTCCAAATCTCGCATTCAATTCCGCAAGAGGTGACGACAAAATTTTGCCGCGCGCCGGTGGAGTTCTTTGCCGAAGTTTTGTCGGCAGGAGTCATTTGGAAAATCGAAGAGCCCCTGTATTCCAAGAGCGCCGGTTCAGGAACGCTCTCTGTCAAAACCGCTTGCGGCTGCCAAGAATAAGTTATCGGGCGCGGCAAGTGAATTGTAACGGCCGCGTCGTTGGAGCCTTTTATGTTGTAAAAGTCCGCTCCCACTTGAATCAAGTAAGTGTGTTGGCTTGAAAGATTTTTTACGCCGGCGCGGCTCTTTATCGCAAAGGGCTGCAAAACCGAGCGGCCTTCGTTTGTGGCAACAAAGACCGATCCGTTGGCCGCTCCCTCGGGAACCCTTACGCGGATTTCGTTGTCGCTCCAATACTCAAAGTCAAAGTCGGCTTCGCAGGGGCTTACAAATCCCGGATACAATTTTTTGTCCGACGCCACTCCCGCTGTGGTCAAGTCAGGAATTTTTTCTTCCCGCTCGCTTCCCGTGTAAGTCGTAAAATAAACGTTCGACTCTCCCCTGTTGGAACCAAAGTTTCTTCCCGAAATCGTAAGGACTTGGCCCACAAAGGCTTCGGTGACGGACAGTTCGCTTATGATAGGAACGCTGAACATCGGGTTTTCTGGCATCTCAACAGGAATCGCCAATTCGTTTGCAAAAAATTCTGGGTTGGACTTTCCCGCGCGGGTCACGATGTAAACCAAGCCGTCTTCGGTGTTTCCGGGAACGATAACTTTAATCAAGTCGTCGTCCCAAGAAACGTAGCTGCTTTCGGTAAGGCGGTTTCCGCACAATTCAACATAGCCAAAGCCCCTTGAGGAACCAAAGTTTTGGCCCCGCAAAATAAGAACGTCGCCCGGAGCGCCTACGCTGGGAGCGATTTCTGTCAGGACAGGCTTTCGCAAAACTGAACGCGTCAAAAACAAAAGCAACAAAACGCCCGCCGCAATCGCAAGCGCAAATGCGAACAGGCGGGCTATCGGAGACTTTCGAAGAATGTAGGCAAAGCGGTTCACTTTAAGAAGTCCAAAGCGTCAAGGCGCGCGTTTGAAACGTTTGACGCCGAAATTGAATTTAAGTTTGTAAGCTTTGTGACGCTGATTGTCAATCCGTCTTCTTGTTCGGGATTTTCGCTCTTAAGGCTTTCAAAGTCGCTGGCCTTGATTGAAAGAGGCGCCTCGGCGTTGGGGCTAAGCGCGACGTTAGAAATCGATCCGTCAACTATGATGTTGTTGTCGGCGATGGCCTTGTTGGGCTTTACCGCCGAGACGGCCAAAACGCTTTCGTCAAGATTTTGCCTGTTTTGTCCGGCCTTCATCCTTACAGGAAGGACAAGCGCGAACACCGCGGCGGCCGCGGTGGCAAGAGGAACAAACTGGCCAAGGCGGACAATGTTCTTGTTGGGCTCTGAAGCCTTGACGACTTTGGAGAAGCGCATGCGGCTTTGCAAGCGCTCAAAGCTTTGCGCCTTGAATGCTTGGTCAACGTCAAGCGACTTGGAGTCCACCGCGAAAGCCGCGTGAATCTTTTTTAGCTTTTCAAGCTTTGCGCGGCACTTCTCGCAAGAGGCCAAATGAGCCTCATAGTCCTTGACAAAATTTTGAGGCAGCTCGCCGTCGAGATAAATTGAATGAATGTCGTTCTCAGGACAATGAAACATCTTCTTCTCCTATAATCTTTGAAAGCGCCTCTCGCGCCCTAAACACTCGCACTTTAACGTTGCCTTCGGTAATTCCCAAGGCCTTGCCGATTTCCTTGTAATTCATGTCGGCGTATTCGCGCAGAATCAGAACTTCGCGAAGGTTTTCAGGCAGCTGCTTTAAAGCTTCCTTTGCTTTCTCAATCGTTTCCGCCCGCAAAGCGTCAGTCTCGCCGCTGGTCACTTGCCTGCGGTCTTCGTAAAATTCCCGCTGCAAGGCTTTCTTTTCGCGGCCCTTGCGCTTGACGTAGTTGAGCGACGCGTTTTTGACAACCCGGATAAGCCAGAATGTCGCGTCGTTTATCGTCGGAAACTGCATCGCCTTTTCGTTCGCCTTGATGTAGGAATCGTGGACCAAATCTTCGGCGGCCTCTTCCTCGTTCACGATTCTGTAAGAAACCTTGAAGAGCAAGGAAAAAGTCGCGTCGTAGATTTTCTTAAAATCCCTTTCGTCCGCGGCGTTGAGGGCGGTAGTTTCGCTCTGATTCTCGCTTATATCTTTAACCATCTAAAAGCCTTTTTGTTACAACAAAAATGTGTCAATTTTATGACAGGCCGGCGCCTCACTGCCTCTTCCAAACAACGCCATTGGGCGTGTCGACAATCACTATTCCGCGGGCTGCCAATTCGTCACGAATTTGGTCGGCGCGGGCAAAGTCCTTGGCCTTTTTGGCGGCGCCTCGCTCGGCAACCAAAGCGTCAATCTCAGCCGCCTCAGGGTCGCCCTCGTGGGAATTCACCTCAGTTGCGGGCTTTTTTAGGCTCTCCTTGGCACATTCTTCCAACTTTAGACCCAAAACAGCGTCCATCTTTTGCATCAAGGCCAAAGTTTGGTCTGCGGGAACCTCGCCGTCCTTGAGAGCGGTTTGCAAAACGCCAAGCGCGGCCGGAGTTCCCAAGTCGTTTTCTATCGCGGCGGTGAACTTTTTCAAAGTCTCGGAGGCTTTGTCGCCCAAAGAAGCCGCCGCCTTTCCGCCCGCCGCTTCCACAACCTTGGCCGCGCGCTGGACAAGAGCCTTGCGCGAATTTTTGGCCGAATCCATCGAATTCCAGCTAAAGTTGGCGGGGCTTCGGTAGTGCGCGCCCAAAAGAAAATATCGGTAGTCCAAGGGGTCGTAGCCCTTGTCCACCAGCGACTGCAAGGTCAAAAAGTTTCCGCTTGACTTGCTCATCTTGGTGGCGCCTTCGATCACCAAAAAGGCGTTGTGAAGCCAATAGTTTACCCAAGGGCCCGCGGCTCTGTCCTCGTCGCTAAAGGAGCCTTCGGACTGCGCGATTTCGTTTGTGTGGTGAACGGGAATGTGGTCCACTCCGCCTGTATGAATGTCAAAATGCTTTCCTAGATACTTCATGCTCATGGCCGAGCATTCGATGTGCCAGCCAGGGTAGCCCTTGCCCCAAGGCGAGTCCCAAACAAGAGCCTGGTCCTCAAATTTGCTCTTGGTGAACCATAGCACAAAGTCTTGCGGGTTGCGCTTGTTTTGGTCAACGACGACCACCTTGCGCTTTCCCGCTCCGGCCTGCAAGTCGTCAAGATTGAGGTTGGCAAGCTTTCCGTAGTCCTTGTAGGTTGAAACGTCGTAGTACAAGTTTCCGCCGGCCATGTATGTGTGGCCGTTGGCCTCGATTTTTTTAATAAGCTCTATCATTTCGGAAACGTGGTCGGTGGCCTTGCAAACCACGTCGGGTCGCAGAATGTTCAAGCGGTCAATGTCGTTAAAAAAAGCGTCCGTGTAAAATTTGGCGATGTCCAAAACCGACTGCTTTCGCTCCTTGGCGGTCTTGAGCATTTTGTCCTCGCCGTCGTCGGCGTCGCCTGTCAAGTGGCCGATGTCGGTGATGTTCATCACGTGCTTTTTTTTGTAGCCCAAAAAGGTCAAGGTTCGGTCAAGCGTGTCCAAAAAGACGTAGGCGCGCAGGTTTCCGATGTGGGCGTAGTTGTAAACCGTGGGGCCGCATCCGTAAAAGCCGCAAAAGCCCTCTTGGAGCGGAACAAATTCCTGCATTTTTTTGCCCATAGTGTTGAACAATTTAAGCGCCATAATTTCCTGCCTTGCAAAAAAGCGTATTTTTGGATATAATAATCTAAATGTATAATATAGCGCAAATCGCCCAAAGATTCAAGCAAAACGCAAAAATCGGCCTTTTTTTTGACGAATCCCTGGCCGCCCGCTCCTCATTTAAGATTGGCGGAAAAGCTTCGCTTTTAGTCGAGCCCCAGGACGAGGAGGCGCTTGCGGAAGTCTTGACAACGGCCAAAAAAGAATCCGCTCCTACTTTTATCCTTGGAGGCGGAACCAACGTCCTTTTTGCCGACTCAGGTTTTGACGGAATCGTCGTTTCCACCAAAAAACTGTCAGACATTTCCATAATAGAAAGAGGCGCGCAAGCCCAAGAAGCCGCCCCGCAAAACAGCGCGACTTTTCAAGCCCAAAACGGCGCGGCGGCCACAATCCGCGCCAAGGCCGGAGCCAGCATGGCGGCCCTAGTCTCCTTCGCGCAAGAAAAGGCCCTGACTGGCCTTGAAGAATTTGCGGGCCTTCCCGGAACCGTCGGCGGCGCGGCCTACATGAACGCCCGCTGCTTTGACAAGGAAATCTCGCAAGTCGCGGCAAAAATCTCTTGGCTTGAATGGGAAGTGGCCGCGTCCGCTTATGTCCAAAAATCGCAAGCCTTTTCCCCCAGCGACTGGCAATACAAAAAATCCCCCTTTACCGGAACCGGCCGCATCGTAACAAGCGCCGAATTCGTTCTTTCTAAGGGAAGCGCGGACGAAAGCGCCAAAAAAGGCGCCGCCTACATCCAAGCCCGCAAGGACAAGGGCCACTACAAAGCGCCCTGCGCCGGAAGCGTCTTTAAGAACAACCGCGCCTTTGGCCGCCCCACCGGTAAAATCATCGACGAACTGGGCCTTAAAGGAACCAGCTCCGGCGGCGCTCAAATCGCCCCCTTCCACGGAAACATCATAATCAACAACGGCGGCGCCACCGCGGCCGACGTCCTAGCGCTAATCAACCTCTGCAAATCCCGCGCCAAAGAGCGCTTCGGCTTTGACCTGGAAGAAGAAATCGTAGTTTGCGGTTGACCGGGCAACCACAAAATAAATTCAATAACAAAAAAACACTCCCAGTTGCGGTTCGTCAGATCGGCGCCGCTAGATATCGTCGCTCCACACTGCTTGCGCTTGAAACTATTTACTCAGCCGCATTGCGGCGGCGCAAGCAGAGTGTCGCCGCCTGCCGCCCCGCGCCTTCGCGTGTTTTTTTTACTGCTTCTATTACGCCTGACCGGCCAACCGCTTTTGAAGCAATTAAAACGCGTAGGGAAAATGCGGACGGCCGCTCGCTTTGCGCGTTAATCTTGCGGTTACGCCCCAAAAGACGCAACCGCGAGAAAGGCCGTTCGATTTTCCCGAGAGCGTTTTTTTTTGCATATTGGCGCGGTTGACTGGGCAGGCGACGGGGTTGACAAACTTTAACAATACTTAATATAATAAGCGTCAATGAAAACACTTGGCAAAGGCGCCAATGACGCGTTGGAGACATTTTTAACAAAATTCGAGCGCTATTACAATGTCCAAAAAAGCGGCGCGCCCGCGCCCTTCGACGCCCTTGCCGAATTCCATTCCCAAACCCAGCAATACTTTTTGGTAAAGTCCGCCCGCATAGCGGACATCGAATCCAACGAATACGTTTTTTTCTCATCGCAAAACGAGCTTACGGCGGAGCGCTTGGTTCAACTTGACAAAGAAGCGTGGAGCCAAGGCCTTGCCCGCGTCCGCCCCCACGGCGGCCACAAGAACAGCGACATAACTCTGATAGCGCTGGCGGACACGGTTTCCGACGAAGCAAAAAAACTTGCGAAAAAATTGAAGCATTACAAATCGTATAAATTCGGCCTTTGCGGCTGGAGCGGATACAGGTCATTAGTCTACGAGACGTCTAGCGGAACTTGCGTGACCAACAGGCTGGGCAAGAAC